>JAAXJF010000071.1:34840-43610 GCA_012269985.1 Acidimicrobiaceae bacterium
GTAGAGACGAGAGTTACCCTGTTCTCATTGCTGTTAAAACCAATACTCTGATCAGAAACATCATTAGCAATAACAAGATCGAGCTTTTTACGTTCCAACTTTGACCTTGCATAGTTTATGACATCATTGGTTTCTGCAGCCACGACGATCCAGCCCCCGGCATCGATTTCTGCGTCGAGTTGACCAGAGGACCAGCCTGCATATCCGCTGAAAATTCGGATGCCGGCAAAGTGAGGGCCGATGATCGCAGGGTCGCCGGCAAGGTCGATTGACCACACTCGATCAGCCACCTGAACAGCACCTTCAATCTCTGTGTCAACGGTGCCGTGAGTGACGCCGAGAGCGATGAGGGCAGAGGGGTCGACGGGGCCTCCGTTGAAGACCACCGGTGGTTCTGTGAGCGACTCGCTCCAACGTGAGATCGGTTCAAGATCGGGGTCGGCCAGTGGACGATTGATGACAACGCCGATGGCACCCTCATCGTTGTGATCGATGACGTAGACCACCGACCGGTCAAAGATTGGGTCGTCGAGAGGAGGCGAGGCCACAAGGAGTTGGCTCCGTGCCTCGCGGGTGAACATGCGAGCAATGTTACCGGTGAGGTATTCGGGCATCTAGAAATAACGAATTTCTATTCGATATTATGTATACTCATTCATTATGGGTGGGAACAACATTTCTCTTAACGCGAAATCGGTTGGTGTGGTCGGCGCTTCAGGGTTCACCGGAGCAGAACTGCTAAGAGTGATTGACCGGCATCCAGCGTTGCACGCAAAAGTGCTGCAGGCGGCCTCGCAGGCAGGTGAGCGTGTCGCTGACCTGTATCCATCAATGGCCGCAGCGCATAGTGGTGCGACATTCTCGGAGTTCGACATCGACCAACTCGACGGCCTCGACGTGGTGTTCTTGGGTCTGCCGCATGAGGCATCGATGGAGATCGTTCCTGCGTTGTCTGATCGAATCGGCCACATCGTTGATCTCAGCGCTGCGTTCCGGTTGACCGATGCATCGCGATATCCGGTGTACTACGGCTTTGACCACGATCAGCCCGCAGCGCTTGCGGCCGCGGTGTATGGCCTGCCTGAGTTCCACCGAGACGAGCTGGTGAACGCAACGTTGATTGCAACCCCTGGGTGTTATGTCACGGCTGCGATCATCGCGGTTCGCCCATTGGTTGACAAGGGTCTCATCAGCACCGACACGGTGATCGTCGATGCGGCAAGTGGCGTGACCGGAGCAGGTCGAAAAGAGGACCTCGCTTACGCTTTCACCACCGTCGATGAAAACTTCACTGCCTACGGACTCCTCCGACACCGGCACACACCAGAGATGGAACAAGAGATCGGCACTCAGGTGCTGTTCACCCCGCACCTCTTGCCAATGAATCGAGGCATCCTCGCAACCTGTTACTCGACGCCGGCCAATGACGCCGCAAGGTCGCAACAGGCAGTGATCGAGAGACTGCAAGCAACATACGCAGACGAGCCGTTCGTCGAAGTCATCGACGGAATTCCGAGTACCAAGGCCACCCTCGGGTCAAACCTTGTTCTCGTCACCGGTCGCTACGACGAACGAACCGACACCATCATCACCATTTCCGCGCTCGACAACCTTGCGAAAGGAGCGTCGGGTGGAGCGGTTCAGGCCCTCAACGTTGCACTCGGCATCGACGAAACCTCAGGGCTCGACCGGATAGGAGTTGCACCATGACCGATGTCGCTGCTCAACGCGCCGCCATTCTCGTCGAAGCATTGCCATACATTCGGCGTTTCGCTGGTCGCACCATCGTCGTGAAATATGGCGGCAACGCCCTCGCCGGAACGTCGGGTGAGGATGCCCTTTCAGTATTCGCTACCGACATCGTGATGATGCGGTTAGTTGGCATGCGCCCGGTCGTCGTCCATGGCGGTGGCCCCCAAATCAGTGAATTGATGGGTCGCCTGGGCAAGACAGCCGAATTTAAAGATGGGCTGCGGGTGACAGATGCGGAGACTGTCGACATTGCTCGGATGGTGCTCATTGGGCAGGTGAATCCGCAGATTGTCTCAGCGATCAATGTGCACGGTGATTACGCAGTCGGGGTGAGCGGAGAAGACGGAGGTCTCATTAGGGCGGTCGCACGCAACCCTGAACTCGGTTTCGTCGGCGATATCTCATCGATCAATCCTGACGTCTTAGAGCGGTTGCTCGACGATGAATTCATACCTGTTGTCGCGACGGTCGGTGCCGATGCCGAAGGTCAGGCATTCAATATCAACGCCGACACCGTGGCGGGTGAGATTGCAGCTGCGCTCGGCGCAGAGAAGTTGGTGTATCTCACCGATATCGATGGCCTTCGGCGCGACATCGCTGATGCTGCATCGCTCATTCGACAGACCACCCCTGACGAACTTGAGCAACTCATCAGCGACGGCACCATCGACGGGGGCATGATCCCGAAGGTGGCAAGTTGTATTTCTGCTGTCCGCAACGGGGTTGGCCGAGCTCACATTCTTGACGGTCGCACCCCCCATGCTCTACTGCTCGAACTTTTTACCGACGCCGGCGTTGGCACGATGGTCCAGATGCCCGCATCACAGAACGGAGATTGAGATGGGACACACATTCGACACCGATACTGCCGTGGGGCACTGCCCATTCATGCCGGTGTTTGGTCCACCCGCGCTCATGCTTGAACGAGGAGACGGAACAGAGGTGTTCGCCACCGATGGCACCCGTTATCTCGACTTTCTTGCCGGGATCTCAGTCGTCTCGCTCGGACACTCACATCCAGTCGTTGCTGACGCAATTGCCGACCAGGCAAGAAAGCTGGTGCACGTCAGCAACTTCTTCGCAAATCCGGTCGCGACTGCAGCTGCGATGTCGATTGACGGTTTGCTCACCGACGCAACAGGACGTGCGGGCCAAGTGTTCTTCACTAACTCAGGTGCCGAGGCAAATGAGTGCGCGCTGAAACTTGCTCGCAAGCACGCCGGGCCCGGTCGACACAAGGTGGTGACCGCGTTGGGTTCGTTCCACGGGCGAACTCTTGCAACGTTGGCGGCGACCGGCCAGCCGGCAAAGCATGAGCCGTTTGCGCCGATGCCCGATGGGTTTATCCACGTGCCATGGGGAGACCTCGACGCGATTGAAGCCGCCGTCGATGAAACTGTTGGAGCGGTCTTCCTGGAGTCAATCCAGGGCGAAGGGGGAGTGAACCCTGCCCCCGATGGTTATCTCGAAGGCGTGCGCGAGATCTGCACCCGTAAGGGTGCGTTGATGATGATCGACGAAGTGCAGACCGGCTTTGCTCGTACTGGCGAGTGGTTCGGGTTCGAACATTCAGGGGTGTCGCCCGACGTTGTCACCCTCGCAAAGGCGATGGGTAATGGCATGCCGATCGGTGCCTGCTGGGCACCCGTTGGAGTTGCAGCTGCATTCGTTCCCGGAGATCACGGCAGCACGTACAGCGGGACGGCTCTCGCAACTGCAGCGGTTGAAGCCGTGATTAGTGAGATGAAGCGGCTCGATGCGTGTTCACTCGCTCGAGCTGGCGAGTCGAAGATTCGGGCAATGCTCGATGGCGCTGACGGGGTTACTGGTGTTCGCGGCAACGGGTTGCTTCTCGGCGTTGCGCTTGAAGAGGGCATCATCGCAGGTGATGTGGCGGCCGAAGCGCTCGCGAACGGACTCATCGTCAATGCGGTAAATGCAGCAACTATTCGAATCGCACCACCGCTGACAGTTTCGGACGGCGAAATCGAAGAGGCAATGGGAATTCTTCTCTCAGCGATCGCAACCGTGAAGGCTGCGCCATGACCGTGCGTCACCTCCTCAACATTGTTGATCTGTCGGTTGACGAACTGGCTCTCATTGGAGATCTTTCAGATCGCTCAATTGATGACCTCGGACGTCCTCTCGCCGGCGGCGTCGCGTTGATATTTGAAAAGCCTTCAAACCGGACGCGCCAATCAATGGAGATGGCAGTTGTTCAACTCGGCGGTCACCCCGTCTACACCCGTGGTGAAGAGGTTGGCCTTGATACTCGTGAGTCGGTTGAAGATGTCATTCAGATCCTCGAGGGATATCACGTAATGGTTGCAGCACGTGTGTTTTCTCATGGTGTGGTCGATCGAATGGCTGCGCTGTCAACGGTGCCCGTCATCAACATGTTGTCCGATTGGTCGCACCCGCTACAGGCGCTCGCCGATGTGCGAACGATGCGCCACGAATTTGGTGCGCTCTCGGGTCGAAGCGTTGCCTGGGTTGGTGATTACAACAATGTGGCTCGGTCGCTCGGCGAAGTGTGCATGATGTCAGGCATGTCGGTGAGGTTTGCGTGTCCCGATGGGTTTCAGCCGTCAAGGGCGGAATGTGACAGGTTGTCGCAGCTCGGGCCTGGAGACGTTGCATCAACCGATGACCCGGCTGAGGCCGTTACAGGTGCAGATGCGGTTCATACCGACACGTGGGTGTCGATGGGTCAAGAAGATGAGGTCGAAGAACGTCGCAATATCTTCGCTGACTACAGCGTGACCGATGGGCTTATGAGCCTTGCGGCCGATGGTGCCATTTTCATGCACTGCCTCCCGGCCTACCGTGGCTATGAGGTTGCTGCATCGGTGATCGACGGTCCGGCGTCACGGGTGATCCGTCAAGGTCACGACCGCATGCATGCGGCCCGGGGCGCATTGGCGTTTCTTGGGGGTGTGCGTTGAGTGCGAAGGCTCGCCGGCAGCAATTAATTACTCGTTTCATCGAGCAACATGAGGTGGGCAATCAGGCCCAACTCGTAGAGATGCTGTTGTCTGAACATGTATCTGCAACGCAAGCGACGGTGTCGCGTGACCTCGACGACCTCGGAGCGATCAAAGTGCGAACCGCGTCGGGTTCGTCGGTCTACGCGTTGCCCGAGTTTGCCCTAGACCGGGTTGCTCCGTTAGAGCAACTACGTCGCGTCATGGGCGAATGGGTTGGTGAGGTCACCAGCTCGTCAAATCTGGTGGTGGTGCGCACCCCGCCAGGATGTGCTCATGTCGTCGCCTCGGCCCTTGACCGCAGTGCGGTTCATGGTCTCATCGGCACAGTCGCAGGAGACGACACCGTTATTTGCATTGCCGCTGAAAACTCAACTGGGCAACGACTCGCTGCGCATCTGCGCGAACTCGCAGGGATTGATGGAGGAGTGAACTATGGGTGACAAGAAGAGTTCAGATTCGCTATGGCACGGCCGTTTCGCAGGCGGTCCTGCAGAGTCGTTAATGACCTACACCGTCAGCCTTCCGTTCGATCGCCGGCTGTGGGACGTCGACATCCAGGGCTCGAAGGCACATGTTCGCGGTTTAGGTCGCGCAGGTGTCTTGTCACCTGACGAGGTTGAGATCGTGCTTAATGCCCTTGAGGTCGTCCACCAAGAGTTCTCCGATGGAACGTTTGAGTTTCGTGACGGCGATGAAGATATTCACACTGCGGTTGAGCGGCGGGTTACCGAGATTGCCGGAGATGCTGGGGCGCGTCTGCACACAGCGCGTAGCCGTAATGATCAGGTTGCAACAGATCTGAGATTGTGGACCAAGCAGGCGATTGCTGAGGTTGCATCCGGTGTCGTCAGCCTTCAGCGCGTGCTGCTTGATCGGGCTCGTCAGGCCGGTGATGCGTACCTGCCGGGCTACACGCACCTGCAACGCGCGCAGCCGGTCATGCTTGCGCACCATCTATTGGCTCACGCCTGGTCGTTGCATCGTGACTTTGATCGCCTCGTCGATGCGCATCGTCGTCTCGATGTGTCGCCTCTTGGCGCTGGGGCGTTAGCGGGCACGTCAATTGAGATCGACCCAGCCCTCACTGCTGAAGATCTCGGTTTCGCTGCCGTATTCACCAACTCGCTTGATGCGGTGAGCGATCGTGATTTTGTGGCCGAAACGCTGTTCGACCTTTCGCTCATCGGTATTCATCTTTCGCGTATAGGTGAAGAGTGGGTGCTGTGGACGTCTGAAGAGTTCGGCTTCGCTCGTCTAGATGATGCCTATGCGACCGGTTCGTCGATGTTGCCGCAGAAGAAGAATGCTGACATTGCTGAACTCGCACGCGGAAAGTCAGGCCGACTGATTGGCAATCTCACGGGTGTGCTTGCCACGTTGAAGGCGCTTCCACTTGCGTATAACCGTGACCTGCAGGAAGACAAAGAACCGCTCTTCGACTCGGTTGAGCACACTGTGCTTGCGCTCGCAGCCATTGCAGGCATGATCAGCACCGCTGAGTTTGATACCGAACGAATGGCGGCGGCAGCTGATGCCGAACTTCTCGTTGCGACTGACCTTGCGGAGCATCTCGTTCGCAATGGTGTTCCGTTCCGTCAGGCGCATGCTGAGGTGGGGCAGTTGGTTCGGCGTCATTTGAGCGGTGAGGGGCAACTTCGTGCTCTCGCAATCACAGAAATTGGTCCTGAGTGTGCCCTATATTTCGAGCCGGGTGGTGCCACCAACATGAGGACATCGCCGGGTGGAGCTGGCCCGTCGCCTGTCGCCGTTCAGATTGCGGCTTTTTCTGAGAAGCTCTGTGAGGCGGTGGCGCGGTTGGACGAGGTGGGTTAAGGGTATGACGGTGACCTTTGGCGCAGTATTTGTCACGACGCTCGTGATCATGGACCCGATCGGAAATGTCCCTATTTTTCTGTCGGTAACTCGACGTCTTTCACCTAAGCAAAGGTCTCGCTCCGCGCTTCTTGCGGTGGTAACAGCGGCATTGGTGATCGCAGGTTTCGCAGTTGGCGGCCGCCAAGTGCTCGGCTTTCTCGATGTGTCGGTGCCGGCATTGCAGGGCGCCGGTGGTCTTTTGCTGTTACTTGTGGCGTTGCAGTTGTTGACGAGTGATGACGATGATGCGGAGGCGGCCCCCATCGATCATGTTGCGGTCGCGATGGTTCCTTTAGGAACGCCGCTCCTTGCCGGTCCGGGTGCGATCGTTGCTGCGATCGTGTTCGTCCAAAACTCCTCGACGGCTCGCGAACGCTGGTCCATTGCCGGCGCACTTGCCGTCGTTCTCGTATTGGTTTACCTCATGATGAGGTTTGCTGAACTTGTGAATCGTGTGCTCGGGCGTTCGGGGATCTTGCTGTTGAGCCGTATTGCCGGACTGCTTCTCGCAGCGATTGCGGTTCAGATGATTGCTGACTCGGTGATCGGCTTCGTCAACTCAGGGAGTTGATGGCGAGCGGTGCGGTGTCAGCGCGTGCTTGGGTGAAACCAATAGCCATGAGGGTGCATGGTTCCGAAATGGCGTACATGTGAGTCCCCATTGTTCCAGTCGATTCGGGTCACTGCGGTGAGTTCAGATCGCTGCGGGTCACGAGCAATCTGTTCATCGTGTTGCAGTGCAGGGGTCGTTGAGGGCTGCTCGAGATAGACCCATGTGAGATTTCGTCTTCGTCCGATCGCTTCGAGCCGTTGCCGATAGGAGTGCTGGTCATCGAGGCTCAGGTACGACAGCACCCATGAGTTGACGATGGTGAGGTGATCATCGTGCATTGCTTCGATCTTGGTGAGGGCGGTGAGAGCATCTGCGGTGCGAAGGTCGACCGGGTGGGCCTTCGCCCAGGCGATTGCTTCTTTGAGGCGTTCAATGCGGTCGAGTTGATCTGGCCACACGCACGCGAGCAGCCACATGGCGTCATCGGTGTTTACGTCAATCGGGTGAGGGTCAAATCCGATGCGGCCAGCAAAGGTGCCAATTTCTATGTCAGGTGGTGCTTCGGCCCTCACGCTGCAGCGAAGAGCCGGAGCAACCGTATGGCCGGCGGATGTTGCCCATGAGCCGTTCTCTGCGGTGTACGCGCAGTGATATGCATCGAGATGGAGATTGAGTCCCGCCGAACATCCCACGTCGATGAGAGTTGAGTTCTCGATAATTGGTTGTTGTGCGAGCGCAAGACGAAGCAGTGCCGAGCGTGAGATGTCGTTGGTTTGGGTATGCCGTGTGCGCACGAGGTCGATGAGTTCGTCGTGGTAGGAGTCGCAAAACTCGTGAAGGTCGGCTGCGAGTTCGGTTCGGTCGAGCGACGCCCTGTGAGGTGTTCCCGTCACCGAGGGGTATCTCTGAGAGAGCGCCGTGTTTTGGTGCTGCAAGACGAGGTAATGGATTGCGGCGAGAAGCAGCACCGGTCGCTGCTGTGGCTGGGGCGCGTAATCGAGCAAGTTGCGAACTGCTGGCCCAAAACCGTCACCAATTGCGTGGGCGATATTGGCGCAAAAGGGCGCCCTCGGGCTCCCAGCTTCTGAAAACTCGTGAAACATGGCTGCGATCTCGCGGTCGGAGGCACCCGTCGACATTCTCGAAGCGTAGATGTTCGGCGATGTCGGTTCTGGTGCCGAGTCGTGGCACGATATTCGCTGTATGGATTTCACTGCCGAGCTCGAGGCCCGTGGGCTGATTCACGACACCACCGATCGAACACAGTTTGCGGCCCGTTTGAATTCGGGTCCGATCGGGGGCTATGTCGGTTTTGACCCGACGGCTGATTCGTTGCATGTGGGGCATCTCCTCGGACAAGTCGGTTTGCGCCGATTTCAGATGAATGGCCACCGGGTGTTTCCACTGGCGGGGGGAGCCACTGGAATGGTCGGTGACCCAAGCGGTCGCTCAGAGGAACGAAATCTGCTGACCCGAGACGAACTTGAACACAACGTTCAGAGCATCTAGCAACAACTTGAGGTCATTCTTGACTTTTCTGGGCCGAACCCAGCGACGATGGTCAACAACGCGGACTCGGCTGTTCAGTTGCAGCTGCTCGATT
>JAAXJF010000061.1 GCA_012269985.1 Acidimicrobiaceae bacterium
CTCCAGCCCATCTCAGCTCACCATGTCGAACTTCATCGACTGGCATCTTCACATCGCCAACGACAATGCCCGCGTTAGCGGCGTTGTCAGCGATGGTGTCGCGAACCGTTCTGCTCACACCGTCATCAGGGTGCACCCGGTAGGAACGAGCGTCGATGAGTTCGAGAGCAGCGACGACGTGGTCGGTTGCGTCATACACATCTTGCGCGGCGACATCAGCACCGTTGAGGTCGTCGCTCAACACGAACGCCAACTCGACTTCAATCTTCGGGTCGACGTGATTGGCCCGCACGAGCGACCCACCGTTCGCGATGAACATGAAGACGAACAAGCTCCCGTAGTCCGGCTCATCGCGAGTACTCGCCTGCTGCATCGCTCGGCTGGTGAGACCGATCTTCTTGCCGCGAACTACTGAGCCCGACTCGACCTGTAGCGCTACCCATGCGGCTTGGATCGCATAGGCGTCTTCCAAGGTGACATCGGGGTAACGGCGCGAGACCGGGTCGATCGAAGATGCCGACTGGCGAGCCGCTTCATGCTCAGCGGCGAGTTCGGCGATCTGTTCATCACTCAGCGTTCGGCCCATCATCACCCTCCGAGTCGCGGCACTGAATGCGTGTCATATGCAATCGCAACGTTCTTCGTTTCCATATAGAAATCGAAAGAAAACTCGGGGCCACCGTCTCGACCGATTCCGCTCGCCTTCACTCCCCCGAACGGAGTGGGCAGGTGGCGAACGTTCTGACTGTTCACCCAGATCATTCCCGCATCGAGGTCACGGGCAACACGATGAGCGCGACCGGTGTCACCAGTCCACAGGTATCCGGCGAGGCCGTAATCAACATCGTTCGCAATACGAACGGCGTCGGCTTCATCTTCGAACGAAATTGCGGTGAGTACTGGCCCGAAGATCTCTTCTTGCGAGATCGTCATGTCGTTCTCGGCATCGCTGAACAACATCGGTCTCACAAAACACGACTCATCGTCGAGCGTGATGCGATCAGACACAAGACCTCCGACGGTCACATCAGCACCCGCCGAACGAGCAATTGCTTCATATGAACGAACCTTCTCGCAATGCACCGGGTGAATCAACGGCCCAATCACCGTTGACGGGTCAAGCGGGTGACCGACCGGAAGAGTGGCGACACGCTCTTTGAGTTTTGCCACGAACTCGTCGTGAATCGATGACTGAATGAGTACTCGGCTCGATGACGTGCAGCGTTCACCGTTGAGCGACCAGATCATGAACGCAACCGCGTCGAGAGCCCGTTCGAGATCGGCATCGTCGAACACGATCACCGGGTTTTTTCCGCCAAGTTCGAAATGCACCCGCTTCAGCGTCGGTGCTCCCTGCGCCTGAATGAGGGAACCGGTTGCTGACTCGCCAACAAATGCGATCGCACGAATGAGCGGATGCTCGGTCAGCGCCTTGCCTGCAGATTCACCGAGGCCATGAACCGTGTTGAGCACACCTGCGGGCAGACCGGCTTCGAGGGCGAGTTCGCTCAGCAGCGATGCGGTAAGAGGGCTCCACTCCGCCGGCTTGTGCACGACCGTGCAGCCAGCTGCCAGAGCGGGGGCGATCTTCCATGTTGACAACATGAACGGTGTGTTCCAAGGGGTGATGACACCGACCGGTCCGATTGGTTGCCGCATCGAATAGTTCACATGATGTTGATCGGGCATCGACCGGCCATCTGATGCTGAAGGAGCGTGGTCAGCAAAAAACCGGAAGTTCTCGGCGCCTCGCAGCGCAGCCTCCGACATGAATCTGATGGCTTGGCCAGTATCGATGCACTCCACGGTTGCGATCTCGTCACGATGTTCAACGATGAGATCCGCAACACGATGCAAAATGCGTTTGCGCTCCTTACCCGGCGTGCGCGACCACTCCTCGAATGCATCGGCTGCCGCTTGGGCTGCGGCATCAATGTCTGCCGCCGATGCCGACGCAATCGTTCCTAATGGTCGACCATCGACCGGAGACGTGTTCTCAAATGTTGACCCGTCGAGGCTTGAGCGACGCTGGCCACCAATGAGATGTTGAACCGGCTGCGTAGTGACACGAGCAAGAGATTCTCCTGCAATTAGTTCATACGCCTCGAAGGTTTTGTCTGCGGCCATAGTCAGCCTCCGTTTCGTTCAATCATTCGATCACGAACACCGTTGCGATTGACTCGGAACTCCGCGTCGATCTCTTGAACCTCTGAACTCAACATCGTGGTGCTCGCAGCCGCAGCCCCGATGAAGTCCTCCACCGCATCGATAAGCACATCGGCAAGTTGCTTCTTTTGTTCATCACTCCGACCAGGCCCAATGCGTGCAATAACGGCAATAAAGCGATTGTCAACGTGACGATCAGCGATCGCGACATGATTTCTACCGACCGCTCTGGTGCGAAGCGCATCGACCGGTGCGAGACCCGAATCGATCGCTGCATCATGAACTGCATCGACCAACCCGTCGATGTCGGTGGGTCCTCCCATCGTTGAGCAGGTATTCGCGGAAAACTCGATCGTGATATGCGGCATCGCCTCAATTATTGACGATCGGGCAAGGGCCCAACGACCGAGAGAACATCGGCATATGAGAGGTCATCGCGCTCGACTCTTGTCTGAACATGATTCGCTGACTACGTTGCTCTCAGGGGGTGACCAACATGGCCGGTAGTTATCACGAAGCACCAGAATCACTTGGCCCTGCGCCGCCCAGATGTCCGGCGCATGCGACATGGTCGCCATTGTCAACCGAATATCTCACCGACCCGTATCCGATCGCTAACGAACTGCGAGATGAACACTCAGTGTTCTGGTCGGAACAACTCGGTCACCTTGTTGTCACCGACATGGATCTCATCGAAGAGGTCTTTATGACCCCCGATGTGTATGCGTCGAGCAACGTGCAAGACCCGATTGCGCCGCTCTGTCCAGCTGCGCAGAATGTGCTCGGTGCCCCCGACTTCAACCCGGTTGCGGTGATGTCAAACCGTCAAGAACCCGATCACGCTCGCATCAGGGTCTTCACTCGTCAGGGGTTCAGCAATCGACGATTGAAAGCCCTCGAGGACTACATGCGGAGCCGGGCAACCAAACTGCTCGATGAAATGATCGGAAATGGGTCGCCGGCAGAGTTCGTGCAGCAGTTCGCATTTCCTCTTCCTGCTGAAATCGTGTTCAGGCTCATCGGATTTCCACCTGAAGATGACCGCATGATCAAGTCATGGTGCGTCAACCGCAAAGCGTTCTCGTGGGGTCACCCGACCGACACCGAGCAGGTTGCGATTGCGGAAGGCATGCTCGACTACTGGCGCTACTGCCGGGAGTTCGTTGCCTCTCGTCGCGAACAGCGTGAGGACGATTTCACCTCAGAACTTCTCAACGCCTGGGAGGCCGATTCGGGCCCCGACCGTGACCCCGATGCCACGACCGGCATTTCCTACAGCGAAGTCGAGTCGGTGGTCTACGGCATCAGTTTTGCCGGCCACGACCCGGTGACCGCCCTGATGTGCAACACGTTGCTGTGTTTACTGCCACGTCGTGATCAGTGGCAGGCACTTGTCGACGACCCGTCGCTCGCTGTGAACGCAGTTGAAGAAACGCTTCGCTATGAGTCGAGTCAGATTTCATGGCGACGCGTCACCACCCAAGACACCACACTCGGCAATGTTGATGTGCCTGCGGGAACGAGGTTGATGCTCAACTTTGCGTCAGCGAACCACTCGCCCAACCATTTTGAGAACCCTGACGAGTTCGACATCACTCGGGCCGGAGCAAACAAGCACATCAGTTTCGGAAAAGGCATCCATTTCTGCCTTGGCGCCGGCCTTTCACGAATGGAGGCACGCATCGCCCTCGAACTCCTTGCCGAGCGCTTGCCGACATTGCGTCTCAGCGAGGGCCAAACGTTTGACTACTTCCCGAACATCACGTTCAGAGGCCCCAACTCGCTGCACTTGGAGTGGTCATGACGCTGTACGCAGTGCAGAAATTTCTCTACGAACTCAATCGCACCCCGGCGTTACAGTCCGCCTACGAAGAAGACCGTCACGCAGTGCTCGAACCATATGACCTCACCGAAGACGAAACATCTGCGCTCGTTGAGCCCGATATCGGCAAGTTGTTTCACCTTGGAGTCAATGGACAGATCCTTATGCACTTTGCTGCGTTTCACCAGATCGAATGGCAGGACTACCTCCAGCGCATGCGCGACGGAATTGCGAATTACGGCCCTGTGCGAGAGGGTGTGTATGCAATGACAACCAGCCTCGCTGACGTTGTTGCGCCGGTTCACCAATCGTCTGAAGGGAGTGCCTCATGAGTCTGGTTTTTGCTGGTGTGTGCTCACACGCACCCGGAATCACCGGTCGTGCGCATATGGCTGACCCAGATGTTCGTGACCGTTTTTATGATGCCTTTCGGCAAATGGGTGATGATCTTCGAGCTGAGAAGCCAGACGCTGTAGTCATCATTGCGGCCGAGCACTTTGCGAACTTCTTCATGAACAACATGCCGTCGTTTGCAATCGGTATGGCCGATTCGTACGAGGGCCCAATCGAAGACCCAAGTTGGCTCGGCCTTGAACGACGTCAGGTGCCCGGCAATCGTGATATCTCACAACGGTTCATAACCGAAGTGATGAAAGGTTCCGATATTGCCTATGCCGAAGAGTGGAAGTTTGACCACGGCATCATGGTGCCGCTCAACTTCCTCACACCTGACTATGACATTCCGGTGATTCCTGTAAACATCAACTGTCAAGGGCCGCCCCTTGCGCCGCTCGAACGGGCGTGGGCGTTTGGTGAGTCGATGCGCCGGGCGTGTGAGGCAATGCCTGAACGCATCGCAATCATCGGCACCGGTGGTATTTCTCACTGGCCAGCGACTCCTGACTCTGGGAAGATCAACGAGGAGTGGGATCTCGACTTCATGGATCGCTGGTGCCGCAACGATAAAGACGCACTGCTTGACGATGAGGCGTATAACGACTTGAAGGTTTATGCCGATGCGGGCCAGGGCGGTTTTGAGATTCGTACATACCTCACCGTTTCTGCAGCAGCGGGAGGGGCACAAGGAGTTGTGCATTTCTGTGAGCCGATCCCCATTTTTGCCGTGAGTTGCACGGTTGCGACGTACGATCTCGCCTCTGTGTAGTTACTCAGCGTCCTGTTGTTGCTGCATCAACTGCGCCGATGAGGCGAATGAGGTGAGAGTGAGAAGCCCGAGGCCGGACGCGATCACGAACGTCCACGATGGGCTCCAGGCAAACATCGGCACCCATAGCAACGGACCGAGTCCATGGCCGACAAACCGGAAGCACAGTACCGATGACAGCGCACCACCACGGTTGTCGGGAACAGCGATCGCTGCGAGGTTTTGCAGGATCACCACGATGAATCCGACGAGTGCACCAACGATCGTCCAAGCGACGGCGAAGACCCATGCTCCGGTGATGAACCCGAGTGGAAGCGAAAATGCCAACGACGACAGACAGGCGACAAATGATGATCGCCGCGCCCCCCAGTTATCGAGAAGTTGACCGAAAATTGGTCCTGCGATCGCTCCGCTGATTCCACCGAATAACAAAATGAAACCAGTGGCGGTCGACGAGATGAAGAGCTCATCTCGCAGATAGAGGCCAACGATCATCGGTAGACCGGCTGGGCCTGCAGCGGCGGTAAGTGCGGCTACCCATAGCAAAATCATTCGAGGTTTAAGGAGAGGCTTAATTGGTGGTGCTGCCGCTGCCGGGCGCGGTTCACCGTGGGGAGGTTGCGTTGCGAGCACGAGGCCGACAACTGCGATGACGGCGAATGCGATACGCCAATTGAAAGCAGCGGCGACGCCACCGGCAAATGGTGCCGCTGCCCCACCGATTGCCTGAAAACCTGTGTACACACCAACGGCACGTCCGAGGCGAGATGGGTTGATGACTTCACTCAGGCCGGCGATGAGTAGCGGCGTGATGAACGCATTCGCTGCGCCCTGCAACAGACGACCGACGACGAACACCGTTAGTGTCGGGGCGAAGACGCACAGCACCGATGCCAGCGCATAGGTGATGAAGGTGGCACGAATCACTCGTCGTCGACCAAATCGTTCACCGATCGTTCCCGACACGGTGAGGAGCAGCGCGAACGGAATCATGTAGCCGCTAAACGCCCAGTTCACCGCTTGAGTTGAGGCGTTGAAGCTCTCCCGCAGTTCGGGATAGATGGAGATGACCATCATCGTGCCAAATGGCCCCAGAAATCCCCCGAGGTATAGCGGCAGAGTGGCCAGCGTGAGTACCCGGTTTGAGACACCTGAATCGGTTGTCGGTGAAGAAGACATGTTTTCGCTCAGAACTTGATCGTCGCAGATGGAATACATGTTCTCGGTGTCGAAGGGATGTCGTGGCAGATTGTCATGTCGTTCGACCAGATTTCCAGGGCGATTATCGGTCAGACTCGATGACATGGCACGACCTCAAGAAGACATGGGACGAATTGGACTTTGGTATGGCGGCATCGATTCGCTGCCTTCACCTCAGGCTCGAGAGGCAATCCAAGAAGCCGAGGCACTTGGTTATGGGTCGCTGTGGCTCGCAGAAGCGGTTGGACGTGACCCATTCGCTCATGCCGGCATATTGTTGAGTGCAACCGAGCGGATCGTTGTCGCTACCGGTATTGCAAATATCTACGCCCGTGACCCTATGACAATGGTTGCCGGCCAACGAACCCTCGCTGAGGCCTTTCCAGGCAGGTTTTTGTTGGGCCTCGGTGTAAGCCATGCACATCTTGTTGCCGGTGTGCGTAAGCACGATTATTCGAAGCCTTACTCGTACATGGTCGACTATCTCGAACGAATGGCGAAAGCACGATTCATGGCTGTGCAACCCACAGTTGAGCCTGGCGTGTTACTCGCAGCTCTAGGGCCAAAGATGTTGGAACTTTCGGCGACACAGGCGAATGGTGCCCACCCATATTTCACGACGCCAGAGCACACCGCAATTGCACGCGAAACGATGGGTGATGATGCGTTACTCGCGCCAGAACAAATGGTGGTGCTATCAACAGATCCCGATGAAGCTCGCAGCATTGCTCGGGCAGGTATGAAGATCTACCTTGGCCTGCCTAACTACTACAACAACTTGGCTCGACTCGGCTTTGAAGAGAGCGATTGGTCTGATGGCGGAAGTGACCGACTCGTCGACGCCATCGTTGCTTGGGGCACGGAGGATCGGATCGCTGCTCGAATTGCGGAGCATCATGACGCTGGTGCGGATCATGTCTGCGTTCAGGTCATTACGAACACCCCAGATAAGCCACCTCTCGACGAGTGGAGAACACTCGCCAAAGTGCTCCTCTGATTGCTAGTGACATTGAAATCCGATGTCGTTCCAATGATGCGGACAGGTAGGCCGCCAGAGGCTTGGGTCAAACTTTGTGTCCGAGCGCCGGCCTCAAATAAGCACTAAAGTCATTTCGATATTGAGCGACCTTGCAAATGCGTCTGGAGAAAAAAGTTGCAACTAGACAACGCCTTTCCGACCTCGGATTCAAGCCCCCCCGATAATTCGGTAACGGGCGAATCTGGACGAAAGCACATAAGCCGGCACGTTAGAGAACTCTCTCGAGAAGAACTCGAGCTAGCTCTACTTCGCTCAATTGATCAAGCTGTACATGTTGATGCAGAATTCCTCCAAACAAAAGCGGAGTTAGAACAATGCAAGCGTGAACTTGGATTGAGATGGGTTCTGGCGAGGGCTATTCGTGTCCTTTTCCGAAAGTTACGCGGAATCAGTCGATAAATGAGCGCAGAAAAAGGCCTCGAAAGCGCTGGGCCAAGAATGAGAGCCTCAACCGATCCTGAGACATCTTCCCAGGAGTATTCACCTCAGTTTTCAATCATTACGCCTGTCTTCAATCCGAGGTACCGCTATTTCTTAAGGTGTGCAAAATCGGTTCGGAAACAATCATTTCGGGACTGGCAATGGTGCATTGTTGACGACGGGTCAACAAAGAGGCTCATCTGGCCGATAATTCGATTTCTGGCATCGTTTAACCGACGGATCTCTGCTCGTCGACGAGACACAAACGGTGGGATATCAGTCGCCTCAAATGACGCTTTGAGCCTCGCCAACGGGCGCTTTGTAGTGCCTCTTGATCACGATGACCGATTAAAGAAAAGAGCACTTCAGTTAGTTTCTGAAGCCGTCGAACGCTCGCCAGAAGCGCAACTTCTCTACTCCGATGAAGAAGTAATTAATGGACGGGGAAGACTACTTAGGTATTTCCGGAAGCCTGAATGGTCTCCTGAAAGACTCCTTTGCCAAAACTATTGCAACCACCTATCTGTGTTGGATAGAAAACTTGTTCAACAGGTCGGCGGCTATCGCGAGGAATATGACGGAGCGCAAGATCACGACCTCGTTCTCCGGGTAACAGAATTGACATCTAACGTCGTTCACATCGCCAGCCCGCTGTATCAATGGCGAGCAATTCCAGGATCTACAGCAACAGCCGTCACAGAAAAACCCGGGGCGATTGATGCCGGTCGCCGTGCAATCGAAGATGCAGTCCGTCGACGGAAAATCAACGGAGAAGTGGTTGCGGCTGGCGAAATGTTCCATCGGGTGAAGAGATTCCCCTCTTCATCTCCAAAAGTCAGCCTCATAATTCCCACATGTGGCACAGCTGGACCAATTTTTGGGCTACATATGCCCTTCGTCAAAAATCTTTTGATGGCCCTCAACCTGCATCGCACATATCCTGACCTGGAGGTTCTCGTTGTAAGTGACACCGAGACCCCGTCTAGCGCAATCCCTCAGACGCTTGAGAACCTTGACGTGTCAACAATTCCCTTCCCCCACCCATTCAACTTCGCTGCGAAATGTAATCTCGGCGCCGTTAAAGCCTCCGGTGAAATCCTGATTTTCCTAAATGACGACATAGAACCCGTCTCAGAGGATTGGATCCAAACACTCGTCGCTCACCTCGAACCCGAAGACACTGGGATAGTCGGCCCAATGCTGATTTACGACAATGGTTTGGTCCAAAGCGCCGGACACATAAACCCGGGACCCGTAATTTTCGGTCGTGGTGAAAGTCCCTTGTCCAAGCACGGTTACGGAATGCCGCTCTGGATCAACCGAGAGACTTCCGGATTGACGGGGGCTTGTGTCGCAATGCGACGAACAACTTTCTATGAAGTTGGCGGATTCAGCGAGCTCTTTCCAAACAACTACAACGATGTTGACCTCTGTTACAAGCTCCAACTCGCTGGCTATCGATGTCTGTGGACCCCAGACGCCACCCTCTACCACTTTGAATCTAAATCGCGCGAAACACCTATCGAAGATTGGGAGAGAGATCTTGCCTCCAAATATTGGGGTCGTTTCATCACGACCGGGCCGGATTCCCACACCACATAGGACGAACTGTGCCCCGATCAATAATAAAATCGCGAGGGCTAACGGCCTTAAAGGAAACAGACACCTCAAGATTCTCGCTCCAAGTCACTTCAAATCTCAGCAGTAACCAGTTCTTCCTGTTCCTCTTCGGTTTGTTTCTGATCATGGCCGTATGGGCTATGGCAACACCAATGTTTGCTGTCCCGGACGAGATATCTCATTTTGTGACCGCATTAGGTGCGACAAACTTTCAATTCGCTTCACCAGTCGACCTAAACGGCTTCTACGACTGGGGTTTTGACTGCTTTGCCTTCCAGAGAGAGGTTCCGGCTTCGTGCTACGAGGTGAGCTGGAATTCATCCATAACCACGATGCCAGTGACAACAACCGGCTACTTACCGACCTTCTTCTTGATCGTCTCGTTGCCCCTTCATCTTTTCACTGGCCTAAACAGTTTCATTGTTTCGCGGGCTTGGATAATGATCGTCAATTTCTCAGTTCTCGCAATTGGCTTTCATTACTTCTTCCAATCACGAATCAACCGTTCGAGTGCTCTGATCACTCTCTTGATCCTGTCGCCATTTCCGATCTACTTCATGGCATCGATCAATCCGTCTGGACTCGCATACTCCTTGGCGTTCTTGCTGGCAGTGATCCTCCTCAACGGCTTTACGAAACCCGTTGCTCGAAATTGGAAATTAATCACTATTTTGTTAACGCTTACCTTTCTGACTGTCCGACGCGATTCGGTCGTGTGGATCGGAGTTATCGGCATTGCCGTCGTTCCATTTCTTCAAGTACGCAATTTTCTAGGACGGCTGCTGTCACAGAGGGGACCACGGAAGCAAAACTCCCTGAGGATGATCCCCCTCATAGTTTCGAGTCTTGTAGTGGTATATATC
>JAAXJF010000098.1:0-71766 GCA_012269985.1 Acidimicrobiaceae bacterium
CCGCCAAGGATGCGAATGAGTTCATCGTGCACTGCCTTGATGACATGCTGGCCAGGGTCAAGCGCTTTCGACTTTGTTGCCCCGATCGCATGTTCACGAATGCGATTCGTTACCGCTCGAACCACCTGAACATTGACGTCAGCGTCGAGCAGAGCCGTACGAATTTCACGCATGACCTCATCGACGTCGGCTTCAGTAAGGCGACCCTTACCCCTAAGTCGTTTGGCAATTCCGTCTAAACGGCTGGACAGCGAATCAAACATCGCCCATGAGACTACCTGCCGTGCATTTGAGCCGTCTGGCTGATCTCGACCTCAGGGTTGGTCGACACTTGAAGCGAGATCATCAATCGATGCCCTCAGAATCATGGTGTAGGTGTCAGAAATTGCGGCCTCGCGGAATTCCTTCTGATGCGCAAGCCGATCGGGGTCTTGCACGACGTCAAGGAACGCTCGGCGACTGGGGAAGGTGTGGAACCGAATCTGATGCCAAGGTCGCCCGTCACCAACGATGGTCCCCTCAGCCGAAAACCATCCCGAAACTCGCAGCCCGTGCCGAAGAGCAACCTGTGCGGCGGCAGATTGGTACACCTGCATCTCCGACGGGGTATTCGCCGAGTCATCAACATCGCCGAACTGCAAGACGTGAACGACTACCACAGGTCCGTCATCGTCAGTCGGTGGATGCGGAACCTCAGACCAGTGAACAGCTGCAGGTGCATCTGTGCTCGTCGGGATCGACAACGGGACACCACCGATGACGATGGTTTGTTGCATACCCGCATCTTTGTGAACATGCTGCCGTCGAAAATCAGGCCGGGATTGCATCTCGATGAACGATCGTCTCGTCGGATACTTCACGACAGCGACGCGGTCCCACATCACTCCGTCACCCAGGAGCACATCTTCGACATCGGCGAGGAACACAATTTTTGCGCCGACTGCGTCAAGTGATTCGACCGGCATGTAGCGGTCATCTGCCTGGCGTCCGGAAATGCCTGCCGAGCCGTCGCCATACTCAGCAACCTCCCGATACTTCATGAGATTGATCATCCAGACAGGGCCGTCATCACCCGGCTCGGTGGTTGCAAGCTTGAGCCCGTATTCATGGTCGATCGTGCCGTAGCGAACCCGGTCGGTGCGACGAGGATCATGCTCAGACATCATCAGCCTCCTTAAGCAATTCAGGCTGCACACCCTCGGTCGGTGCCTCGAGTCGACGCAATCGATTTCGGTACGGCCCGTACCGCCACACCATCTCATCACCATCGAGATATCGCGTGACCACCGCACGACGCATGTTGTTCGGAAAAAGGTCGAGTCTGCTGTCGTTGAAGCGCGCAGCCACCGATACGGCGCCCCCGGTCGGATCGACATCGTTCACGCCTCGTTCAAGCGTGCCATCGGCCACCATGTCATGAATGACTCCGGTGGTAGTGATCACCACACGCCGACCCGCCTGTTCAATCCGTTCGATATGACCGACAAACGGACCCTCGACAACTTTCCACACTCCCCGTAAATCGGGGGCCTCGTCGAAAACCGGATCAAAACAACCAGCGAGCACCTGTGCTGCCAATGTCTCACACCACCCTCCCTCGGGTGTTGTTGCGACCGGGATCGAATCTGCCGAAGTCTGCATGCTTGCACTGTCGACAGCAAAGGCTGTCGGAACGTAGTGCTCTTGACCCTGCGGTGCCACATCAGGACGTCGTTGTCGATGCCGACGCGGTGCCAGCACAACCGATACCAGAGCTCTCAGCACCCTCCGAAGCGTCATCGGGAGTCCTGCGCAATCGCCTGAAGGATGATGCGCGCAACATCGTTGGGTGAGTCTTCTTGAACAAAGTGGTGGGCGTTCTCGATGGTCTCATGCGGTTGACCTGCAGTTCCAGGTACCCGAGAGAGAAATGCGCCATCGCCACCTCGCGTCACGGGATCCCGGTCACTGAAACAGCACAAGAACGGCTTCTCCCACCGATCAAAAATCTCCCACGCAGCGCGGTTGGCTGACGCCGTCGGATCATCGGGTGCGGTCGGCACGAGAGAGGGAAAGATTCGTGCGCCAGCTTTGTAGCTGTCGTCGGGAAATGGGGCGTCGTAAGCCGCAACTTCATCTGCCAACAACTCACGAACGGTTGCCGCATTGATGAGCCACCCAATCTCGAACTCTGGAGAGGTCTTGCTGTAGTGCTGCCACGCCATGAATGCCTCAGTGAGTGGGTGATCACCAGTTGGCAACCCAGTGTTTGAAATCACCACTCGCGCAAACCGTGACGCGTTTTCGGCGACGAGTCGCAGGCCGATCAATCCACCCCAGTCCTGACCGAAGAACGTTGCATCAGAAATATCGAGGTGATCAATGATGGCTGCTTGCATCCAATTGACGTGACGGTTGTAGGTGTAGTCGGACTTCTCGGTGGGCTTATCGCTCTTTCCGAAGCCAACAAGATCTGGAGCGATCACTCGGCATCCTCCATCGACAAGTTGCGGGATGATGTGGCGATAAAGGAAGCACCACGATGGTTCTCCGTGAAGGAGCAACACCGTATGCCCATCTCGTGGCCCCTCGTCAACGTAATGGACCCGAAGGCGACCTCCCTCACCGTCGTCAATCTCGACATAGTGAGGTGCAAATGAAAAATCGGGGAGCGCTTCGAAACGCTCATCTGGGGTTCGCGCTACCTGCATTGGTCATTCTCCTTTTTCTTTGTCACCGATGGTCACAGTGTGAAGGTCATCTCCGACTTCGATCTGGCCGTCGAACTCGTTTGCGGCGAGATCAACCCATTCCTGTTCTCCGCCAGGTGCAATCGCCGGCACATAATGGGTGAGCACCAACACTGTCATTCCTGCACGTTGAGCGGTTGCCGCTGCTTCTTCGGGAGATGAGTGATAGTCGAGAGTGTCGAGTAGCCGCTGCATCGGAACCGTGGCGATGATGTCTTTGCGTATCGCCGTATGAACGAGAGCGTCCGCCCCGGCACATAACGCATCCAACGAGTCACACGGCACCGTGTCGCCTGCCACCACAACTGAGTGTCCTCCGGAGTCAAAGCGATATCCCACGCTCGGCTCGACTGGTTTGTGATCGGTTTGTCCTGCAGTAATTGCGGTCGCCCCCCCTAATGGAACCTCGCCCGTCTCGATCTCGATGACGTGCACCGGCGGCTCGTGGTCGAGGTCATCGTGGTGAGTAAGCCGGTAGGCAATGTCGGGACCAAGGCTTGCGAGAAGATGGTCGACGACGTGTTTTGTACCAACCGGGCCGACGATCGTTAACGGTGTCGGCTCAAACGTCATCACCCAGCGGGTGGTGATGACGTCGTTGAGGTCGGTGATGTGATCGCTATGTAGGTGCGTGAGCAACACTGCTGACAACTGAGGAGCGCCGACTCCTGCGGCCGCCATTCTCATAAGCACTCCTCGGCCAGCATCGACGAGGTAATGCTCCCCCTTGGCCGAGATCAGCGTGGAGGGCCCGGCACGATCGGGGGCCGGCATCGGACTACCCGTGCCTAGAAGCGTGATGTCAATCGTCATTGACGACTCATTTCTGACTCGGCAGCTGCCTTCTTTTCTGCATCAGAGCGCCGCTCTGGAACGCGGATGACAACTTCGTGCAGGTCACCAGTGAATGCGTAAGGGGCGTCGTAACGCTCGGAGACAGGGGATCCGTGGTCGTAGCCAACACTTGATCCCACAGACGACACCATTCTCATATAAGGCGAAATGTCGTTCCGCCCGCACGCCTCCCCATTGATGGAGACCTCGCACCACCCTGTTGTTCGGTCGGTTCGTTCGAGGCGCACTTGCAAGACAACGTCACCTGGCGGGATCTCGCTCTCCGATTCGACCAATGTGTGCTCATTGAATGCGTTGTAATCAACGATCAGACGTCCGCGCTGAACGAACACAGACACCCCAGAATTCTCTGTGCCGGTCGACCACAGAACACCCTCGTCACCTTCAGCAAACGTCACTGAAGCAGAGAGATCAAACCACCGGCCCCCGGTTGTCGCCGAGGCGCCTGCCGGTATCGGGGCCATCGGAGGGCGATATGCATAGAGACCGTCTGGACGGTGAGCCGATCGATCGTGGCGCACCGCAGCAAAGAGTTCAAGCATCCGGTCGTCGAGCGGTAGCACACCATGGCGCTCTGCTTCTGACCACCACAGATCGATGAGCTCTTGTGCGATCTCTACGTCGGTATCGGCGAGGTTGTCACATTCTGAAGGGTCATTGGTGAGGTTGTAGAGCTCCCAAGGTTCGGTATCGAAGTCGTCACCTTGATTGTGTTTGGTGACCGCCTTCCACCACTCACCATTACGTTCAGTAATGAGCGCACGGCTTCCATTGTTTTCGAAATACTGAAGAGTGTTTGCGGCCGGCGCATCGGCATCGCGCAAAATATCGGCAAATGAATGCCCGGTCACCGGAAGTTGTTCGACACCTTCGAAGACCGATGGCGCTTCAATTCCCAACAGGTCGAGAATTGTTGGCGTGATATCAGAAACGCTCACGAACTGGTCACGCTGCGTTCCCGACTGTGCGGCGAACTCCGCCGGCCATCGAACAATCAGCGGAACGTGCACTCCCCCTTCGTGGGTGTTCTGTTTGTACCAACGAAATGGCGAGTTACCGCACTGTGCCCAGCCCCACGGATAGTTGGTGTGCGAATGAGGCCCACCGATGTCATCGATGCGGTCGATCGCCTCATCAGGGGTTTCCAAGATGCCATTAAAGAATTTCATTTCATGCATGACCCCGAACGGACCTCCCTCTTGGGAGGCACCGTTATCGGCCAGCAACACAAAGATGGTGTTATCGAGTTCACCGAGATCTCGAAGTCCGTCGATGAACCGCCCAATTTGGTCATCGGTGTGATCAAGAAACGCAGCAAAGGCTTCCTGCAGGCGACAGGCAAGCCGCCGTTGATTATCGGGGAGTTCTTCCCATGCCTGGACACCCCAGTTACGGGGGGCTAACTGGGTGTGGGGCGGGATGACTCCAAGTTCGAGCTGACGTTCAAACCAGCGTTGGCGAGTCACATCCCAACCCTCGTCGTACCGCCCTCGATACTTCTGCATGTAGTCGGGCGGTGCTTGATGAGGAGCATGGGTGGCACCGAATGGAAGATATGCAAAAAACGGCCGGTCAGGCCGAACACCCTTGAGGTTGTTGACCATCTCAAGCAGGTTGTCAACAAGGTCCTCCGAGAGGTGGTACCCCTCCTCAGGGCTACGTGGTGGGGACACCTGCGAGTTGTCTCGAACGAGTTCTGGGTGAAACTGGTCGGTTTCTCCCTCGAGAAAGCCATAGAAGCGATCGAAGCCTCGACCGAGTGGCCATTGATCAAAGGGGCCTGCAGCCGAGATGTCACTCGTCGGTGCGAGGTGCCATTTACCTGCACAGAATGTTGCGTACCCGTCTAAGCGGAGCACTTCTTGAATCGTTGCTGCACGTTGAGAGATGTGGCCAAGCTGGTGTGGGAAGCCTGTCTTCCAGTTCGATACGCCCCGCATCCCAACCGCATGTTGAGATCGTCCGGTGAGGAGCGCAGCCCGAGTGGGCGAGCACAACGGGGTGACATGAAAGTTGGTGAATGTGATGCCGTCGCGTGCCAACGCGTCGATGTTCGATGTATCGATATCTGACCCAAAACACCCGAGCTGAGAAAAGCCGGTGTCATCGAGCAATACGATGACAACGTTCGGAGCCGCTGGCCCTGGGTCAACCCCTCGATCGACCGATGGCGCAGAATCAGCCACGGTGCGGCCGATTGTCGCCCCGGTCGATTCCCAAGAACCTTCGGTAACCATGGGAAAATTGTGCTGTAGCCGAATGCGCTTGTCAAGAACTTTTGAGAGTATTACTCTCAAAAAATGACGGGCACACTTATAGATGACTATGACCAACAGCACGACAGCGCGAAATGATGGACGTCGGCAACGTCGAGAAGATGGCCGAAACAAGGTGATCGATGCCGCCATTGCGCTCGTCCTCGATGGGCATGGCGTGCCATCTACCGAAGCGGTCGTTGAACGCGCTGGCGTCTCTTCAGCAAGCCTGTTTCGATATTTCGAAAATCTTGACGACCTTCGGAGTTCGTTTATCTCCCGCTACTTCGAGCGTATTGAGTCAGCTCTCGCAGTCGACCAGCTCGGAACAGGTGGCCTCTCGCGCCGAGTGTCTGCCTTGTGCACAGCACGTCTTGAGTTTTTTGCCATGCACGAACCAATGGCCACCCTCGGACGAATGAGAAGCGAAGAAGTCCCAGAGGCTCGCGACGCGATCTATCGACTTAGGCAGGGCCTCAACGAACAAGTGCTACGTCAATTTGAACCCGAGTTCTCCACAATGCGCCAACCACATCGTCGGTATTGCGAGACGACAATCTGTTCGCTCACATCGTTTGACTCGTGGTCGTTGATGCGAGCAGACGGCCTTGACCGAGATGAAATTCTCCGCACATGGCGCTTTGCGATCACGCGCCTGCTCGGGAACTCGTAGCTAGCCGATCGAGTCGACCGCCGTCACCACTCCAGATTCGACGACGACGTTCACTCGAGTGAGTGAATAATCCTCGGTCACCATGAGAAATTCATCGTCACGCTGCACCGCTCGAACCGTAAGCCCGAACGCCGCAGCAAGATCTGCGAACTCGTCTTCGGTGTAGAGAGCATCGGTTACCTCTTCCAGGAACTGAATCGTCATGTCGTCGAGTTCTTCGACCTGGTTTTCGAGCACCACGATGACGCTCTCCATCATTTGGTCGAGGTCATCTGATGCAAAGCCGCCATCGTCTGGCTCTGACACAGCAGGTAATGGCGCTGGAGCAGGCTCAGGTTGAGGTTCCTCGTCTTGGATGTAGACCGGCGTTTCAATGAGGTAGTCGTCGGTTACCGCCGGCACGGTGTACCAACCGCCATCGTCGCCAATAAATCGGTATGCCGGCAGGAGCCAACTGTTGTCATCAACGTCGGTTGCCCACCACAGGTCAGCTGCCACGTCGACGAGGGTCACCGTGATCTCCTCAGGTTCTTCCCACTCTTCACCAATCATCGTCCCTGAGACAGGGTCGTCTGCCTCCACCGCAAGAGCGGAATCTGCAGCAGCTTCCTCAACCTCCTCAGCGACCGCAATTGAAACCCCTTCGCCAACCGAGCCCCCTGATCCGAGATAATTCTCCCGCAGTCGCTCTACTGCCTCATCGATACCGATGAGCGGATACGGGCCCACTTGCTCAGGTGCCACGAAAGAACCGCCTGCCCATTGCAGAGCGCCTTCCGCTCCGAATCCAAAACTCCAGATCTCGCCGGTGGCCGAAACGCCATCAACAAGATGACGACTCGCGTACACAGACGCGTACCCCTCATCTGCATTGACTTCGTAGGTCAGGCCGTCGACATCAAAACCCGCAGCCGAAATCAGTTTGCGCGCTGCCGCTTCAGCCTCTTCGGCCGATGGCACTCCGACCGGTGGTTCCGGCTCTGGACAATCAACAGTGACATTTCCCTCAGCATCGACGGTTTCCGTGCACGAATACAGTTCGTCCATCGCCTCGCGCTCGGACCAATCAGGCGAGTACCACCAGTAATGCTGGCTAGACGCATCAATGGTGAGCGAGGGAGCGGTGCCATCATCTGGACCAAATGCCCATTCAACCTCATACCCCTCGGGACGCGTCTGCGGAGTTGGGTCCACGCCAAGCGCCGTGGCCAACCGAACCGCAACATCTTCTGACACGGTTGAATCAGATCGATACACGTAACCCGTTGAGCCCGTCGGCAGCGCCGGAAGATCACCGACCACAAAGTCGGTGACAATCGTCCACGGCGCCATGTAGTCGGATGCCATGTCACGATTGATGGCGGAGTGTTCAGATATCGACAGTCCAGATTCCGAAGTGTCGGCGACAGCGGACTCTTCACTTCCGGTGGCAGCCCCGACACTCCTCCCCTCGACGCGAATCACCTCAGGTGGAGTGAGGTCACCAGAGTCAGTGTCATCGGCAACACATGACACCGCAATGAGGGATAATCCGGCGATAACCAGGGGCAAGGTCAGAACACGCTTCATTCTCATACCAATTTGACGTCACCACTCACGAAAGAGTTCCCGAACTAGTTGCTCACCAGAGCGTCAACAAATTCGGTTGGGTCAAATGGCACAAGATCGTCAACCTGTTCACCTACACCCACAAATTTCACCGGGATACCAAGTTCTGTTTCGACTGCGAACACAATTCCGCCTTTTGCGGATCCGTCGAGTTTTGTCACAACTACCCCGGTCACGCCCGTTGCGGCAGCGAACTCTCTCGCTTGAGCAAGACCGTTCTGGCCAGTTGTGGCGTCGATGACCAACAATGTCTCGGTCACCACGCCACTTCCCTTCTCGGCTACTCGTCGAACCTTCGAGAGTTCGTCCATCAGGTTCTGTTTGTTATGTAGGCGGCCTGCAGTATCGGCGAGCACTAGATCAATGCGTTTGGCGCTCGCCCGTTCAACCGCATCGAACACCACACTTGACGGGTCAGCGCCGTCGGCACCTCGGACGATCTCTGCTCCCGAACGTTCGGCCCAGGTTTGGAGTTGGTTGGCAGCTGCTGCTCGGAACGTGTCGCCCGCGGACATCAAGACCGTCGAACCATATGCGATCTGGCGCGATGCGAGTTTCCCAATCGTTGTCGTCTTGCCCACTCCATTGACGCCGACGAACAACCAAATCGATGTTCCTTCATCTGGTCGCATCGCAAGTTCACGATTCGCCCCTGCGAGTTGCGTAATCATCGACTCTCGTAGTGCTGCGATCAACGCATCGGGGCTATCGATATCGCCCTTATCAACGCGTTCACGTAACGGGTCAAGCAACGACGTTGCGACGCTGATTCCGACGTCGGCGATCAGCAGTGCATCTTCGAGCTCTTCCCACACCGAGTCGTCAATGGCTGAACGACCGAGCACCGAACCAATCGCATCAGAAAATGCTCCGCGCGCCCGCGCCAAGCGGTCACGCATCGACTTCGGCGCCTCTGGCTCAACCGGCTCAGCCTCGGCACTATCGTCACCAATCTCGTCGGCAGCGACATCAGCAGCATCGTCGACCTCAGCTGATGGTTCCACCGCAGCCGCTGGTGCTGCTTGCTGTTGTTGAGGTGTAGCGACAGCTTGTTGGCGAGCGCTCGCTGGATCGGTCGACCCTCCCCGACGTCGGCCGGCAACTACTACTCCTACGCCAAACCCGAGTACTAGCAGGATGAGGACGAGATATATCCAGTTGTTTTGGTCCATCGGCAGTTGACGTTATCTGTGACGGGGAATCAGACGACGGCTCAATTACTCGACCCTGCCGAGACCCGTTCGGTCACCACCTTCGACGAACCGCCCGGCTGCATCGACACACCAAGCAATGCGTCTCCTGCTTCCATGGTCCGCTTTTGGTGCGACACGATGAGAAGTTGGGCTTCTTTACGGAACTCCTGAATGAGGTTCAAGAACCGGTGGAGGTTGACATCATCGAGCGCTGCCTCAACCTCGTCCATCACATAGAACGGAGACGGGCGAGACCGGAAGACAGCGAAGAGGAACGCAAGAGCGGTCAATGAACGCTCACCGCCCGACAGCAGTGACAACTTCTTCACATTCTTTCCGCTGGGCTTTGCCTCAACCTCAATGCCGGTGTTCAGCAAATCATCTGGTGCCGTCAACTTGAGCGCACCGTTACCACCGGGGAAGAGAGCCCCAAACAGTTGAGCAAAGTTCGAACTCACGTCAGCGAACGCTGACGCAAACACATGCTGAATCTCAACGTCGACTGCTGCAATCACTCGATTGAGTTCACGGCGCGTCGAGCGAACGTCTTCTAGTTGCCCCTCAAGGAATTCGTGCCGCTGGCTGAGTTCGTTGAACTCTTCTAATGCCAAGGGGTTAATCGGTCCAAGCAGTCGCAGTTCTCGCTCAAGTTCACGCACGCGACCCGCAGGTGTCGCCCCTTCCGGAACCTCTGGAGGTTCGGCAGCCTCAGCAACCTCTGGCTCGATATCGAGATCGCGACGCAGCGACTCGATCGTTGTCTCGAGTCGCAACTTCACCTCTGCTTCTGAAATTTCTGCTTTGGTGAGACGCTCGCGCGACTCTTCCAGCGCAGTCTCCAATGCTGAACGCTCCTGCCTCAGTTGGTCAAGACGCTCAGTAAGTTCGGTTACTTCCGCAGATTGGCGCTGGCGCTCTTCTACGAGTGAGTCACGGGCAGCGGTTACCTGAACACGTCGCTCTTCGACGAACACTCGCAACGCAGCAACTGCCCCAAGGGCGCGCTCAACTTGTTCGCGACGGCCGGCTGCACCCGCTTGAGCTTCGCTGTCGGCTTCAAGACGGCCATCGATGTCGGCGATCCGACGGCGCAGAAATTCCTGCTGTTCATTGAGCCCAGCGGAGCGGACTTCGACGTCACGACGCTTTGATACCAACAGCGCCGACCACGCATCGATTGCCGCACGAGATTCATCTCGCTGACGCACTGCATCTGCTTCGGCCTGTTCGGCCGCAACAAGGGTTGGCAGGGCTGCCTCGAGTTCAGATAGGCGCTGTTCATTGACCTCAATCGCCGAGCCAAACTCCGCAATTGAACGCTCGGCGCCCTCGCGCTCAGCATCAACCTCACGCCGACGCGCTTGGGCTTGAGCCAATGCCTCTGATGCAGCGAGGAAGCGACCATCATTTCGATCGAGCGCTGCGGTGAACTCCCGCTCTGCTGACTGCGCCTGGTCGAGAGTGGCGCGCGCGTCCGCACGGGCACCTTCGGCGGCCTCAAGCGTCTTCCTTGCATCGTCGACCCGGGCACCAACCTCTTCAAGGGCCGCAGCGGTAGCACCGCCTGATGATGATCCGATTCTCCATCCCGTTGCCGACAAACGATCGCCTTCAGGGGTCACGATGACGAGGTCATGATGAGACAGAGCGGCATTTATTGCTGCATCAAGTGACGGAGCGTTCACCGCGTGCGACAAGAGCCGCTCAAGAAGTGACTGAACCCCGGGGTTCGTCGCTCGAACGTGACCGAGAACCGAAACACACCCTGATGGAACTTCAGCTTTCACCGATGGGCCCGAGACCGCTGCGAGCACAGCTCCCGATGTGGCCGAGGTGCGGAGCGCCTCAAGTGCCGTGCGAGCATTCGGTGCTGATTCGACAACGACCGCAGAGAGGGCCTCGCCGAGTGCAGCCTCAATCGCCGATTCCCATCCAGAATCGATTGCGATGACATCGAGCAGTGTTCCGAGAACACCTTCAAGACCAGCAAGGCGTTCGGCCCCTGCACGAGCCCTCGCGGAGTCGAGGGCAAGTTGGAGGGCCTCTTGACGAGCCTTCAGCCGCTCAACCTCAGAGGATGCGTCACGTTCAACTCGCTCGGCCTCCGCGAACGCGTTCTCAGCTGCGACACGCGCCGCCTCAGCGTCTGCGTGTTGGCGAACGAGTGGCTCCTCAGCGTTAGTGGCCGACTCGCATTCATTTCGGTACCGATCGATTTCATCAACAAGTTCGACAAGTTGGCCACGCGAGAGTTCGACTCGCTCAACGGCCCGATCGCGTTCTGAGCGACTGCGCTCTAACGACGACCGAACCGATCGAAGCTCACCTCGCACCTCAGCGGCTGCAGTTGCGGCTTTCGAACCCAGGTCGACGCCACCGTGCTCGGCGGCCTCGCGTTCTGCTTCGAGTTGCCGTTCTTCTTCTTCAAGTGCGGCAACCTCGGGCTGCAACTCGGCGAGGCCTGCCTCAACTTCTGTGAGTTCAGAGCGGAACCCGGCAACATCGGCTTCAAGGGTTGCAATGACATCAGCGTCGAGACCTTGGGAGCGATCACGCTCCAACGACCGGCGCCGCTCATCAATGATGCCGAGGAGACCGTCAGCGCGTTCGATGAGGCGCTCAACGTTGCCGAGGCGATCGCGCACATCGCTCGCTCCCCTGGCGGAGAGTTGCGCCTCGATACCCATGATCGAGGTGTCGAGTTCCGCAAGTCGGGTTTTCGATGTGTTCTGAACTTCACTTGCCTGTATCCGGTCGTTTTCGATCGTGACGAGCTTCGCTCGCTGCGTGGCAATCTCACGGCCAGCAACGAACACGCGGAGTGTGTCGAGTTCGGCCTGCAGTTCAACATGTCGTTGTGCCGCATGGGCTTGGCGCTCGAGGGGTTTGAGTTGTCGACGCACCTCGCGCAACAAGTCTTGGAGTCGGACAAGGTTGGCTTCGGTGGCATCGAGTCGCCGTTGGGCTTTCTCGCGGCGCTTTCGATACTTGAGCACCCCGGCCGCCTCTTCAATAATCGACCGACGATCTTCAGGTCGCGCGTTTAAGACCGCATCGATCTGACCCTGCGACACGATCACGTGTTGCTGGCGACCAACACCTGCATCGGAGAGCAACTCTTGAACGTCGAGAAGTCGGCATGGCACACCGTTGATCGAGTACTCGCTGTCTCCGTTCCTGAACAACACGCGAGTCACCGTGACCTCGGTGAACTCCAGAGGAAGGAGTCCTGCAGAGTTATCGAGCGTCAAGCTCACTTCCGCGCGACCGAGCGCGGAGCGCTTCGCTGTGCCGGCAAAGATGACGTCGTCCATCTTCTGACTTCGCACCGCTTTTGGTGCCTGCGCGCCGAGCACCCACGCCACTGCGTCAACGACATTTGACTTTCCGGAACCGTTCGGGCCGACAACGACCGTCACCCCGGGTTCAAGATCCATCGTCGTTGAATCGGCAAACGACTTGAAGCCTTTGAGAGTCAAACTTTTGAGAAACACGCCAAGATGAATCTACTCGGCCGAGCACACCAAAAGGTGGTGATTCAACGCTGACAAACCGGGCAGAAATGGCTGCCGCGCTGGTCGATCATCATTCGGCGGATAATGCCTCGGCCACACGTCATGCATCGTTGACCGGTTCGGGCGTAGACCCTGTGACGATCTTGATATGACCCGGGTTCTCCATCGACACCCACGTACTGTGCATCGGCAAGGGTCGATCCCCCAAGGTCGACTGCTTCTTCGATGACATCGACAATCGAATCAGCAAGTCGACGGCAGGATCGTCTCGACAGGGTGTGCGCCTGGCGGTCAGGGCGAATACCTGAGCGGTGGCAAATTTCGTCGGCGTAAATGTTGCCGATTCCTGCGATCTCTGACTGATCGAGGAGCAGTGATTTCACCCGTCGCCGCCGGTTGCGACACATCGACACGACGTCATCGATGGTTACGCCGTCAACCAAAGGATCGACACCAAGTCGTCCCAGTTCAGGAATGAGGATCTCCACCTCACCGCGCGATGCAACGACGACCTCCCCAAACGTTCGCGGGTCGATGAACAACATTCGCTTCCCATCGTCGAGTTCTGCAACGACATGGCTATGCGGCGGTGGCGCCGTACGGCCCTCATCGACCACGACCTGACCGCTCATACGAAGGTGCACCATTGCAATCGAGTCTGCATCGAGTTCGAGCAACAGGTACTTTCCTCGCCGATCAACCCGAACCACTCGTGCTCCGGTGAGACCGTCTCGAAGTTCCTTTCGAGAGGTTCGACGAGCGACCCTTTCACGACCAACCGTCACCTCATCGAAACGACGGCCGACAAGGGTGCGCTCAAGGCCACGGCGGACTGTTTCGACTTCAGGTAGTTCAGGCATGATCCGAGGCGTGAAGCGCATCGATTGCTTCGCCCGCTGCCTGCTGTTCTGCCAACTTCTTCGATCGCCCTATGCCACTCCCAAGGACCTCGCCATCGATCACCACCGTTGCTGTGAATTCTTTGTCGTGGTCGGGCCCTTGAGAGGTAATCGTGTACGACGGCGACGGTCGCCCGAGCGACGCAAGCAGTTCCTGCAGGGTCGACTTCTGGTCGAGCCGGTCAAGGCGTGATGGTGCGGCTGCAAGCCGAGGAGCGATAAGACGTCGCACCACATCGAAGGCCTGTAGTGAACCAGCGTCGATGTAGACCGCTCCGAAGACGGCCTCAAGAGCGTCGGAAAGAATCGACTCCTTGTTGCGTCCGCCAGCTGCATCTTCGCCATTACCGAGAAGAAGGTAGGCGCCGAGATCGATGTCTCTCGCGACCTCAGCCAGTGCCGATGCATTGACGACACTTTTGCGTAGGTCGGTGAGCACGCCCTCATCCCAATCCTCAAACTCGGAATAGACGAGGTCTGCAACCACCCAGCCAAGAACCGCATCACCGAGAAATTCGAGGCGCTCATTCGAAACTTCGTCGTCGCTCTCCGCAATCCATGAGCGATGACTCAATGCTCTGCGGAGCAGTACTACATCAGAAAATTCGTATCCGATGGACCGCTGAAGTTGCTCGAAGTGCCGGCTCATCGCCGACTCCTGATGTCAGAGCCCAGCCCGGGACGCCACGTAATCGACGGCGTCACGAACCGTCTTCAGGTCTTCGAGGTCTTCATCCTCGACACGGAAATCAGCGATCCGCGTGCTGAATGCCTCCTCAAGTGCCTCGACAAGTTCGATGAGAGCAAGTGAGTCGGCTTCAAGGTCGTCAACAAACGAATTGCCTTCGGCAATTCCAGATGGATCGGTCTCGAGAATGTCAGCGAGTCGATCGCGGACGGTGTCGAGAATTTCATCGCGGGTCAATTGTCCTTCAGCCACGACAGAAGTGTACTCCTGCTCGACGTTGCGGGAGATCAATCATGCGGTTGGATCGCTGCCGCAATCGAGCCAACGACGTCTGTGTCGACCATGTCACGAGCGACGCCGATCGCATTATTGATCGCCGTCGGCGACGACGAACCATGCGAGATGATGCAGACACCATTGGTTCCGAGCAACATTGCGCCGCCGTAGGTCTCTGCCTCCAGCGATGTTTGCAGGGGAAGAATTTCAGGCAGCAGTGCAGCTGCGTGCTCGGCGAGTTCGGCATTTGCAGTCACCGCTTCGGTGAGCGCTGACATCACCTGGCGCATTGCTCCCTCAAGAGTCTTCAACACGACATTTCCGGTGAACCCGTCGGTCACCACAACGTCACACTCGTCAGACATGACATCTCGGCCTTCCACGTTGCCGATGAAATTGAACCCCGATGATTCCTCTAACAGTCCAAATGCCTCTTTACGAAGTGAGTCACCCTTGCCGGCCTCTTCCCCGATTGACAACAACCCGACCTGCGGATTCGCAATTCCGAGTCGGTGTTCGGCGAAGATGCTGCCCATCTGAGCAAACTGCACGAGCCAGTCGGCTTGAACTTCGGAGTTCGCGCCAGCATCGAGGAGCACCGTCGGAGTGCCGCCGGGTACAGGAATCATCGCTGCGATCGCCGGTCGACCAACTCCCCGAATACGACCCATGCGAAGAAGCCCTGAGGCCATCGTGGCACCTGTATTCCCTGCGGACACCATTGCTGATGCAACACCGTCGCGCACTGCCTCAGCGGCGCGCACCAGGGTGGAATCTTTTTTGCGTCGGACCCCATGCGCCGGGTCTTCATCCATTTCGATGACCTCGGAGGCCTCGATGAGCGGCAATGAGCCCGTATCTACCCTGGATGGAAGGTCGGCGGGGCCGACGAGTGCGACTGGGATACCTGATTCGGCGGCGAGGAGAGCCCCCGCGACAATCGCGTCGGGAGCGTGGTCGCCGCCCATTGCATCGACGGCAACCGGGAGCATGTTGCGAGACTACTCAGGAGACGTCGACAACAACGCGATTCTTGTACCAGCCACACGACGGGCAAACCGTATGAGGTGTCTTTGCGCTGCCGCAGCGCGGGCATGTGCTGCGAGCTGGAGCTGACAGCTTCCAGTTGCTCGCACGACGGCTGCGGGTCTTCGACTTTGAGGTTTTCTTCTTCGGAACGGCCACTTGACTTCTCCGTTACTCAATTGGAGGAACAGACTCTTCTATTCCTCGAGGGCGAGATGAGGCTATCGGGGAACCACCAGATAGCGGTCGAGAGATTTAGTCGTCGAGTTGCAGGTCGTCGAGTGCAGCCCATCGTTCATCTCGAACCGCGACCACGCATTCGCACGAGGCTTCGTTGCGATCAACGCCACATACGTCGCAGATCCCCTTGCAATCATCACTGCACAGCACGCTCGTGGGCGTCTCGATCATCACCGTTTCTCGAATCGGTTCGACAAGGTCGATCTGGTCACCTTCAACAAGTGAAAGGTCACCATCGACAGACGACAGCCGGTCTCGATCTCGGGCCGGCGCAAAACGTTCATCAAAATCGACGTTGCGGACTCCTGAAATCGCCTACAACCATCGCCGCCTCTCACCCCTCCACGGAATCGCTCCAAGGCCCGAGACTGCAACATCATCGGTGGCGGCAACGGCGGTGACCTCAACAACGACATTTCCTGCAATTTCAGATTGTCCGGGCGCCAACTGGCAGCCGAGATCTTCTGCCGAGATTTCGTGTTCGATGCTGCGCTCGCTGCCTGGGTGGCGCAGCAATTCCACCATGTTGATTCGAAGCGCCCGTGTCTGTGGCGATGACGTCATCGCTCTCCTCGTTAACGGTCTTGGTCGAAGAATCCCGACTCGTCAGTCTCTAGTGCTGACTCGTCTGCAACTGCTGTCTCCACACCGGTGATCGACAGCTTTTGGCGTCCGGTTGCAACAGCTCGGGTAAGGCGTTCAAGAAGAATCTCAAAACTTGCGAGCCGCTGATCGAGAAAATCTTCGGTCTCGTTCTTCAATCGACGAGATTCTGATGATGCCGTCTCCATGATGTGACGAGCTCGAGCTTCGGCGGCGCGAACAACTTCGGTTCGCTGCACCATGCGTTCTGACTGCACGCGGGCTGCTTCGACAACTTCCGCTGCCTCCCGTCGAGTTCGAGCAATGAATTCATCGCGTTCTCGAAGGAGATGTCTCGCCTGGCGAAGCTCTTCAGGAAGTCTCGATAATGCCTCTGACAACAACTCGACCATTTCGTCTCGGTCGACCCGAGGAGACGAACTTAATGGCATCGTCGGAGCGGTCACGATGATGTCGACCGCCCGCTTCAGCAACGTCTCTGCATCACCCAGATGCGGATCACGAGACACGTTGGCTTCGTACGGTTGTTCGAATTCGGCGTCGTCAACTCCTACGTCAATGCCCGGATCAACCTGATGAGGCATCCGATCATTCACCCATTCGTCTTGGCTCATGAGTTGACCTCTCCGTGTTTGGTTGAGAGAGCAGCAGACACCGCCGGCACCACCATGTGATCGATCGATACTCCTTGAGAGGAAATTTCGCGGATGAATCGGCTGCTGATGTAGGCGAGATCTGGCCGACACGGAACGAAGATGGTTCGGATGCCGGTAAGGGCAACATTGTTGTTGGCCATCTGCTGTTCGATGTCGAAATCGTTTGTCGTGCGAAGACCTTTCACGATGATGTCAGCACCGGCAGCCGCGGCAGCCTGAACTGCGAGCCCGCTAAACGCACCGACGGTCACATTTTGACGGTCACCGACCGTCTGCTCGGCGAGTGCAACGCGCTCATCGGGGGTGAACAATCCCGAGGGCTTCGAGGGGTTATGCAACACACCCACGACGACTGCTCCAAACACCTCAAGGGCCTGATCGACAACGTCAAGGTGCCCGAGGTGCATCGGGTCAAAGCTTCCGGGGACGAACGCAATACTCATGGGTGAGACCAACCTAGTTGAGCGAAACAAGAGAACTGTGGCGCGTTAGCCAGAGGCTCCGTCTTGACTGAGAATCGTTACCCACGTGCGCCCGTATCGCCGTGCTTTCAGCGTTGTCCAGCTGCCGATCGGCTCGACCTCGCGTGAACCCTCGGCTACGAGCAATGGGGCTGAAAGTTCGAGCAGCATCGAATTCCAGTCAACGGCGTCATATGGCGGATCTGCGAGAACGATGTCAGCGTCGAGGCGTTGCAGGTGTGATTCGACTGAACCCTGAACAATGGTGGTGACGGTTTTAAGCCCAAGGTTGGCGACGTTGTCGTTGAGCACTTGGAGGGCTGCCCGGTCATTTTCGATAAACGTGCAATGGGCCGCTCCCCGTGATAGCGCCTCGATACCCATCGCTCCGCTGCCGGCGTAGAGGTCGGCGACGAGTGCCCCTTCAATTACTCCCATCGATCCAAGGGAGTTGAATACCGCTTCTCGAACGCGATCGGTGGTCGGACGGGTGTGATTCCCCGCTGGGGCTTCAATCTTTCTGCCACCGAGGTGTCCCGAAACGACGCGCACAATCTCAGGCTACGTTTCGAATCCGCAATACTCGCGGTTATGAGTTCGGCCGAAGAACCCTTTGAGCCTTATCCGCAGATCGACTGCATCGACTGTGGGGGTCGTGCATTTCTCCTCACACACCCAAGAGAAGAGGGCCCACGTTGGCTTCCGGGTGACATCGTTGCCTACCGATGCGAAGACTGTCTCGACCGCTGGGATCTCGTGCTTCCAGAGGATGAGGAATTCCCCGACTTCTGAGTGACGCGCATCGTCAGGATTTCGTGAGATAGTCGCCTTCGCGCTCAGAGAGCAAGAGAGTGACCTCAGATCGCAGCACATCTGATTGAGCGAGCTCCGGATCATCGTCGATAATCCGAAATGCAACCTCTCGAGCCTGCTCGATGAGTTCTCGATCACGACGCAGAGACGCAAGCCGGAGATCACTACGACCCTTCTGCGCCGACGACATCAACGTGCCTTCGCCCCGCAACTCAAGATCAATTTCCGCAAGTTCGAACCCATCGGTTGATGCCACCAATGCCTCGATGCGCGGGTTGGCGTCTTCGCTGGTCGTCATCAGCCAACAGGTCGACGCATGTTCACCGCGGCCAACACGCCCGCGCAACTGATGCAACTGCGCAATTCCGAAACGGTCAGCATCGAGGACCACCATCACCGTCGCGTTGGGAACATCGACCCCAACTTCAATCACGGTGGTTGCGACGAGCACGTCGAGTTCGCGTGCGCGGAAGGCCTCCATCGTTACTTCCTTCTCCGCAGATGACATTCGGCCGTGGAGAAGACCGACCCGAACACTCGAAAGTTCGCCGGCGGCGAGTTGTTCGAAGGTTTCTTCTGCTGAGGCAACTTCTAGATTCTCGCTCTCTTCGATGAGGGGACAAACGACGTAGGCCTGCCGACCTGTCTCGACTTCGTCCCGAACCGATGCCCATACATTTGCTTCTGAAAGTGGCCCGGCCGCCCAATGTGTCGCAATTGGAGTTCTTCCAGGCGGCAACTCGTCAAGTGCGCTCACTTCAAGATCTCCGTAGACCGTCATTGCGGCCGTTCGCGGAATCGGTGTTGCGGTCATCACGAGAAGATCGGGGACAACACCGTCTGACTTCGCTCTCAACGCTGCTCGTTGTTCGACACCGAATCGGTGTTGCTCATCGACGACGACTGCTCCGAGGCTTCCGAATTCGACTCCTTCTTGTATCAGTGCATGGGTACCGATCACGATGTCAACCGATCCGTCGGCGAGCCCGGCGAGAACCTCGCGCCGATCTTGGCCGGTCACCCGATTCGTTAAGAGTTCGACTCGCAGGGGCCGCTCACCAAACAGGTTGTCGCCATCGACGACGACAAGTCCATCGAGCAACGCTTTCACACCACTGCCGTGCTGCTCCGCAAGAACTTCGGTCGGCGCCATGAGAGCGCCTTGGTGGCCACCAGATACCGCATTGAGCAGTGCAGCAACTGCCACAATCGTTTTTCCTGCCCCAACATCACCTTGTAAGAGCCGGTGCATCGGCTGAGGTGACGCCATGTCGGTGGCAATTTCATCGATGGCGCGGCGTTGCGCTGCTGTCAACGGAAACGGGAGCGCGCCCACAAAGCGTTCGACAAGTTCACCACCCACAACGTGCTCAATACCCTGTGAGGTTCGCTCAAGTTCACGCTTTCGTCGAACAAGTTCGACCTGCACTCGAAGCAACTCGTCGAAGGCGAGTCGGCGTCGAGCAGCGGTCGCATCAGCCATTGAGTCGGGGCCATGTATCGACTTCAGTGCTTCGAAACGTCCAATAAGCCCGAGCCGTTCCTGATCGGCGATTGATAGCGGGTCGGCGAGTCCTCTTGATTCGCATCGCCTCAGCGCTTGGTCGACGAGTGCTGCAAGCTCCCACGTCGTGATGCGCACCTTCTCGCTCTGGGGGTAGATCGGCACGATGCGGCCCGTTCGGTCACCGATGAGGTCGACAACCGGATTCGTCATCTGAAGGCTTCCTCGATAGTCCTCCACCTTGCCGTGAATTGCGACCACCAGTCCGATGGTAAGTTGCCGTGCTCTCCATGGCTGGTTGAAGAAGGTAATTCGGAGTGTCCCCGTTCCGTCGCCCACCCGGACGTTCACCATCTTTCGGCGATTTCGCATCTGCCGTTCTTCGACCCCTCGAACCTCGACCACGAGCAGAACTTCTTCTCCCAAGGCTGCGTCTGCGACCCGCTGCTGATTCGTGCGATCAACCCATCGTCGTGGGTATGTCATTAAGAGTTCGAGAACATCGCTGATGCCGTACTCGTGAAGGGCGCGTTGTTTTGCCTCACCGACTCCCTTGAGACGCGCAATATCGATCTGAGCAAGTTCATCAAAGGTGAGTGGAGGTTCAGATATCTCGGCGTTCGTGTTCATTAATTGCGATCTCGCAGGAAAGGGAGCTCACTCAAGAAACTAGTAGCGAAGTATTTATGCGTAGTCGATTGACCGCACGGTGTTAGATAGCGAAGTTCGCCGATAGCGTGCGGTGGTCGCAAGGGAATTCGAGAACGAATTCCTGCCCAGAGGCGGAACAGGTCCGCTATCGCAAGGAGTAATTGGTCGAGATGGCATCGGTATGTGAGTTGTGTGGTAAGGGCCCGTCATGGGGCATGAACGTGTCGCACTCGCATCGTCGCACTAAGCGTCGATGGAACCCGAACATCCAGCGTGTGCGGGCAAGCGTTAATGGGGCGACAAAGCGGATGAACGTCTGCACTGGCTGCATCAAGTCAGGCAAGGTTGTAAAAGCCGGCTGATCAGGTCTCAACCTGAACTCCGACCCTAACAACCGCTACAGTTCTCAACATGCAGGGAGTCATCAAGTCTTTCGACCCGTCATCGGGCATCGGCATCATCATGTGCGACTCCGACCTTGCCGATTACGACCTGGCATCTGACGCCCTCGAGGGTTCTGTCTTCCGAATGCTCCGCCAAGGTCAACGCGTCGTGTTCGATCTCGATGACGCTGGTTGTGCAACATCGCTCCGCCTTGGTAGCGAAGTTGACATGGGAACACCGGGCCACTGAGCCCTCGGTGACTCCTTCCCCTCCGGCGTAGCTCAGATTCCTCGCCGGCACGCCATCTCTAAAGATGATCGGTTCGCCATTCGACCTATCACTGTATGAGATAGGTCATCTTCACAAACTCACGAACGGCAGCACCCGCGCCTCTTGACTTTGCGCTCACCTGAGCAAGACTGTCCAACAGACGTCTCTAATTAGACCCCGTCAACGGCCGTCTAGCCGACACCACTTCGAGGAGCAGATGACATGAGCGGACACAGCACCAACGAACGCCTTCAGCACTGGGTTGCGAAATGGGCCGAAGTGATGCAACCCGACGACATTTACTGGTGCGACGGAAGTGCAGAAGAATATGACCGCCTGTGCAACGAACTCGTTGCAGCCGGGACGTTCACGAAACTTGACGAGGCAAAACGTCCTAACTCGTATTGGGCGCACTCCGACCCCGGCGATGTTGCCCGAGTCGAAGACCGCACCTACATCTGCTCCCCCACCGAAGATGAGGCCGGACCAAATAATAACTGGCGTGACCCAGCCGAAATGCGAGACGAACTCACGAGCCTGTACACCGACTGCATGAAGGGCCGCACGATGTACGTCGTGCCGTTCTCGATGGGCCCACTCGGATCACCAATCGCGCACATCGGCGTGCAACTCACCGACTCTGCCTACGTCGCTGTGTCGATGCGCATCATGACTCGTATGGGGCAGGCCGCTCTCGATGTCCTCGGCAACAACGATTGGGTGCCCTGCTTGCACTCCGTCGGTGCTCCTCTTGCCGAGGGCGAAGCCGACGTCGCATGGCCCTGCGATGCCGAAAACAAATACATTGTCCACTTCCCGGAGACCCGTGAGATCTGGTCGTACGGTTCGGGGTACGGAGGCAATGCTCTACTCGGAAAGAAATGTTTCGCCCTTCGCATCGCCTCGGTGATGGCACGTGATGCCGGATGGCTCGCCGAGCACATGCTCATCTTGAAACTCACCAACCCAGAAGGCTCCTCGAAGTACATTGCGGCTGCGTTCCCATCGGCCTGTGGCAAGACGAATCTTGCGATGCTCGTGCCAACGATCCCGGGCTGGAAGGCCGAAACCATTGGTGACGACATCTGCTGGATGAAGTTTGGTGATGACGGTCGCCTGTACGCAATCAACCCGGAGGCTGGATTCTTCGGAGTTGCACCAGGCACCGGTTACGACACCAACCCCAACGCCATGGAAACCCTCTGGGGTAACTGCATCTACACCAACACCGCACTCACCGCCGATGGCGATGTGTGGTGGGAAGGAATGAGCGACGAGCAACCCGCACGCGCAACCGACTGGAGGGGCGATGTGTGGACGCCCGAGTCCGAAGGGCCGGCTGCACACCCGAACGCTCGGTTCACCGCACCTGCTTCGCAATGCCCATCGGCTGCCCCTGAATGGGAAGACCCGGCAGGAGTGCCGATCTCGGCAATTCTCTTCGGCGGTCGCCGACGCTCAACCGTCCCATTGGTCACCGAAGCGTTCGACTGGGAGCACGGTGTCTTCCTCGGAGCAATCATGGCTTCAGAGACAACAGCCGCCCAGCAAGGAGCGGTCGGCAAACTGCGCTTTGACCCGATGGCGATGCTGCCATTCTGCGGCTACAACTACGGCGACTACTTCGCCCACTGGCTCAGCATGGGAACCAAAGCAGACCCAAGCAACTTGCCAAAGATCTTCTTTGTCAACTGGTTCCGCCGAGATGAAGATGGAAGGTTCCTCTGGCCAGGATTCGGTGAGAACTCTCGCGTCTTGAAGTGGGTGTTCGACCGAGTCGATGGCAACAGCGATGTGGTTGAAACGCCTATCGGTCTACTACCGGCCGACGGTGCCCTCGATACCACAGGACTTGATATCGACTCCGCTGACCTCGAAGCGATCCTCAGCGTCGATGTTGACGGCTGGAAGAGTGCGATCCCAGAAATTCGCGAACACCTCAGCAGGTTCGAACCGCGACTTCCTGATGCCCTACCGGCGGCTGTCGATCGGCTCGAATCAGCGCTTGCGTAAACGAACCTTGCGCCAGCTCGAGCTCCACCCGACCCGATAGCGTCATTGCGGTGGCAACGCGTATTCGTCTCGTTATTTCCATCGGTCTCGTCGCTCTCAGCACTGCGGGGTGTTCCACGTTGACCGGCGCCGACCATACGGTCGATGTCGACGGCCAGGGCTACACCTCCACTGAGGCAGATGCGCTGTTCGATGAGTACTTCGCCAAGTCGGAGATCTTTGGCACAACACCACTCGACTCAGGGGGCTTTGGTGACGCAGATCGAGCCCGCCTTCTCTTGAACGCGATGGTGCGTTCAAGTTCAGTTCGATCGATTCTTGATCGGTCGGGTGATGACATCACCGACGGCGATCTTGACCTCTATTTCGCAACGCTCCCCTCTGAGAATCCGATCAACGAACTCAGCGAGCAGATGCGTGAGTTGATCGCCATGACAAGCGTTGACGTCATTACCTCCGCGCTGGGGCGTGCTGAGCTTCCCGATGCAGACGTACTTGAAGAGCTGTATCTCAGTGCTCCGGTGAGCACCGGCCTGCTATGCCTTCGACACATCCTTGTCGAAACCGAACAAGAGGCCAATGTCATCGTCGACGAATTACGCGACGGAGCCGACTTCGCCGAACTTGCCGCCGAACGATCACTCGAAGGTTCGGCAAGCATCACCGGCGGAGCGCTGACCGGCACCGAATCACAATGCCTGCCAACGGCACAATACATTTCTGGCTTCGACGCAGATTTCGTCGCAGCTGCGTTTGCGGCTCCGGCAACCACCTGGTCACAACCTGTTGAAACACAGTTCGGGTGGCATGTCATCCTCAATCGACCATGGTCAGAGGTCGGAAGCGATGTCATCGCCTCTTACGCGAGCCCCGACGGACCACTGTTCTACGTTGATGCAGTGCTGAACTCCGCTGATGTCACCGTCGACTCCCGCTACGGCCGTTGGGACCCAGCTAGCGGGCGCATCGTCCCGCTCGGATGACACCTCTAGAAACGTCGCCGACATCGGGTGCCGCACCGACGATCACTGTCGTCGGGCTCGGGCCCGGCAGCCCACTGCTCATCACTGAACACACGAAAACGGCCATCGCCAAGTCGTCGTCTCGTTTTCTACGAACGGCGCAACACCCGAGTGCGTTTCTTGTACCGAATGCGACAACCTTCGACGACATCTATGACACAGCAGATCGGTTCAGTGATGTCTACGAACACATTGCCAACACTCTGATCGAGGCTGCTCAGGTCAACGGTGATGTGCTGTACGCAGTGCCCGGCTCACCACTTGTCCTCGAGCGCACCGTCGAACTTCTCCGGGCACATACAGAAGTCAAGTGCATCGTTCTTCCTGCGATTTCGTTTCTCGACGAAGTCTGGGCACGCCTCGAAATTGACCCTGTTAATGCCGGCGTCCGCCTCATCGATGGTCACCGTTTTGCGACAGAGGCTGCGGGAGAACGAGGGCCGATGCTCGTCGCTCATGTTCACGCCGACTGGGTGTTGTCTGAGATCCGGCACTCGATCGACGCCGGCCCAGATGATGACGCCCAAACCGCTCTCGATGGCTCGGTCGTCATCGGGCTCACTGCAGTGGGCACAGACGAGGAACAGATCGTGTCGACGACATGGGCCGAAATGGAGCATGACATCACGCCCAACCACCTCACCTCGCTGTATATCCCCAATCTTGCGGTGCCGGTGGGACATGGCTACGTGAGATTTCATGCTCTTGCCCGCACCCTCCGAGAACAATGTCCGTGGGACATCGAACAAACCCACACCTCACTTCTCCCCTATCTCATCGAAGAGACCTACGAAGTCGTCGATGCCATCAACGGTTTGAGCGACGATCCGACATCTGATGAACATCTCATCGAAGAACTTGGAGACCTTCTCTACCAGATCGAGTTCCATGCAACGATCGCTGAGCAACAGGGTCGTTTCACGATTGCCGATGTCACTTCAGCGATTCACGACAAACTCGTCCGTCGCCACCCGCACGTCTTCGGTGACGTTGACGCAACCGACTCGGCGACCGTCATCAGCAATTGGGAGAACATCAAACGCAACGAGCGCAGCACCAACTCTGAGCAGCGAGCATCAGTGCTCGATGGTGTGCCAACGTCGCTCCCGGCTCTCTCCCACGCAGCGACCGTGCAACGCAAAGCCGCAAAAGTGGGCTTCGACTGGCCCGACACCTCTGGCCCGCTCGACAAAATCGCTGAGGAAACCGCCGAAACGATCGACGCACATCAGTCTGGTGCCGAGCACGAAATTCGGTCAGAGGTCGGTGATCTTCTGTTCGCAGTGGTGAATCTCGCCCGCCATCTCGACGTCGAGCCAGAGGCGGCGCTTCGGAGCGCCACCGATCGCTTCAATGCACGCTTTCGCGAGGTTGAGCGTCTCGCCAATGCTGCTGACCTGTCTCTTCGAGACCTCGACATCGACGGCCTTGACCAACTGTGGAACGACGCAAAACGCAATCTCAAGAACTGACGAGGCGGCATCGTCAACACCATCGAATACGGCATGCCCGTGATCGATATTGACCCGATACGTTGAACAGCGAACATCGACGCCATTTAGGGAAAGACAGCACAATGAGTGAAATCATCCACGTTCATGGTCGTGAAATTCTTGATTCTCGCGGCAATCCCACTGTGGAGGTCGAAGTTGCATTGACCTCAGGGGCTGTTGGACGGGCAGCGGTTCCAAGCGGTGCGTCCACCGGTGAACACGAGGCAGTCGAACTACGTGACGGCGGCGATCGATACCTCGGCAAAGGTGTGACGACAGCGGTCAACTACGTCAATACCGAGATTGCCGACTGCCTCACCGGCTGGGATCCCACCGATCAGCGAGCAATCGATCTCGAACTGATCGAACTCGACGGCACCGACAACAAAGGTCGTCTTGGCGCAAATGCGATTCTTGGCACCAGTCTTGCCATTGCAAAAGCCGCAGCAGCAGACATGCAGATGCCTCTCTACCGCTACGTCGGCGGAGCCAACGCTCATGTTCTTCCAGTACCAATGATGAACGTGCTCAACGGTGGCGCGCACGCCGATAACAGCGTTGACTTCCAAGAGTTCATGATCATGCCGGTCGGCGCGCCATCGTTCAGCGAGGCGCTTCGATGGGGAACGCAGACCTACCACGTGCTCAAAGGTGTACTTCACGACCGCGGACTCGCAACCGCAGTTGGTGATGAAGGCGGCTTCGCTCCGAACCTTGCATCAAACGAGGACGCAATTGTGCTGCTGCTCGAAGCCATCGAAAAGGCTGGGTACCGACCGGGTGACGACATCGCTATTGCACTCGACCCTGCGGTGAGCGAGATCTATCGAGATGGGGCGTATCACCTCGATGGTGAGGGCAAAGTCCTCTCGGCATCTGAACTCGCTGAGTACTGGTCAAGAATCGTGAGCAGCTACCCGGTGGTCTCTATCGAAGACGGCATGGCCGAAGACGATTGGGACGGTTGGTCAGCGCTCACACAGGCCGTCGGCGATGAATGCCAACTCGTCGGCGACGACTTGTTTGTCACCAACAGCGCTCGTCTCCAAATGGGCATTGACCGCACGGTTGCTAACAGCATTCTCGTCAAGGTGAACCAAATTGGTTCACTCACTGAAACACTAACCACCGTCGAACTCGCTGCTGCGAATTCGTATTCTTCAGTGATGAGCCACCGAAGCGGCGAAACCGAAGATGCGACGATCGCTGATCTCGCAGTCGCTACAAACTGCGGGCAAATCAAGACCGGAGCGCCGTGTCGATCAGATCGCGTCGCCAAGTACAACCAACTTTTGCGCATCGAATCTGAACTCGGCGACACTGCAGCATTTCTTGGTGCCGACGCCCTCGCTCCTCGGTAGGGGCGGCTCACATCGATGACACCGCCATCGCGAGCACGCGTGCGAACATAGGGGTGTGAAGAAGCGCTCTGGCCCCTCTGGTTCTGGGCGCACCAAACGTTCACGCATACCCCGATTACATCGCCCGGCCGCGGAGCGCGGGACGAGTCGAAATTCGACACGGAGAAAGATCGAAGGGGCTGCTGCATCGACCTCTCGCACCACTCTCCTCATCGGCGCCGTCAGCCTCGTGGTCGTTGGTGCTGCGATCACATCGGTGATCGTGTTGCCATTGCAGACATATCTCGGTCAAGGCGATGAAATCGACCGGCTAGAAACCGAGCTCGAGCGAATGACCGCAATTAACGACGATCTTCAGGCCGAAGTAGACCGTCTTCGCACCGATACCGGCGTCGAGGAAGCAGCCCGCGATCAACTCGGATACGTATCTGATGGAGACGAGAGGGAGACCATCTTGCCATTCCCTGACCTGCCGACTGACCTCCCGAACGGCTGGCCCTACGGCGTCATCGATGAGGTCATGAACTTTCGAATGTCAAACCCATAACCCTCTCGCTCGCCGCTCGCATTCACAGGCACTGCTCGACACGACTACAGTTTGAAGTGTCTAACTACAACAGGGCATCCACACCAAGGGAGTGACGATGGCAGGCAGCATTCTTGGCGAACAGGTTCTCCGCAAAGAGGACCCAAAGTTCTTAACCACCGGCGGCGAATATCTCGCCGATATCTCTGAGCCGTTGCTCGAGGGGGCGGCCCACGTGGTCTTCGCTCGATCGCCAATGGCACATGGCATGATCGAATCGATCGATATCTCTGAGGCCGAATCAATGCCGGGAGTCATCGGTATTTACACCGCAGACTCACTCGGGCTCGAACCCACAAAATCGAACTTCAACCCAGGTGTTGCACGGACGCTTCTTGCAAGCGACAAAGTGCGCTGGGTGGGTGAACCAATTGTTGCAGTCGTTGCCGAAACCTACGCACAGGCAACCGATGCCGCACAGATGGTCTTCGTCGACATCGATCCGCTTCCCGCAGTGATCGACATGAGGGAAGCCCTCACCTCGTCGACCCACATCTATGACGGTGCTGGCTCAAACGCGGTGTTTGACTCTGCTGCGTTCGGCGGACAGCCCACCACTGGCGATGCCTTCTTCGAAGGCTGCGAGGTCGTGGTCTCAACTGAAGCTCTCAACCAGCGGGTTGCCCCATGCCCGCTCGAACCACGCGCCGCTGCCGCAACATGGCATGAGGGTCGCCTCTACGAGTGGCTTTCAACCCAGCATGCTCAAGGTGCCGTCGGGCCCATCGCGGGCACCAATGGTATTGAGGCCTCTCAAGTCCGGGTCATTACCCCAGACGTTGGTGGCGGTTTCGGTGCAAAGATTGGTTGCTTCTCAGAAGAACTTCTGCTCGGACTTCTCTCGAAGGAAAGCGGGCGGCCAATCAAGTTTGCGGAGACCCGCAGCGAGTCGATGATGAACCTCGGTCACGGCCGAGCACAGCATCAGGTGATCAAAGTCGGTGGATCTCGTGACGGCAAGATCACCCATTTCCAGCTTGAAATGATTCAAGACTCTGGCGCATTCTGCGAAGTGGGAACCATCCTCGGTGCACTCTTCACCCGACGCATGGCTGCTGGCGTGTACGCCTTCGACAATGTTGAAGCGCACTGCGCATCGGTTGTTACCAACACGACGCCTGTCGTTGCATACCGCGGAGCCGGCCGGCCTGAGGCCACCGCAGCAACCGAGCGAGCGATGGACCTCTTCGCCGCCGAAATCGGAATGGACCCCGCAGAGGTTCGCCGCAAGAACCTCATCGCACCGTTCAATGAGCCGCACACCACCGCAATTGGTGAGGCCTACGACGTGGGCGACTTCGTCGGCAGTCTCGACCGTGCCCTGGAGCACGCTGGTTACGAGGATCTTCGGGCCGAGCAGGCACAACGTCGTGCCGACGGTTCATCGAAGCTGCTTGGCATTGGTGTCTGCACCTATGTCGAAATCACCGGTGGCGCTGGCGCTCCAGAAGAAGACGCGAAGATCATCATCCACCCAGACGGCACCGGCACGATTTACACCGGTACCTCACCTCACGGCCAAGGTCATGACACCGCGTGGTCGATGATTGCAAGTGCCCAGACCGGTATCGACATCGACAAGTTCACACTTGTCTGGGGCGACACCGATCTCACCCCTGTTGGTGGTGGAACGATGGGTTCACGCTCGCTGCAACAAGGTGGCCTCGCTGTCAACCAGGCGGCTGAGGGAATCGTCGAGCAGGGTCGTGAGATTGCGGCTCGCCTTCTTGAGGCCGATGCTGCCGACGTGGTGCTCAACACCGAGACGGGCGAATTCCATGTCGCCGGTACGCCTGCAGTCACGAGTTCGTGGGCTGACATTGCAGCCTCGGCTGGTGAGGCGGGACTCATCGAGCAAACGACCTTCCAAGCGCCGGGCGCCACCTACCCATTTGGTGCACACGTTGCGGTTGTCGAAGTTGATCGTGACACTGGCCTGGTAAAGCATCTTCGCCACATCGCCTGCGATGACGCCGGCACCATGGTGAACCCGATGCTGCTCGCTGGCCAGGTCCATGGTGGAGTTGCCCAGGGCACCGCTCAAGCACTGTACGAAGAAGTTCGTTACGACGCAGACGGCAACCCGGTCACCTCCAACCTTGCTGATTACACGATGATCTCGGCTGATCTCATGCCAACGATTGAGCGCATCCCGATGGAAACACCAACCTTCGTGAATCCGCTCGGCGCGAAGGGCATCGGCGAGTCAGGCACCATCGGTTCAACACCTGCAGTTCACTCGGCAGTGATCGATGCTCTGTCACACCTCGGCGTGCGGCACATCGACATGCCGTGCACGCCAGAAAAGGTGTGGCAGGCAATGAACGCTGCTTCCTGATCAGCGTCACAGATATCCGGGACTCGATGCCGGCCAAATTCTCATTCGCGAATGAGAGTTTGGCCGGCATCAGTCGTCGTGCACCTCGTTCCTCAAACTGCAGCCAACACACCGCTCAATGACGACGTAGCCTGACCCCCGTGACCTCCACGCAGTCCCCCATCATCGCCTCCGACCTCGTGCGTACCTTCGGAAGTGGTGAAGACGAAGTCCGTGCCGTTGACGGTGTCAACCTTGAAGTCACCGCTGGTGAAGTATTCGGTTTTCTTGGCCCAAACGGCGCCGGCAAAAGCACTACCGTCCGCATCCTCACCACCTTGCTCAAGCCAAGCGCAGGCTTGGCTTCGGTTGCGGGCTATGACATCGAGACCGAGGCCGATGCAGTTCGCCGCAGCATCGGCGTTGCCCTGCAGGACGCTGCCATCGACCCGTTGATGACGGGTACCGAACTTCTTCGTCTTCAAGCGGTGCTCTATGGCATTCCGCGAAACGCACAGCATGAGCGTGCCGGCGAACTCCTCGAGCGCGTCGGGTTATCAGCCGCTGGTGACCGCCGTGTGGGGACGTATTCAGGTGGCATGCGACGCCGCCTTGATCTCGCGCTCGCACTTATCCATGAACCCAGCGTGCTCTTTCTTGACGAACCGACGACCGGTCTTGACCCGATGAGCCGTATGTCGCTGTGGGAAGAAATCCGTCGCCTCAACAACGACGGCACCACTGTGCTGCTCACGACACAATATTTGGAGGAAGCTGACCAGCTCGCTGATCGCGTTGCCATTATCGATAACGGAAAGATTGTTCGGGAAGGTCGACCTGAGGCTCTCAAGACCGATGTTGGTGCACCAACTTTGCTCATCTCGGTGGCCAACGACCATGTTGAACCTGCACGGGAAGTGCTCGCTCAATTCGGCGAAGCTCGACCAACCGCAGAAGGCACACTCGGCGTTGGCCTCACCCAGGGTGCGGGCGATGTCTCCAATGTTGTGAGAGCGCTCGATGCCAAAGGCATCGTTGTCGAGCACCTCGAACTTCGGGCACCGAGCCTCGACGACGTATTCGCTGAGGCAACCGGCCATCGCCTTGAAGGCGCGTCATGAGCACGATGGCGCTTCGCCGCCGCGACCAAATTGGAGCACTCTCGTCCCGCTCAGTGCTGTCGCTCGTGCGCCAACCCAGCCTTGTCGTACCGTCGCTCGTCTTCCCATTGTTCTTTGTGGCCCTTGGAACAGCATCGTTCGCCCGAGCGATCAACATTCCCGGTTTCCCAGAGGTTGACTCATTTCTCGACTTCGCACTCGCCGGGTCTGTCGTGCAAGGGGTGCTGTTTGGCTCGGTGACGAGTGCTGCCGCTCTGGCGACAGATATTGAGACCGGATTCTTTGACCGTCTTCTCGTCGCACCAAGTAGCCGCACTGCGATTCTCGTCGGTCGACTTGCAGGAGCGATGGTCTACGGCCTTGCCCAAACCTTGTTCTTCACGCTCGTGCTCTTCCCCTTCGGACTCAGCATCCAATCTGGAGTCATCGGGCTCATCGCGATGATGATCGGCGGTCTCTTCACCGCTCTTGCCGTCGGGGCGCTGATGTCGGCGATGGCAATCAAAACCGGCTCCAGCGAGGCCGTTCAAGGCTCGTTCCCGCTGATCTTCATTTTGCTGTTCTTCTCATCAGCGTTTTTCCCACGGCAAACGATGGACGGTGTCTACCGGCGCATCGCCGACCTCAATCCCCTGTCGTACCTCGTCGAGGGTTTCCGCTCACTCACCATCGACCAACTGACGTTGACCGCTGTGCTGCAGACCATTCTCATTCCTGCGGCGATCTCGGTGGTCGGTATCGGTATCTCGCTTCGCACGCTCCACAACCGTTTGGTCACATCATGAGTGCATCGCTCGGTATAGCAACACGAAGTCTCCGAAATGTTCGACGACTTCCATCAGCATTCATTCCGGCTCTTCTGATGCCCGTTTTCCAGGTCGTCGCATTCTCCGGCACCTACGCAGGCGTCACTCAGATACCTGGTTTCCCAACCGACCGATCAGTGAACTGGTACCTTCCGATGGCCGTCACAATGGGTGCTTCGTTCGCCGGGCTCGGCACGGGTTTCTCCATGATTCGTGACCTGCAGACCGGTTTCTACGATCGTCTTCGCATGGCGCCTACGAGCAGGCGACAGCTGTTGCTCGGGCCGTATATCGCGGCATGGGTACGAGCCTGTATCGCCGTCGTGCTCGTCACTGTTTTTGGTTTCGCTCTCGGCGCACGACCAGTTGGCAACGGTCTCGGGACCTTCAGCCTGTTCATTGCTGGCATTGGAATGGCAACGATCGGCACCGGGTGGGGGCTCGGTCTTGCCTACCGCTTCCGCGATATGCGCGCCGCCGCAATCATGCAGCTCACACTTTTTCTCGGCCTCTTCCTTACCGACGCACAAACCCCAATCCCTCTCATGGATGGGTGGCTTGAATATGTGGCTCGATGGAATCCACTCACACAGGTGCTCGATGTCGCCCGTATTGGATTTATCGACGGCATAAGTGGTCGAGATCTCCTCGTCGGAATGCTCGTCATGGTCGCAATCAGTGCTGGGGCATGGCTGTTTGCCTTCACTGGTCTCGCTCGTCTCGACGACTAGATGATGCTGTGAGCTCAAGGGCTCGCAGGTACCGTAATACCGTGACATCGACTATCACGCGGCTCCGAATTGCCCTCGGGCTTGTTGGCTCAGTCGCAGTTGCCGGTGTCATCGGTTACCGGGTCACGGGGCTGGGCTGGATGGAGGCCATCTATATGACGGTGATTACCGTCACGACCGTTGGCTATCGGGAAGTGGGCGGACAGCCATCGATTGGTGAACAAATTTTCACCATCGTCATTATCACCACCGGCGTCTCAACCGTGCTGTATACGTTCACATTGGGTGTTCAAACAGTGGTCGAGGGCCAGTTGCGCGAGTTTGTGGGAAGGCGAAGAATGAACAAAGTGATTGAGGGATTCAGAGACCATACGATCGTCTGCGGGCTTGGTCGTGTCGGCCAGACCGTTGTCGATGACTTGGTGTCGCATGGAGAGACCGTTGTCATCGTCGACGAAAACCCCGAGCAGGTGAGAGACGTCCAGCACCCGGTAGTCGTCGGCGATGCGACTCTTGATTCAACGTTGCGTTCCGCAGGAGTTGAGCACGCACGCGCCCTTATCGCTGCTCTTGAGGGCGACGCTGAAAATCTTTTCGTCACGCTCTCCGCTCGTACGATCAACCCCGAGTTGTTCATCGTGGCCCGTGCGCGCGCCGGCGAAAGTGTTGCAAAACTCTCCCACGCTGGTGCAGATCGTGTGGTCAACCCTCAAGATCTCGGTGCAAGCCGCATGGCATCGTTCGTCGTGCAGCCACATGTTGCCGAGTTCGTCGATGTGGTGATGCACGAACGCTCTCACGAATTTCGAATCCGTGAATACCAGTTAACTCCGAACTGCTGGCTCGTCGGTCAAGAGGTTGGTGATGCCCGTTTGCGTGACCGCACAGAGGCTCTCGTCTTGGCGGTGCGCACCAACGATGGAACATTCATAACCAACCCTGAACCCAGCATCACGCTCGCGGCTGGCGATGTGCTGATCGTTGTTGGCACCGAAGAAGGACTTGCCGGTCTGCAAGAGGCGCTTGCATGAGAAGCGAACGAACCCATGTGCTTCTCGACCTTGACGGCACTCTGAGTGACTCCGAGCCTGGCATTCTTCGGTCGCTGCAGTGGGCCTTTGAGAAAGAGGGTTTCCCAATACCCACCGAAGAACAAGTTCGGTCAGTCATTGGGCCTCCGTTTGAAATCGGTCTTCCGCAGATCGGCATCCCCGATGATGACCTCGAACGCGTCATCGATCGCTACCGAGAGCGTTACGCAACGATCGGCGCCTTCGAAAACACCCTGTACCCAGGAATTGTCGAGATGCTCGACGCGCTCAGCAGCGATGGTCTCAGTCTCTCCGTCGCAACGGCAAAGCCCGAGGTGACCGCGCACCCGATACTTGATTACTTCGATATTTCAGATCGGTTTGCAGTAAGAGCAGGGGCGACGCTCACCACAGACCGGCGTGCAAAAGCCGAGGTCATCGAGTTTGCGCTCGGCGAACTCGGTATCTCAGGTGACCCTGATCTCGGTGACCACGTCATCATGGTTGGAGACCGAGACCATGACGTGCTCGGCGCAAAACGCCATGGAATTCCATGTATCGGAGTGACATGGGGGTATGGCAACCCTCCTGAACTCCTCGGCAGCGGAGCCGTTGCTCTTGCAGATTCTCCTGCTGAGGTTGTTGACCTCGTTCACGAGTCGTACCGTCTCAATCACTGGTGATGAACTCGACACAGACGCCCCGAACTGCCTCGGATGCAGAGTCACGAAGCGCAGCAGATGCCGTGATGCGCAAAATCTTGCGCCTTGACCAAGATGCTCCTCGCGCAACGCCTGATGAGGCACGAAAAGCGTTTCAAACATCCATTCTCGTCGCCACCGTGCGCTGTCTACTGATGTACATCGTGTTCCCGTTCGTGCTGCCCGCACTTGGCATCGCAACAGGAGTGGGCCCAGCAATCGGGCTGGCCATTGGTATTGCTGCGATTGCTGCGATCATCATGAGCGTGCGTCGCTTCTGGCGTGCTGACCATTCGAAACGTTGGCACTACACCATCGTCGGCGCATTCGTTGTTGCGTTTCTCCTCGTGCTCGTCGTCGGCGACATCATCGATCTCGTCAACTAGAAGAGCACCCAGTCGCTCGCTGTCGACACAACCGACGCAGATGAGGCATGATGTAGGGAGACGTATCGACGTCGATCGATCGCAAGTTCATCACCAGAGGGGGATCCGTGGAGATCAGCATCACAATCAACGGTCAAGTCGTCAACGCCGACGTTGAACCACGCACATTGCTCGTTCAGTTCATTCGTGACAATGCCGGCCTCACCGGCACCAACATTGGTTGCGATACCTCATCATGCGGCGCATGTTCGATTCACCTTGACGGTGAGGCAGCGAAGAGCTGCACCGTACTTGCCGTCCAAGCAGATGGCGGCTCGGTCACAACCATCGAAGGAATGGCATCCGCGGATGGAACCCTTCACCCGATGCAGCAGGCGTTCATGGATAACCATGGCCTGCAGTGCGGCTACTGCACACCTGGAATGGTGATGGCAGCGACCAGCCTGCTCGAAGAAAATCCGTCTGCAACAGAAGAGGAAATTCGTATCGGGCTCGAAGGAAACCTGTGCCGTTGCACGGGGTACCACAACATTGTGCAGGCAGTGATGTCATGCACGAAGTCGTGACCCACCTCAATCACCGTTCACCCGTGACCGAGTAACGAATGTCCTCAAACCCAACGATCGCGATTACGTCAGCCCAAGGAGATTTCCAGTGATTCCAGCAGCATTTGAATACGTCCGAGCAGGATCAGCAGAAGAGGCGATCAGTCTCATCGCTGAACACGGCGATGAAGCAAAGTTCTTGGCAGGTGGCCACAGCCTTGTTCCTCTTATGAAGCTCCGTCTTGCGCAGCCGAGCGTGCTCATCGACATCGGCCGAGTATCTGACCTTTCCTATGTGAAAGACGCAGGCGATCACATCGCCGTCGGCGCCCTCACCCGGCACTGCGATGTTGAGAACTCACCAATCGTGATGGAACATGCTCCGCTTCTTGCGCACGCCACCTCACATGTCGGTGACCCTCAAGTTCGCCATCGTGGAACGATCGGTGGATCGTTGGCACACGCTGACCCCGCCTCAGATCTTCCCGCAACCACCCTTGCCCTCGGCGCCACATACGTTGTGCAGGGCCCAAACGGAACTCGTGAGATCCCCGCTGGCTCGTTCTACGAGGGCTACCTCACATCGGTGCTCGCTGCTGATGAAATGCTCACCGAAATTCGTGTTCCCAAGATGAACGGTGCGGGCTGGAGCTTCCAGAAATTCAACCGCCGAGCCCAAGACTGGGCAATTGTTGGCGTGGCAGCTTGGCGCAACGGCTCTGACGCAGGTGTCGCCCTTGTCAACATGGCATCAGTGCCGGTGCTCGCCACCAGCGTGGGTTCAGCAATCGCCTCCGGCGCCTCGATTGAAGATGCTGCCGAGCAGGCTGCGGCCGAGGCTGACCCTCAAGCCGATCTCAACGCATCGGTTGAATATCGTCAGCATCTCGCTTGTGTTCTCACCCGGCGTGCCCTTGAAGAGGCCTCTGCGTAGCCGACCAACCTGTCATACACTCTCTGTTGGAGAGTGACTCATGTCGATCGACGACAACACAATTGACCAGCGGCATCTTGATGCAATTGCGAATGCTGATCATGTTCCGTACTGGCTTGACGGCGCTCACGCCCCTGACACAAACGCCACTCTCGTTCGTACCGAGAGCTGTGACCTGTGTGTCATCGGTGGCGGTTACACCGGTTTGTGGACAGCGATCATTGCAAAAGAACGCGACGCATCTCGCGACATCGTTCTTATCGATTCCGGACCTGTAGGGGGTGCAGCGTCTGGCCGCAATGGCGGCTTCATGGACGCCAGCCTCACACATGGAATTTCAAACGGGTTCCGCCATTTTCCTGATGACATCGAAGTTCTTGAAGAACTTGGAATGAAGAATCTTGATGACATCGAACTTGCACTCCAGCGATATGGAATTGAATGCGACTATCAGCGAAACGGCGTGATCGAGGTTGTTGCCGAGCATCATCCTTCGTCGTATGAGACCGATCTCCATGAAGAGTTCGACCTCTTGCGACGTCTCGGGCATGAGGTCGACTGGCTAGATCAAGAACAGATGCGCGCGGCGGTGAACTCACCGACCTTTAAGGGTGGACTGTGGGATAAGAACGGCTCCGCTCTTGTCGACCCTGCGCGACTCGTGTGGGGCCTCAAATCGGTTGCAGAGCGCCTCGGCGTTCGCATCTACGAAGACACCAAAGCAACCAACCTTGAACGGGATGGCGTCGGTGTGCTCGTCACCACTCAACTCGGCCAGATCCGCGCCGGTCGTGTGGCCCTCGCGACAAATGCGTTCAAGCCACTACTGCGGCGCATCTCGAATTACATCGCTCCGGTCTATGACTACTGCATGACCACCGAGCCCCTCACCGATGATCAACTGGCAAGCATCGGTTGGGCGGGCCGCCAAGGTCTGTCTGACAACGCAAACCAGTTTCACTACTACCGGCTCACCTCTGACAACCGAATCTTGTGGGGCGGTTACGACGCCATCTACTACTGGCGTGGACGGGTGTCGTCAGAACTCGAAAGCCGACCGGAGTCATGGGCGAAGCTCAGCACCCACTTCTTCGAAACGTTCCCGCAACTCGAGGACGTGCAGTTCAGCCACATGTGGGGCGGAGCCATCGACACCTCAAGCCGTTTCACCGTCTTCTGGGGCCGCGCGATGGGCGGGCGTGTTGGCTACGCACTTGGCTATACCGGCCTCGGTGTCGCCGCAGCACGCTTCGGAGCCGCCACCATGCTCGATCTGCTGTATGGGCGTCGCTCACTTGCCGCACAAACATCCTTGGCAAAAGAAAAACCATGGCCGTTCCCACCCGAGCCATTTAGGTTCATGGGTATTCAAGCAACTCGTTGGTCGCTCGAACGAGAAGACAAAACCGGTCGGCGCAACCTGTGGCTGAAGGCACTCGACAAGGTTGGCCTCGGATTCGACTCATGACCCCACAAGATGCTGTCGAGCAATCACTCAACTAGCCTGACACCGTGTCTGCTGACGATGTTCGAAACGCACTCTCCTCGGTCGGTTACCTCGCCGATGACGGGCTCTCAACGGCTGTCTTTCTCTCGATGGAACTCCATCGACCCCTCATGCTTGAAGGTGATGCCGGAGTCGGCAAGACCGAGTTAGCGAAAGCCCTTGGCACATGGACGGGCGGTGAACTCATTCGCCTGCAGTGTTACGAAGGCATCGATGCCGCTCAGGCGGTGTACGACTGGGATTACGCTCGTCAATTGCTGCACCTGCGAGCCGCTGAGGCGACTGGGGAATCATCGCGCCAAACATCCGAAGCGCTAGAAGCTGAACTTTACGATGAGCGGTTTCTCATACGGCGGCCGCTACTCCAAGCAATCGCAAGCACTACCGGGGTGCCACCCGTCCTCCTGATCGATGAGATCGACCGAGCAGATGATGAATTTGAGGCGTACCTCCTCGAAATCCTCTCCGACTATCAGATCACTGTTCCTGAAATTGGAACATTTCGTGCAGAGCAACCCCCGCTCGTGATTCTCACCTCCAACCGCACCCGAGACGTGCACGATGCCCTGAAACGCCGTTGTCTCTACCACTGGGTTGAGCATCCAGAAGTCGACCGTGAGGCTGAGATTGTGCGGCTACGAGTGCCAGACATTGCGCCGAGCCTCGCCACAGAAGTGGCGCAAGCGGTGGAGTTCATTCGGAGTCTTGACCTCTACAAGCCTCCTGGCATCGCTGAAACCATTGACTGGGCGACCGCCCTTCAACGCTTGGGGGCCATCAATCTCACCACCGAATCGATCTCGTCAACACTCGGCACTGTCGTGAAATATCGTGAGGACGCTGAGCGCATCAACTCGACGGGCCTCGATCAGGTGGTCGAACATGCAAGCCGCACGTAAATGACAACAACCCAACCAGTTCGCCTTTCCGCAGGGCTTGCAGTTGCATTCGTCGACGCATTGCGAGCGGAGGGAATTGCGATTCCCACAAGCAGCACCATCGGTTATGTCGACGCCCTTACCGCTGTCGGTATCGAGAGTGAATCTGGTGTCTACTGGAGTGGCCGGGCGTGTCTCGTCACTCGACCTGAAGACATCGACACCTATGACGCTGTCTTTGAACGGTTCTGGTTCGCAACTGGAGCAGGTGAACTCACTTCGTCGCTCACCGAAGAATTCACCCTCGCAATGGATTCAGATGATGGTGACGACGGTGCAGACGGCGAGCACGACGACACCCAACTTGATGCCCCGCCACCGATAGAACTTCGATTCTCCTCTGCGGAAATTCTTCGACAAAAAGACTTCGCCGAGTGGACTGACGCCGAACTTGCAGAGTCACAGCGACTCATGCGCCAGTTGCGCTTTGTCGGCTCTCCACGACGATCACTTCGCCTCACCCCAACACCTCGCTCTGGCTCGCGACTCGACCTTCGCCGCACCGTGCGATCAGCTCTTGCAGCCGATGGAGAACCGATCCGTCAGCATTTTCGCCGCAGGTCGTCGCGACCTCGTCGACTCGTCTTGCTGCTCGATGTGAGCGGATCGATGGAGCCATATGCACGAGCGCTGATCAGGTTTGCTCATGCAGCGGTTGCGGGCCGACAACGTGTCGAAGTGTTCGCGGTCGGAACTCGGTTGACTCGAATCACCCGGGAGCTCGCCCGAAGAGACGTCGATGAGGCCATCGATCGTGCGGCAGATGCGGTCACCGACTGGAGTGGTGGCACGCGGCTCGGTGAAGGGTTACGACGTTTCAACCGAGATTGGGGCCAGCGCGGAATGGCGCGTGGGGCGATCGTCGTCATTCTGTCTGATGGTTGGGATCGCGGTGACCCCGAAGCGCTCGGTGAGCAAATGCAACGACTGCAGCGGCTCACCCACCGTTTGGTGTGGGTAAACCCGCTCAAAGTGACACCTGGCTATGCCCCGCTCGCGAGGGGCATGGCAGCGGCTCTCCCGTTTGTTGACGAATTCGTTGAAGGTCACAGTTTGAACGCCCTTGAAGAGCTCGCAAACATCATCGGTGGTGCACAAGATCGAAGAATCGGTAACACTGTGGTGTCACAACGCCCTCAAGAGGAAAGGACGCCATGAAAGAGTTGCTTGACGATCTTGACCGCTGGCGCACAGCCGGCAACCGTGTCGCTCTTGCCCGCGTCGTTGATGTGGAGGGCTCGGGGCCACGCGGCCCGGGAGCGGCAATGGCGGTGAGCCTAGAAGGTGAAGTCGTGGGCAGCGTGAGTGGTGGCTGCGTTGAAGGTGCAGTCGTGACTGAAGCGCTCTCACTACTTCACGGCGAGCGAGAGCCCGGCATTGTCACCTTTGGCTACAGCGATGATGAAGCGTTTGCTGTCGGCCTGACGTGCGGCGGCACGATTCGCTTGTTCATTGAGGAGTTCAACTGGTGACGCTCTCCAACCGCCTCTCAGAACGCGTGCGATCTGGTGATCCGGTTGCTCTTGCAACGGTGATTGAAGGCGAAGGCGTAGGCAACCACCTCCTCATCATTCCTGGTGAAGAGTCCGACGGTTCCCTTGGTCATCCTGACCTTGATCGAGTCGTGCATCGAGATGGCCTTGCCGAACTCGAGGCAGGCCGATCTGGCATCCGCACATACGGTCCGGAAGGACAAACCACCCCCGAAGATCTGGAGGGAACCCCCACCGTCAGGGTGTTCGTTGAGAGCTGGGCGCCACCACCACAAATGTGGATATTTGGGGCTGTTGATTTCACCGCCGCTTTGGCTCGGGTCGCAAAGATTCTTGGCTACCGAGTTCTTGTCTGTGATGCTCGGGAGATCTTTGCGACGGGCCGCCGATTTCCAATGGCTGACGAGGTTCGGGTTACCTGGCCGAGTCCGGTATTCGATGAGCGTGGCGAGACCCTCGGGCCGAGAGATGCGGTCTGCATTCTTACCCACGATCCCAAATTTGATGTCCCGGCGGTGCAGGGTGCGCTTGCTACCCGTGTTGGCTACATCGGAGTCATGGGCAGTCGCACCACTCATGAACGTCGGCTTGAACGACTTGCTGAGGCCGGGATCACATCGAATCATGACCTTGAGCGGCTGATGTCGCCAATTGGGCTTGACCTAGGAGCTCGAACACCAGAAGAGACCGCTATTTCGATTTGTGCGGAAATTATTGCGAATCGCACCGGTCGAACTGCCTCTCGCCTGCGCACCGGCTCAGGTCCGATTCACCCCTGAGATATCTCTGATGTGAGTGGGTCAGCGAAGCGCACCCAACCTGCACGATCCTCAGACAACGTGCCGTACTCGACGGTTCGACCTCTCGCCGGGCTGTGAACAATGAGACTGTCCACCCCGAGGTACAACATGATGTGCCCTGGGTACCACGCAAGGTCGCCAACTCGTGCGTTCTCAGGGTCGACTCGATCGGCTGACCGGTACTGATATCGACTCGATCGCGGGAGGTCAACTCCCGCCCGATCCCACGCATAGCCGGTGAGCCCTGAGCAGTCGAATGACACCCCTTCTTCTTCGGTGTACCGCTTATATGGAACTCCGACTTGAGTAAGGGCGGCGAGCGCTGCACGTTGGCCACCGAGGTCACCCTCGGCCCATGAGTTCTGAACCTTTTCGGGCAACATTCCTACGCTGATGGCTACCTGAGCGGCGGTTTCGCTTCTCGCTTCGACGTACTCGAGGTAGGCAACGGTGTCGCCGTTGTGTTGCCATCGTTCGAAGGCACTAAGGGCGCGCTCTGCGTGAGCGGCAACCACCGGGTCGTTGCCGATGTACTCACCGGCCAAGACAGACGCAGGATGCCACTGCATCGTGGCCATAAATGTCAGGGCAGCCATCGCAAGACGAAGGGCAACGTTCGCTCGGGGGGATTTCATTATGGTGTCCGCACAACAACGACTCTGTTTGATGTCGTTTCGTCATACTACCTTCATCATTTCGTAATATTTCCTCGCAGCAATGCCTCCCGGCGACAAACAATCTCAAAACCCGCAAGAATGGGAACGTGACGTTCGAAGGTCCGACCGTTGGCATCCTGCTCGCTGCAGGAGCAGGCACGCGATTCACCGCTAATGAACACAAACTCCATGCCACGATCGGAGGGGTAGCGGTCTGGCAACACTCTCTCCAACAGTTACTTGCCGCTCACATCGGGCCCACCATCGTCGTTACCGGAGCCACCCCACTCGAACTCGACCCCTACGAGGTCCACGAAGTGCACAACCCTGACTGGGCGCACGGGCAAGCCACCTCACTGCTCGCAGGCATCACCTTCGCGCAGCACCATCAAGCTGCGGCGGCGGTCATCGGACTTGCTGATCAGCCCGGAATTTCCCCTGAAGCATGGCAACGAGTCGCAAGTACAGATGCCGTCATCGCCACCGCCTCATATGGCGGTGAGCCAGGTCACCCCGTGAGAATTGACGCGTCGCTGTGGCCGCAATTACCCAAAACTGGAGATTTTGGAGCAAGAGCCTTGCTCCGTAAGTATGAGCATCTCGTTGAGCGGATACCCTGCTCAGGGTCTCCTTTCGACATCGACACAACCAAGGACTTAGACGAATGGCTGAAACAATCACCAACGAGTTCACCGTAAATCGCCCCATCGACGAGGCGTGGGCAGTGCTCTGCGACGTCGAGCGAATTGCGCCCTGCCTGCCAGGCGCCCAACTCCAAGAAATCGAAGACGAAACGTTCCGGGGAGTCGTGAAAATCAAACTCGGCGCCGTGAACGCAAACTTCAAAGGCGAAGCGAAGTTTGTCGAGCGCGACGACGCTAACTACAAAGCAGTTCTTGCAGCGTCAGGGCGAGACACCGGCGGACGTGGAAATGCAAGCGCAGACGTCACCGCCGAAGCCACGGCCCTCTCCCCCACCAGCACTCAGTGCACCGTTACCGCTGAACTCCACATCAGCGGCAAAGTTGCCCAGTTCGGGCGCGGCATCATGGGTGATGTCTCGAAAAAATTGATGGATCAATTCTCCGCCAACCTCAACACGATGCTTGATGAGCAACCAGCGATCGACACCGACTCTCCTGCCGAGTCTGAGTCGACCGATACCGAAGAAGAAGCAGCCGAACCAGCAACCACACCTGACAGCGATAACACCGGTGAAGCCGACCGCCCTCGAGTTCGTAAAATCGAAGGCCCTGCCGCTGAGCCAATCGACGTCGCAGGTCTCGCCGGGCCCGCAGTGCTCAAGCGTTTCCTTCCGGTTGCCGTCGGCATCATCGTCGTCATCTTGCTCATTCGCGCCCGGCGGTGACCTACTCGCACCCAAATGATCGTGAGCGGGTCACCGAACTCCTCGGCCGCCCACCAATGGGACCGTTCTCGGTCGTGCATCGGAATGGTCAGGGTGATCCGGTCGTCATCGAAAATGCGCCCTTTCTCGATGACGGAACCCCAATGCCAACGCGTTACTGGCTCGTCGGTACTGACGAGACCTATGCAGTAGCTGTTCTTGAAGCAAATGGCGGCGTCCGCCAGGCCGAACGCGACATCGATGAAGATCTCATCACCGCCGCCCATGATCGACATCAGATTTCTCGAGAAGCAAGAATTCCCGAAGACCACGAAGGTCCGGTGCCATCTGGAGGCATCGGGGGCACACGTCGAGGAGTCAAATGTCTGCACGCCCACTACGCCTGTTTTCTCGCAGGTGAAGATGACCCGGTCGGCAAGTGGGTGCATCATCAACTTGGATTCGGGGTGTGCAGGCTTGAACTGAACGATCCCGAAACCACCGTTGTGATCGAGGGAACGACATTCACCATTCCTACCCAAATGAGCGCCATCAATGAGCGGCTCGCACATGGCTCATATGCCGACCCTGCTGAACTCACCAACATCATCGGCGAGATCACCGATGCATTCGATGATGCTCTACGAATTCATGATCTTGGCCGCCCACATGACATTGACCTTGCCATCACCGGGCCATACGGACAGGGGCTCGCACGTTTAGAGAGTGGATCTGAAACCTGCGAGCACGCGTCAATCGATCGAGATACAGCAGAAGAACTGTTCCGCCTGCTCGCAACCGACAACGCAACCGACCGCGTCGACCACCCCGGACTTCTCGAAACCGATGGCGATCTTCTTGGAGCGGTGTGTGTCATGGTCGCCCTCGGGCGGCTCCTTAACCCAGCACAAATCGATCTTGGCTCGGCGCCCTCGTCATGATTCGATCCCGACACCATCGTTGGAATCCTCCGACCCTGTCGGGAAACCGCCTTCAACTGCGGCCACTCAACGATGACGACTTCTCCTCTTGGAGCGAAGTTCGTCTACGCAATGCTGACTGGCTGCTGCGCTGGGAACCACTTCGCCCCGAATATGCGCCTGACCCGGCCGTCGAGCGGTCTGCCTTCGTCAATCGGTGTCGAGCTCGCGAGCGTGAAACAGCAGCCGACCAGGCCTACCCGTTTGGCATCTTTGTGAGCGGACAACTCGTCGGAGAGATCAACCTCAACAATGTTGTGCGTGGGGCACTCCAATCGGGGACGCTCGGATATTGGATCGACCAAGCGCACGCAGGAAACTCGTACATGTCAGAAGCAGTCGTGGTCATGCTGAGTTTCGCGTTCGATCGACTTGACCTCCATCGGGTCGAAATCTGCATCGTCCCTCGCAATTCGAACAGCAAGCGAGTTGTTGAGAAGATCGGACTCCGCTTCGAAGGAACAGCCGAGCGCTACCTCCAAATCGCCGGCGTCTGGGAAGACCACCTTCGGTATGCCATCACATCTGAAGAATGGACAGAGCGCGCGGACGACCTACTCAATGAGTGGGCTCGCAACTCGACAAATGACGTTGCGCCACCTACCTGAGCGCAGATAACTCGTTAGGCGAGTCGTTCGATTGCAGCGATGCGCTTCTGGCGCAAGACGGTGCGACGCTTCCACATCTTCGTCTTCCAGTGGCGCCTATTTCGCTTGGCCTTAGCGAGCTTCGTCTTCGCAAGCTCTGCATCTCGGTGCCGCATTGGCTTCCACGCCTCGCCAGGCTCGTGGACATCGACAGGATCAGTCCCCGAACTCAACTCATGAGCAAGTTGATCGAGTTGCACATGAATCCTGTGGCGCTCACCATGGGCGTGCGCACGCAATTCCTGTTTCGGCGGCAACTGGAATTCTGAATTCCTATGACGCTGACTCATCGGATACCTCCTTTTGAAGTGGTGGTAATCCTCCCCCTGCGTGCGACTGTACCTCATTTCGCGAGACCGAAATTCACGTTTTCGGTCGTTGGGAACTTCGTCAGGATTTCGAGGAAATTTTTGCCTTCAGCGCAGCGATGCGCTCCTCAAACCACGGCTGTTTCGCCGTCCACACCTGCGGGTCAAGTTCGCGGGCGACCGCGTCGCTATGAGCGTCAATGTCAGCCATATCGCGGATGGTCTGCTTGGTGATCATCACCAATTCGCGTGGTGCAGACGCGGCTCCCGCAGCAAGCGCACGAGCGGCATTCAACAACTCATCGTCTTCAACGCACCGATACACGAGGCCGATGCGCTCGGCCTCGGTTCCATCAACCACCTCAGAGAAAATCACCGATGCGAACGCTGCTTGAGCGCCAACGATCTGCCGCTGCATCCACGTGTGACCGCCGCCTGGATGCAATCCGATCTGCAAGAACCGTGTATCAAATCGTGCTCGGCGGGCAGCGATTCGGAGGTCACACCCAAGCGCGAGATTCATGCCAGCACCAACTGCCGCGCCATTCACGGCAGCAATTGTTGGTAGCGTCGATCGAGCAATCCGCAAGAAGCCCTCGTAAATGGTTCCGAGGCTCTCCGCCGTTGCAGTCTGAAGATTTCCGAGGTCGGCACCTGCGCAAAACGCTGAGCCAGCACCGGTCACAATCACCGCTGAGCACCCCTCATCTGCTTCGAACTCATCCATTGCAGCGCAGATTTCTTCCACCATTGGCATCGTCATCGTGTTGCGAGCCTCCGGCGCATTTAGTGTCAGCGTGCCGATTCCATCTGAGATATCTGTCAAAAGATTGGACATGACGAAAGTCTCGCATGATTGTCATCGACTTCAGCAATGGAAGCCTCCAGAAACCGAGTAGTGTCTGGGTGTTCACGTGAACAAGTCCTGAGAAGTTTTGCTTCACGGGGCATCAACCCACTACATCCCGACACAAGGGGGAGAAATGATCAAGTCAAAGCGCATTGCGGTTGCTGCAATGGCGGCCGTGCTTGCTCTCGCCGGTGCTGCTTGCGGAAGTGACGATCCCGTCGCTGACGAGCCAGCCGCCGAAGAGGAAGCCGCTGAAGAGCCCGCCGCTGAAGAAGAAGCAGCCGAAGAGCCCGCCGAAGAGGCCGGCCCATTCCTCGGTCTCGCATTCGATACCGGTGGCCGTGGTGACGGTACCTTCAACGACATGGCAGGCCAAGGAGCAGACAACGCTGAGGCCAACCTCAGCATCGCGGTTCAAGAACTCGAAGCGACGAGCGATCAAGACCGCCAACCAAACCTCGAGGCTCTTGCAGCCGCAGGCAACAAGCTCGTTGTCGCAGTCGGCTTCGCATTTGGTGACGCACTCGGTCCGATCGCTGAGGCCAACCCCGATGTGTACTTTGGCTGGATCGATGGCTACTACGACGGCGCAAATATCATCACCACAGCGTTCTCAGAGCAAGAAGGTTCATTCCTCGTCGGTGCAGCCGCTGCGCTGAAGAGCCAGACGGGCAAGATCGGCTTTATCGGTGGCCAGGAAATCGATCTCATTAAGAGGTTCGAGGCCGGCTACATCGCAGGTGCGAAGGCCGTCAACCCTGACATCGTCGTCGAGTCGGCTTACCTTGGCGCCGCAGGCGACAACGCTGCATGGGGCTCACCAGACAAGGCTAAAGAAATTGCCGGAGCATGGTACGCGGACGGCGCAGACGTCGTGTACACCGCCGCTGGTGGCTCCGGTCGCGGAATGATCGAGGCCGCTGTTGAAGCTGGTGAAGGCAAGTGGGCAATCGGCGTTGATAACGACGAATGCAGCTTCGATACCGAAGAGCAGAAGGCACACCGCTTGACCTCAATGCTGAAGCGAGTTGATACGGCCGTTGAAGAAATGGCGAAGAATGTCCAAGACGGAACTGCCGAAGGCGGCTTCTACACCTTCAACCTGGCGAATGATGGTGTCGGCTACGCAACCACCTGTGGCAACATCGACGACATCGTCGACCAGCTCGAGGACTTCAAGGCTCAGATCATCGCCGGAGACATTGAGGTTCCGACCTCACCTGAGGGTCTCTGACCGATAGGCGATTCCCGCTCTCGGGCGGGATAGCTACAAACAATTAGTGGAGAGCCCGGGTGATTCACCCGGGCTCTCTTCTTTGTCTCGCCGAAGCACTACTCTTTTATGAGTGCTTCAACACTTTGCGGAGTCGCAGACCCAAACCGACAATTCAACGAGGGAGGTGCGATGAGCAGTACGCCTGCTGTTGAACTCCGTGGAATCGGAAAACGATTTCCCGGGGTGATCGCGAATTACGACGTTGACCTCAACGTTCGAGCCGGAACTATTCACGCCATCGTCGGTGAAAATGGAGCTGGGAAATCAACCCTGATGAAGACGCTCTACGGAATGCAAGAGCCTGACTCTGGAACGATTTCTGTCGAAGGAACCGAGCGCCGTTTCAAGTCTCCGAGTGATGCAATCAATGCTGGCATCGGCATGGTGCACCAGCACTTCATGCTCGCCGACAACCTCACCGTTCTCGAGAACATCATTCTCGGAAGCGAACCGGGTCGTCGAGGCATTATCGATGACACACAAGCTCGCACACGAATTGCGGACATCATGTCGGCCATCAGTACCGACCTTGATCTCGATATGCCAGTCAGCGAACTCGGCGTCGGCGAACGTCAACGCGTTGAGATCGTCAAAGTGCTGTTTCGGGGTGCCCGAATTCTCATTCTCGATGAACCGACCGCAGTTCTTGTCCCCGAAGAGGTCGACGAATTGTTCGTCACGCTCAGCAGTCTCGTCAACGACGGGGCAACCGTGATCTTCATTTCTCACAAACTTGATGAGGTCCTTCAGGTCTCGAATGACATCACCGTCATGCGTCAGGGCACCACCGTTGCGGAAACCACGCCCGAAAACATCGACCGATCGGGGCTCGCAGAACTCATGGTCGGGTCAGAACTTCCCTCACCGGCAGGAAGGACCTCTGACATTAAAGACGATGTTCGTCTCAACGTCGAAAACCTCACCGTCATGGGCGTCGAAGGGCGCCCTGCGGTTGACGGCGCATCGATCACCATACGGTCAGGCGAAATTGTTGGGATCGCTGGAGTTGAAGGGAATGGACAGTACGAACTGTGCGCAGCGCTCCTTGGCCTTATGCCATCATCTGGCACGGTCACTGTTGACGGCGCCGACCTCACGAAAGCAACCACCCGGCAGCGACATGATGCGGGCCTTGCCTACATCCCGTTTGACCGTCACCGAGAGGGGCTCATGCTGAACGCTCCGCTCTGGGAAAACACATTGCTGGGTCGAGAAGACGAAGATCAGTTTGGAAAAGGACCGCTCGTTGATGCAGCGTCGGTCAGGGCGTACACCGTCGACATCATCAAACGCTTTGGAGTGCTTACTCCAAATGAGACAACGCCGGCGTTCGCGCTTTCGGGCGGCAACCAACAAAAACTCATTGTCGGTCGCACATTGACAACGAACCCCGGGGTTCTCGTCGCCGCTCACCCGACTCGCGGCATTGACGTTGGTGCGCAAGCGGCGGTGTGGGACGAAATTCGGCGAGCCCGAGACAATGGCATGGCCGTTCTTCTCGTCTCTGCCGATCTTGAAGAACTGTTGGGGCTTTCCGACTCAATTGCAGTGATGTTTGGCGGAAGTATCACCGCAACACTGAACCCAGATGACGTCACCGCAAGCGAGCTGGGTAGCTACATGACAGGCACATACGAAGAGGTCGCATCATGACCGAGACAGCAACAGCCCCGTCAGGCCCATCAGGCCCGTTGGCCAAGATCTTGACCCCTTCTCGGGCGTCAGGGTTACGCACCTCTGGGACGACGCTCGCAAGTTCGCTCCTTGCCGTCATCATCGCTCTGGGGATTTCAGCGGTCATGCTGTTCATCACCGGGAAAGACCCGGTGACAGCGTTCACCACCATCACCGACACCGCTCAGAACACCGACAAGTTGTTAGAGATGATGCGACGGGCAACACCTCTCATCTTCTCTGCAACCGCTGTGGCCATCGGTTTCAAAATGAACATCTTCAATATTGGTGTCGAAGGGCAATATCTCTTTGCTGCGCTGATGGCAGCTGAGGCAGGAAGCCGAATCAGTCTTCCGGGGCCTCTGCACATCGCAGCAATCCTCGCAGTTGCGTTGATCTCTGGCGCTGCATGGGCTGGTATCTCCGCATTCCTCAAAGTTCGCAAGAACATCCACGAAGTCATTTCGACGATCATGTTGAACTACATAGCGCTCTCATTTATTCAGTGGCTTTTCAACAGCTTCTTCCGTGATGACTCTGTCGAAGGACTCAACATCAAGACCACGATCATCGAAGAATCTGGACGGCTTCCCGACCTCGTTGAGGGACGGCTCAACTCGATGTTCATTATCGCTCTCGTCGTCGTCGCCATTTTCTGGGTGGTGGTGTACCGGAGCACATTCGGTTTCAAACTTCGTGCATCGGGCTATAACCCGACCGCCGCCTCAACCGCAGGAATCAGCGCAACGAAGATGACCGTCATCGCATTGCTGCTCTCAGGTGCCGTCGCCGGCCTTGTCGCAATGCAAAGCGTTCTCGGCGAAACCCACGCCTACGGCCCAAGTGCTACCCCCATCCAACTCGGGTTCGCAGGTATCACCGTTGCGCTTCTCGGCAGAAATCATCCCGTCGGCATCGTGATCGCAGCATTGCTCTTTGGCTTCCTCGACTCAACGTCTGCCCAACTCCAGCTCGCGGACGTACCGAACTCAATCGTCAAGGTGATGCAGGCCATCATCGTGCTCACCGTCGTGATCGTGAACGAAGCCGCAGTGCGCAGAACGAACATCAAGACCGCTGAACGAGCGCGAGCCGAACTCGCAGCAGGGAGTGGAGCATGAGCACCACATCAATCTCTACGCCACCCACCAGCATCTCTCTCTCGCCGCGGATGCGTCTTCTCTCCATCGGGCTGTCTCTCGTGGCGGTGATGTCGGTGACCCGACTATGGACTGGGTTCGACAACCTCACCTCGTCGGGGACCATCGGAGCTGCGCTACGTCTTACCGTGCCGATCATGCTTGCCGGACTCGCGGGGCTCTGGGCTGAGCGTGTGGGAATTCTCAATATTGGTATCGAAGGGATGATGATCCTCGGTACGTGGTTTGGCGCATTTGGTGCCTGGAAATACGGACCATGGATCGGCTTTCTCTTTGCGATCTTTGGCGGTGCGCTCGGTGGCCTCATCCACGCTGTCGCCACAATTCGGTTCAACATCGACCAAGTGATCTCAGGTGTCGTCATGAACTTGCTTGCGTTCTTCGGCGTGAGGTACCTCAGCGAACTGGTCTTTGTTGGACAGCCTCAAGGCGGCATCAGCCAGTCACCTCCACAATCTTCAGCAATACCGAAAGTCGATGTTCCATTCCTTGCAGGTGGGCCTGTTGGTTCGTCGTCGACACCTGACGTTCTTGGGTGGCTTGAGGAACGAGGATGGTTCCTTATTGCCGACCTTGCAGGCATGACGCGCGGACTCATGTCGGGACTGTCACTCGCCTCACTCATCGCGTTGCTCCTCATCCCCCTTTCCGCGTGGGTCTTGTGGCGCACCAGTTTCGGGTTGCGACTGCGGTCATCGGGAGAGGCACCTGAGGCCGCAGAGTCTCTCGGAGTGAACGTCATTCGGGTTCGCTACATCGGACTCCTCATCAGCGGAGGATTTGCCGGACTCGGTGGAGGGTTCCTCTCGATCATCTCCTCGTCGTATTACCGACAAGGCCAGACCGCAGGCCGAGGCTTCATCGGACTCGCAACGATGATCTTTGGTAACTGGCGACCCAGCGGGATTCTCGGTGGAGCTGCCGTATTTGGCTACTCGGAGGGCATCAAGCTCGTCGCTGGCGGATCAATCACTGGGCTGTTCCTCTTCATCTTCTTTCTGAGTGCAATCGTCGGTCTCATCTCGCTGCTGCGACGACAAATGCGGCGAGGAACAACCGGCATCGGAGTATCGGTGATTGCGCTTATTGCGTATCTGACCGTTGACGAAGTTCCCGAGTCGCTCACTCAGTCTCTGCCCTACGTGATCACGCTTATCGTGCTGGCCACCGCCAGTCAACGTTTGCGACCGCCGGCGAAAGCGGGTGTGCCCTATCGACCCGGCGGGGCTCACTAATGGCAGTTGACGTCACGTCAGATGCCATTTTCTCTGCGCCAAAAGCACTGCTCCACGACCATCTCGATGGCGGCTTACGAATCGAAACCATCCTTGAACTGTCCGAGGCGATTGGCTGGACACCTCAACTACCGACAACCGACCCCACCGATCTTCAGGCGTGGTTCACCGCCGGAGCTGCCGCAAAAGATCTCCTGAAGTATCTCGCAACATTCGAACACACGTTGGCGGTCATGCAAGACCCTGCCCATATCGAACGAGTGGCATTTGAAGCCGTCGAAGACCTCGCCAACGACGGGGTTGTCTACGCCGAAATACGTTTCGCTCCGGAATTGCACGACATGCCATTCGAAGCTTCGGCCGAGGCGATCTGCGCCGGCTTTCGACGAGCAGAAGCCTCAGCCCACGAGAAGGGTCTCTCAATCTCGGCAAATCTCATCGTCTGTGCGATGCGTACTGAACGTCGGTCTGTCGAGGTGGTCGAATTCGTTGACCGTTACCGCTCTACAGAGAGCAAGGTTGTTGCCTTCGACCTTGCCGGTGCCGAAACCGGTTGGCCTCCGTCGCTACACGCAGACGCTCTCGCCATCGCCCGCCAACGTCATATCAATGTGACGATTCATGCAAGTGAGACTCCTGACCTTGAGTTGCTTTCTGAAGAACTCGCCCATGGCGCTCAAAGCATTGGGCACGGAGTTCGACTCGTAAGAGATACCCAACTCGACAACGGTGAACTCGTCTTGGGCCCACTCGCATCATTTATCCGTGACCGGCAAATACACCTCGAAATGGCACCAACCTGCAACACCCAAATTGGTGCCGTGAACTCTGTGGCTGAACATCCTGTCATTCCATTCATGCGCGCTGGCTTTAACGTCGGCGTGAATACCGACAACCGTTTGATGAGCGATGTAAGCCCATCAAGTGAACTCGTTGCACTGCATGACGCCCACCAACTGTCGTGGTCAGACATCGAGCGACTCGTGACCAATGCCATTTCGTCTGGGTTCGCCCCACTCACCGAGCGGCAACACATCATTGACAACATCGTCGCTCCTGCATATTCATCGCTTACCAACGGCTGATCTCGTCAAGCCCTCGTGACCGGCGTACGCTCAAGGTATGTCCGCTTTGCTCACCGATGAACAAATTGCATCGTTTGAACGCGATGGCTTCATTGCCGTGCCCGACTTCATGGATTCGCAGACCCGAGCGTCGATCCGTGAGCGGGCAATTGACCTCGTCGACAACTGGGAGCCATCTGGCGAAAACACGGTGTTCACCACCGAAGAGCAAGAGCGAGTCTCCAACCATGAGTTCTTGTCGTCAGGTGGTCGTATTTGGTGTTTCTTCGAAGAAGAAGCATTCGATGAACGCGGTGAACTACGGCAGGCAAAAGAACTCAGCATCAACAAGATCGGTCACGCACAGCACGATCTCGATGACGTATTCGAGCGAGCGACCTATACCTCAGATCTTGCCCAGATAGCAGCCGATATCGGAATGGCCGACGCTCTTGCATTACAGAGCATGTACATCTTTAAGCAGCCGGGCATCGGCGGTGAAGTGAGCTGCCACCAAGACGGCACCTTCCTGTATACCGACCCGCTGACGGTCACCGGATTCTGGTTCGCGGTCGAAGATGCCACCATTGACAACGGTTGCCTCTGGGCCGCCCCCGGCGGCCACAAGCCTCCCCTGCGGAAAGTCTTCCGCCGCGTGGGATCTGACGATGAAGGCACCGTCTTTGAAGATCTCGATGAGACACCGCTTCCAGACCCGGCAAAAGACCTCGTACCGCTGGAGGTCCCCGCAGGAACAATGGTGATTCTCAATGGGAAACTCCCCCATTGGAGTGACGTCAACAGGTCACCGGTGAGCCGTCATGCATACACCCTGCATTGCATCTCTGCCTCCGCGACATATCCGGATTGGAACTGGTTGCAACGACCGGCAGACATGCCATTGCGCCGACTCGACCGCAGTGATCGTCAATGAGTTCCCTTTCACCTGACATTGCGATTCGCGCACCGAAGGTGCTGCTCCATGACCATCTCGACGGTGGGCTCCGCACCGAAACGGTCATTGAACTCGCCGAAGAGTTTGGCTACGAGGGACTACCAACCCACGATCCCTCTGATCTCGCAACGTGGTTCAACCGTGGTGCAAAGCGGAACGACCTGGTGCTGTATCTGGAGACCTTTGCGCACACCGTTGGCGTTATGCAACACCGTGACGCACTGGAGCGCGTCGCTTACGAATGCGGCATCGACCTCGCCAGCGACGGCGTTGTCTATGCCGAGGTTCGCTACGCCCCAGAGTTGAACGTAGAGGCAGGGCTCTCACTCGATGAGGTCGTTGCTGCGACGATCGACGGTTTCCAACGAGCAGAGCAAGAGACCGGCATCGTTATCAAGGTCATTCTCTGCGCAATGAGAACCGCAGCTCACAGCCTCGATATTGCCCATCTCGCGGTGAAATGGCGTGATGCTGGGGTAGTCGGCTTCGACATTGCCGGCGCCGAGGCAGGCCACCCACCATCACGCCACCTTGACGCATTCCAGTATGTGATGCGCGAGAACTTCCACTCGACAATTCACGCCGGTGAAGCGTTTGGCCTACCAAGCATTTGGGAGGCACTTCAATACTGCGGTGCTGCTCGCCTTGGCCATGGGGTTCGCATCGTCGATGACATTACGAAAACTGATGACGGCTGGGAGCTCGGTCGCCTCGCCGAGTTCGTTCGAGACCGCCGAATTCCCCTCGAACTTTGTCCCACGTCAAATGTCAACACGGGTGTCTGCGCTGACATTGCCTCGCACCCAATTGGCCTCTTGCGAGATCTGCGATTCAGAGTGACGGTGAACACCGACAATCGTCTCATGTCGAACACCTCAATGAGTCATGAATTTGTCCAACTTTCACAGGCCTTTGGAACCGATCTTGCCGATATGCAGTGGCTCACGATCAACGCAATGAAGAGCGCGTTCACCGACTTCCCTGAGCGGCTGCGCATCATCAACAACATCATCAAGCCGGGCTACGCGAATCTCGTCGCTGAGCAGTCTGGAGGATCGACATGACCGTCACCGTCACCGAGGTTGACCACCCGATCGTCAATGATGCACTTGCTCGTATGCGTTCGGTTGAGACGTCGAACGCGAACTTCAGAGCTCACCTCAACCGACTTGGCGTCATCTTGCTGGCAGAGGCCACAAAAAACCTGCCAACACGTTCGCAGAAGATCACTACCCCACTCACCGAAACCCAACAGCAGGTCCTCGCTGAGGTACCGCTGGTCGTTCCAATTCTTCGTGCTGGACTCGGATTTGTCACATCGGTACATCATGTGCTCGATGATGCAGATCTCGGGTTCGTCGGAGTGACGAGAAACGAAACAACCTTCGAGCCAGAGCTCTATACCGACAAACTGCCCGCTGACATCGGCGATCGCCCCGTGATCATCGTCGACCCGATGCTTGCGACTGGTGGCTCACTCAATCACGTCATCGATCTCATCGCCAATCGCCAAGTGACGGGCACAATCACTGTCGTCTGCGCAATCGCCGCCCCGGAAGGTATCGAGGCGGTGCGAGCCCACATCAACGACCGGTGGAACGTTCACATCGTGACGGGCGCTATCGATTCGCACCTCAACGAGCAGGCGTACATCGTTCCGGGGCTTGGTGATGCAGGCGATCGCCTGTTCGGCGAACCTCGCAACTAGCTACGCAACGTACGAGGCTGCGATCTCAGCGAGCACTTCTGCGAGCTGGTCAAGACCTTCAGCCGGATCACCATCGACCGCTTCACCGTAGAGCTTGATCTTCGGCTCGGTGCCGCTGGGTCGAACCTGAAGTCGCGTGCCATCGATGAGTTCGAGGCGAAGTAGCCCAGCCTCGGGAAATTCGGTCACTGTGTGCACGGCGACCCCACCGATATCGGCCGGTGGTTCGGCCTGCACACGTTGCACCACCTTGCTGCTGAGCGCAGGTTCCATCTTGATTGAGCGCTCACCAATGACGTATCGCCCGTACCGCTCCGCAAGAGATTCGAGGCGCCCTTCGATCGACGTTCCATCTGATGCTGCGCATGCAGCTACCTCAGCCATCACGACCGCAGCGGTGATTCCATCTTTATCAAGCGGACGTTGCGCAACGAGGTAGCCGAGAGCCTGCTCGTAGCCGAACACAAATCGTCGGTCTGGGTGCTCAAGAACGGTACGGCCGATCCATTTGAAACCGGTGAACGTCTCCTCGGCGTGCACGCCGTAATCGGCGGCCATCACCGATAACAGCGATGACGAGACGAGCGTGGTGACGACCATCCGCTCATCGCCCTCAGTGTTCGACAGAATATGGTCGGCGAGCAACCAGCCGATCTCGTCACCACTCAGCCGACGCCAACCTGACGCGGTGGGAATTGCAACCCCTAGTCGGTCAGCGTCAGGGTCGTGAGCAAGTGCGAGATCACAGTGGGCTCGTTGTGCAAGCGCGATCACCGCATCCATCGCTCCGAGTTCTTCGGGATTTGGAAACGGCACCGTCGGGAATGAGCCGTCAGGTTCGAACTGTTCTTCGACAATCTCTGGATTGCCGAGCCCACAGCGCGCAAGGGCCTCAACCAGCGTTGCACCACCCACCCCATGCAACGGTGTATACGCGACTCGTATCGGCTCAATATCTGCGGCATGACGAACGTTCCCGACTGCGCTGAGGTAGCGCTGCCGAAGTTCATCATCAAGCATCGTGACTAACGCTGAATCAGGTTCAGCAAGTTCAACCGTCAGCGGATCAATATCTGCGATGCACGTCGCAATCTCTTCGTCGATCGGGTTGACGATCTGCGCGCCTGAGTCGAGATACACCTTGTACCCATTGTCGGCTGGAGGGTTATGGGACGCGGTCACCATCACACCTGATGCTGCACCCAGTTCGGTAATCGACCATGCAAGTACTGGAGTTGGCACGACAGAGCTGAAGACCATTGAGCGAATTCCTCGAGCAGCAAGGACATATGCGGTGTCGAGAGCGAACAAGTCCGATTTGCGCCTTGCGTCGAAGCCAATGACGACCCCTCGCTGCGACGCGTCATCGACGCGGGCAAGGAGCCAATCAGCGAGCCCTGCCGCCGCTTGACGGACGACAAGCCGATTCATGCGCAGTGGCCCTGCCCCTACTTCGGCCCGAAGACCTGCAGTGCCGAACATCAGACGACCAGAAAATCGTGTTGCGAGCACCTCTGGATCACCATCGATGAGGGCTTGCAATTCGACACGAATGTCGTCATCTGGCTCGGCAGCGAGCCAGGCCGTGGCCAACTCTGCGATTGAGGTCACGTAAGTAGCGTACGTAACTCGACGAGCGGACGCGGACCGACATGGGCGATGACTTCAGCGGCTGCGATACCACCAATTCGGGCGCATTCTGCAAGACCGTCCCCGCGGGTATACGCGAAGAGGAACCCTGCTGCAAAAAGATCGCCAGCGCCGGTGGTATCAACGACGTGAGAAACCGGATGCGCAGACGACTCGATCACCTCCGATGGAGTGATAACCAGCGATCCACGCTCACCCATCGTCACCACGGCAATCGGGCAGTCGGCTCGAACCGCGGTCACCGCCTCAGCAAATGTGTCGGCTTCGTAAAGCGATACGAGTTCCTCAGCATTTCCAAACAAGATGTCGACCTCGTCAGTGAGGAGTCGTCGGAAGTCATCTCGATGTCGTTCGACACAAAATGAGTCTGACAGAGTGAGCGACACCATGCGCCCATAACGGTGAGCGTGAGCGGCAGCGGCGCGGAATGCGGCTTTTGCGTCACCCCGATCGAAGAGATAGCCCTCCATGTACAGCACCTCGGCATTGGCAATGAGGTCAAAATCAACATCGTCGGGGGTGAGCAAACTCGATGCCCCGAGAAACGTATTCATCGTTCGTTCTGCATCTGGAGTCACAACGATCACGCAACGACCGGTCGGCACCTCGTTATCTCGTCCACCTGGAGCGAACCGAACCCCCACTGCCCGAAGGTCGTGGCCAAAGGTGGTGCCAAGGTCATCATTTGAGACTTTCCCTACATACGCAGCGTTCCCTCCAAGGCTCGCGACACCACACACCGTGTTTGCAGCAGATCCACCGCTCATTTCAACTTTCGTGCCAATCGCTTGATAAAGCTCGAGCGCACGGTCGGTTTCCACAAGGGTCATCGAACCCTTCACCAGTTCATACTCGGTGAGAAACTCCTCATCTGCATGAGTGATGACGTCGACGAGCGCATTGCCAATTCCAACGACATGAAACGTTGCCCCTTCGGAGGTCTCTCGCTCAGCCACTCGTTCGACGCTAGCGGCTCCGTCGGCCATGACGGAATACCACTCACTACCATCGGCGACGTGACGACCGCCTGGACTGACCCACATCGACTGCCGCGCTTTGCTCTTCCGCAGCGCTACGACATCACCATCACCCCTGATCTGCCGTCGGCGTCATTCACTGGTGATGTCACGATCAATGTTGACGTCACCGAGCCCGGGCACCGGACGCTCATTCTCAATGCAATCGAGCTCGACATCGTCTCTGCTCATATCGATGGTGCACCGGTGTCATTCTCGCTCGATGCCTCAACAGAACGCCTCATGCTGTCGAGTGAGGCCGAGCTCAACGTGGGCGAACATCAGGTGGCCATTTCGTTCACCGGCACGATCAATGACAAGTTGCGGGGTTTCTACCGGTCGTCGTTCACCGATGATGAGGGAAACGAACAGGTCATCGGCACGACACAGATGCAGTCGACAGATTGCAGACGAGCATTTCCCTGCTGGGATGAGCCCGATTTCAAAGCAGTGTTCGGCATCACTCTCGTCGTTCGTGACTGTGACACCGCGGTTTCAAACTCTCCCGAAGTGGAACGCGAGCCCCGGGCAGACGGTCTCGTTACAATCACATTTGCCGACACGATGATAATGAGCACGTATCTCGTCGCCTTCGTTGTTGGACCCCTTGAAGCCACCGAATGGCGTGACGTCGATGGCATCCCGCTGCGGCTCGTGCACATACCGGGTAAAGGACATCTCACCGAGTTCGGACTCGACGTCGCAGAGTTCTGCTTGAAGTGGTTTCAGGACTACTACGGCATTCCGTATCCGGGCGACAAGGTTGAACTGCTCGCACTCCCCGATTTCGCCGCAGGAGCGATGGAGAATCTGGGGTGCATCACGTTCAGAGAGAATCTCCTTCTCGTTGACCCGGTCAATGCAACACAGCCTGAACGGCAACTCGTTGCCGACGTTGTCGCACACGAACTCGCCCATATGTGGTTCGGCGACCTTGTCACCATGCGCTGGTGGAACGGCATCTGGCTCAACGAAGCCTTTGCAACGTTCATGGAAATCGCCGCATGCGACGCGTTTAAGCCTGAATGGGGTCGTTGGCTGACCTTCGGCATAGAGAGAACCGTTGCCTTTGAAACCGACTCACTGGCGTCAACCCGCCCTGTTGAGTTCGAAGTGAATTCCCCCACCGACGCCGAAGGAATGTTTGATGTCCTCACGTACCAGAAAGGTGGGGCTCTGCTTCGCATGTTGGAGCAACACCTCGGCGAGGAGCAATTTCGAGATGGTGTGCGCCACTATCTGCAAGCACACGCCTACAGAAATACCGAAACCTCTGACCTTTGGGATGCGCTCGAGTCGACCTCGGGTCAGCCGGTTCGAGACACGATGGATTCGTGGATTTGGCAAGCCGGTTACCCAGTGATTTCTGTAACCCTTGATGGAGATGAGCTTGTCATGCGACAGCGGAAGTTCTCATTTGCCGACAGCTCAGACGACACCACCTGGATGGTTCCTCTGAGCTATCGCACTGCATCGGGCACATCATCGTTGTTGCTGAGCGAAGACGAACAGCGAGTGCAGGTCGATACCAACGGGCCGGTCATTGTCAACGCTGGCGGACACGCCTTTGTAAGGGTCGAATACGACAACGAATTACGGTCGCGCATCACTCGCAAGGTCTTGCCAACACTCGATGTGCTCGAGCGCTACACGTTGGTTGATGATGCGATTGCTGCAGTCACAGCGCGCCGCCTTGACGCATCAGGTCTTCTCGACATGCTCACCGAGTTCCGAGAGGAAGATGCCCTTTCGGTATGGCAAAGCATCACCTCAGGCCTGCGCCTCATCTCTCGCATCATCGGTGACACCGACGAACGCTCAACATTCGAAGAAACTGTCCGTAATCTCTGCGAACCAACATTGCAGCGCCTCGGTGCTCCTGCAAAAGATGAAGATGATCTTGTCGGCTCACTTCGGGGTCTCTTAATGAAGACCGTTGCCCTTCTCGGAAACGACTCGACGTCGATCGAAAAGTGTCGTCAGATCGTGAACGATTCAGCTACCTCAACAGTCGATCCTGAACTGCTCGCCGCTGCGACGACGGTCGTTGCCAGTTGCGGCGACAATACCGACTACCAACGTTTTCTCGATGGCTTCAGGACCTCCCAAACCCCTCAAGAGCAACTCCGCAATCTCTATGCGCTCGCCGAGTTTCGTGACGCCGAGCTCATCGCCCAGACGTGTGAACTTGCCCTGTCATCTGAGGTCCGCACCCAAAACGCGCCGTTCTTGCTTCGTGCCTGCATCGCAAATGAGTCGAATGGTTCGGCGGCGTGGCGATTCGTCGCCGATCACTGGCAGGAAGCGAATGAACGATTCCCCACGAACACCATTGTTCGCATGGTCGACTCGGTAAAACTCCTCACCGAGGGCGGCGATGTCGATCATGTGCAGTCATTTTTTGCGGATCATCCGATCCCACAGGGTGCAGCAACACTTCAACAGATTCTTGAACGTCAACTCATCAACGCTCAGGCGACCGAGTTTCACCGACCTCTACTTCTCGGAGCCCTTCGAACGTAACTTCACGCGACATTCCTCGCTCGTCGACGATCGGTGGCGGGGTGGTCAGTGCTCCCAGGCGGTGACCGCTCCTGATTCGATGAGGTCGGCAATGCGACCGTCGTCGTAACCGAGTTCTTTCAGGACTTCGACGGTGTGCTCACCAATATCTGGTGCAACTCGGCGAGGCTTCCACGGGGTTCCCCAAAAATCTGCCGGCGTCGCCAACATTTCGCGGCTGCTGGCGCCATCGCGCTCTGGGACGTCTACCACTGCCCCAGATGGCCGGAACTGCGGATCTTCCACGACGTCGTCAATGCTGTTCACCGGAGCCCAAAACACATCAGGTTCGTTAGCGAACGCAGCCTCGCACTGTTCGAGCGTGAACGTTGCGAATACCTCATCAAGCAACCTGATGAGTTCCGCCCTGTGTTTAAACCGAGCCCTCTCGCTGTTAAACCTCTCATCGTCGATGAGATCGTCGATTCCGAGCGCTCGGGCTAGCGGAGGCCAATGTCGATCAGATGTCACCCCAACCAGCCACAGATAGCGATCATCTGCGGTGCGATAACTGTTCGCCATCGGGTTCGGATTCGTCTCTCGCTGAGCGATCGGTGCCACCCGTCCCCAGTCGAGTTTGAGATTGAGGTCGAACCCGAGGGTGTACAGACCTTGACGCATCAGCGAGGTCGTCACAAGTTGGCCTTCACCTGTGCGTTCACGGTGCACGAGAGCAGCACTGATCGCGCCGGCAAGGGCGACACCTGTTGCATGGTCGCCCATTCCGCCTCGCTGAATTGGCAACCCAGCGCCCGGGATCGCCAAGGAATGCGCAATACCAGTGCGCGACCAATACGCGGCGAGATCGTATGCCGCTCGTTCTGCATCTGGCCCTTGATGCCCGTAGCCAGTGATGTGCCCATAAACGAGTTGGGGGAACTTCTCGAGCATCGTTTCAGCATCGAGGCCAGCTCGACGGAGAGCTCCTGGCCGAAGGTTGCTGATAAACACATCGGCCTCAGCGAGGAGGTCGAGCACGACCTGCCGACCATCATCGGTCGAAATATCGGCCGAGATTCCGCGCTTGCCGCGGTTATCGAGCTCAAACACTGGGTTCGTGTCAGGGTCACCGCCGAAGATGTACTTGAACGAACGGTTCGGATCACCGGCTTTGGGCTCAATTTTGACGACGTCAGCACCCCAGTCACACAAGATAAGAGCAGCTGAAGGACCTGCAATCCATACGCCAAGTTCAACAACTTTGATGCCCTTGAGAGGGCCACCGCTATCGACATCCATAGCCGAACCGTAGTGAGAGAGCTCAATACTTCTTGCAGTGGAGCTCGGGTCCCGGCTCTCGATCATTCTGGGTAGGTGGCTACGGTGCCGTCATGAACCCGTTGCCGCAGAGTTCAACTCGAGGAACCCGCCACCTCGTGGCTTCAGCCGACCAACTCGCTGCCCGTGCCGGAGATGCGATCTTCAGCAAGGGAGGTAACGCAGTTGACGCCGCCATTGCAACAAATGCCGCCATTGCCGTCACCTGTCCGCACCTCTGCGGCCTTGGCGGAGACCTGTTCGCTCTCATTCACGATGGACATTCGGTGCATGCACTCAACAGCAGTGGCCGAGCGGGTTCGGGGGCGAATGCAGATCAACTTCGTGCCGAGGGCCTCACAACATTGCCATTTCGACATGACATTCGAGTGGTCACCATGCCCGGATGTATCGATGGCTGGGTCGCACTCAATGAGCGATTCGGATCGATGCCGTTGACCGAGGTCATTCAACCCGCAATCGATCTCGCCGAATACGGATTCCCTGCAAGCCCGCTGCTCGTTGGAGCGGTCCGCCAACTCGATAGCCGAGGTGCCGAGGCACTGCACGAACTGTCGTCGCAGGCGACGAGTGTCGGTGCAGTTGTGCGCCGCCCAGGTGTCGCCCGAGCACTCCGAGCAGTGGCATCGGGAGGGCGTGATGGTTTCTATCTCGGCGAATTTGGGCAGGGCCTAAAAGAGCTTGGCAACGGTCTGTTTCATGATCGTGATCTTGAACAGTCGTCGGCCGAGTGGGTCACGCCCCTCACGAGTTCAGCCTTCGGAGTCGACCTCCACACCATTCCTCCAAACTCTCAGGGCTACCTCACGCTCGGGGCGGCATCATTACTCGACGGCATCGACCTTGGAGAGACCGATGATGATCGTTGGGCACATCTCACTATCGAAGCATCGAAGGTCGCCGGATTTGATCGCCCTCAAGTCTTGGGCGATCGCGCCGATGGCAATGAACTTCTCGCTGCCATCGCAGCGCGGCGAGACCTGCTCAACGTCAATGCAGCAAGCAAGATTGGTATTCGCTCGACAGATGGAGATACGACATATCTCTGTACCGCGGAGGCCGATGGGTACGCGGTCTCTCTTATCCAGTCGAATGCAGCCGGGTTTGGATGCTGGCTTGCAGAACCCAACACGCAGATCAATTTGCACAATCGAGGACTCGGGTTTTCCCTTGAGCCCGGCCATCCAGCGGTATTCGGGCCAGGTCGGCGCCCCCCGCATACCTTGTCGCCAGCACTTGCAACCCGTGACAGGGAGTTTGTGGCGGTATTCGGCACGCTGGGCGGTGCGGCTCAGCCCCAAATTCTTCTGCAGATCGCAGCCCGCCTGTTTCAACATCAACAGTCACCCGCAGAAGCAATTCACGCCGCCCGCTGGGCTCTCGCCGGACCGACGTCTGGATTCGATACGTGGGACGACATGTCACAGCAGCAGGTGCTACTCGAGGGTCATTCGCCGTCTACCTGGCGGGAACGCCTTACCGCCCGCGGTCATCGCATACGCGTGCAACCAGAGTGGGATTCAACATTTGGACATGCCCACGCCATCGTTCGTGACGAGCATGGTCTTGCCGGAGCCGCCGATCCGCGAGCTCGGGTCAGCGCGTGCCTTGGACGCTAACTCGTCATCTGCAATTCACAGCACGAGCACTCGGGTGCCCACGTCGGCGAACGACCAAAGAAACTCTGCGTCTTGAGGTGCTTGACGGGTACAGCCTCCTGAGAGCCGTTGACCCAGTTCGTCGATGGTCTGCAATTTTTCGTCGGAGTCGCGCCATGATGGAATTGCGTGGAATCCAATATGACCTCGCTCTGTTTGGGTATATCGAATCATGTATGGAAGATCAGCTTGTAAGTCCCACCCGAGGGCGCTTTCAGACCGGCTGTAGACCTTGTGCCAGCCGGGAACCTCGTTGCGGTAACGGCTACCTGATACGAGGTACGAGCGAACAACCTGCTCATCATCATCGATTGCCCACACTCGCTGAGATGACCGTTGGTAGACGACTCGCTTGCCGGTGCCTTGCCCTGCATCTTCAGGAAGTTCAGGTGCGTCACTTCCTGCTGATGCCACTGGTGAAAGCGGCATACCAAGTAGGTCAACCGCACCCGGTGCAGGGGCTGGGGTTCGAACAATGAATGCCTCGAGGCCCGGCCAGACACCAAGCTCGGTGGCGGTCACTTTGCTGATAATGCCATCGACGTAGAGCTCTAAGTCTGTTTGGAATTCTCGGGTGGCCTCATCGGTTTCCTCATCGAACACTCCGGTGATCTCCACGTTGCTGTACCCCGCGGCAACAAGTGCAATTTGCGCGCATCTCACCGATTCACCAATGTCTCCGAGGGAGATTTCAAATTCACTAACGGTGCATGCGGTGTCGGTAATTGTCGCCTCAGCAACTGTGGTCGTCGTGGTCTCTTCCTCCACCTGACTTGTCGAGGTGGTATCGACAACTGCCTCCGGGGAGGTGCCCCGAAATGACCATGCGACAAGGCCAACGACGAGTGTCACCACGACCATCACAACGACGATTAGTCGACGGCGACCCGCGTTTGGGTCAGGAATCTCGAGGGGTGCGAGTGGTTGAACCACCCCAATGTTCTATCGACGACGAAGAGAATTGGCGACTGAGTGTCGATTACCGCGGACGATCTCCGATCATCGTCACTCGCTCCATCCTTCGATGGAAACCGCCGTAATCGGGAATTGCGTAATGCTGTGTGCACCGGTTGTCCCATTGGGCAACGCTGCCCGGCTGCCAACGGAACCGGCAGGTGATCTCGAGTCGATTCACCGGCTCGTACAGCCGGTGGCGACGCGACCGGCATACATCTTGGGTCATTCCGACGCTGCCCGTCACGAAGTTGCGGTTGATGAAGAGAGATTTAATCCCAGTTTCGGGGTGCGTTCGAACGATCGGGTGCCGCTGTGGCGGGTACTGCTCTTTCGCTTTTTCCACGACCTCATCAACTGCATGTCGATGGCCGGTGCGGTTAGCACCGAATACCTTCTCGTATGAATGGATCGCGTAAAGGCCTTCGATTTGTTCCTTTAAGTCATCAGAAAGTCGTTCGTACGCGAGTTGCATATCTGCCCATGCTGTGTCTCCGCCATATGGTGGCAAAACTCGTCCGACGAGCACTGAGCCCTTTGGCGGGCACTCACGAAAGGTCACATCAGAATGCCATGATTCTGCAGCAACAAAATTTTCTGGAGTGGACTCCAACACGATGATTTCGGGCTGTTCCTCGAGGTTGCTCGTGAATGGATGAATTTCGAGTTCACCAAATGCTTTCCCGTATTCGACATGTTGCGCTGAAGTTAGCTCTTGGTTTCGAAAGAAGAGCACCTTGTGATCCATCCATGCTTGGTGAAGTTAGGTGATGATTTCATCATCGAGTTCCCGCATGTCAACACCGTGAACGATGGCACCTAACGCACCCGAGATCGGTTCAAGATTGATTCGGTTGTATTCCTGCGGAACCCGGGCATTGACGCGCATACCATGACGCTAGTCGCCACGGTAAGGGCGCCTGAACGGCTGGTGGAATCAACTACTCACTGAGCGGGCAAGCTCTTGCTAACTACTTTTGAGAGTATTACTCTCACTACTTTCACTCTGCGAAAAAGAGGTCATCATGGCTGCAAGCTCAATGGACATCACGATCAACGCACCTACTGAAGACGTCTGGGCCATCTTGGCCGACTTTCCATCAATTTCAATGTGGGTGCCAATGATCCAACACTCATGCTTGATCACTCAAGAAACCTCGGGTGTCGGAGCCGCAAGACGAGTACAAATAGCGCAACAAGCACTTATTGAAACGGTGACGGTATGGGAACCGCAACGACGACTTGCGTACACCATCGAAGGAATGCCTCCCATCGTCGGGATCGCAACGACAACCTGGACGCTTCAACCCTCGCCTAAAGGGACTCGCGGCACGATTTCAACCGAAATTCCGTCATCTCGCAACCCGGCTAAACGCTTTGCCGCAGCTAAGGCACTTGAGCGCATGTCGCTCGCGGCACGACTCATGACAACTGGTCTCCGGCAGGAGGCAGCAACCCGAGGCAAGAAGGTCACACAATGACAACACAACCCGACGTCATCCTCATCATGACCGATGAAGAACGAGCAGCTCCCCCGTACGAATCCGCAGAACTCACCGACTGGCGCTCCACGCTCAACGGTTCCCGGTGGTTCAACAAACATGCGGTGTCGTTCAATCGGCATTACACCGGCTCACTTGCCTGCGTTCCGAGCCGACCAACGTTGTTCACCGGCCAGTACCCCGACGTGCATGGTGTCACTCAAACTGATGGTCTCGGCAAGATGGCAGACGATTCACGCATGCGATGGCTACGAGAAGGCGAGGTACCCACTCTCGGCCATTGGTTCCGGGCAGCCGGCTATGACACCCACTACGACGGAAAATGGCACATCACCCATGCCGATCTACTCAACGACAACGGAGAACCACTTCCGACGAACACCGCCGATGGCGACATACTTCACGACAACGTTGACCGCTACCTCGATGCGAACCCTCTCGACCCATTCGGCTTTTCTGGCTGGGTTGGGCCTGAGCCGCACGGTGGGCTCTATGCGAACTGCGGTCTCGCCCGTGACCCGCTGATCGCAGCGCGAGTCGTCCGTTGGCTCAACAATCGTTATGAACGGCGGCGAAATGGTGACGTTGATGCTCTCAAGCCTTTCCTGTTGGTCGCAAGTTTCGTCAATCCGCATGACATCGTGCTATTCCCGCTGTGGATTCAACGCGGAATGCCAAGCGATCTAAACGACATCGAGGTGCCCGACGTGCCTATGTCACCATCAGATTTCGAAGATCTCCGTCACAAACCGGCAGCACAGGTTGCGTATCGCGCCTCCTATCCCTCGTGCTACGGACCGTACGGTCTCGTTGCTCCGGTCTACCAAAAGAACCTTCAGGAATATCGAAATCTGTATTACCGACTCCACGAAGCGGTAGACCGGCCGGTCGACCTCGTGCGAACCGCAATTACCGATAACGCAGCCACCGATACTGTCATCGTTCGTACATCTGACCATGGCGAACTTCTTGGGTCGCATGGTGGACTTCACCAGAAATGGTTCCAGTTGTACGACGAGTCAACACGAGTGCCGTTTTCTATTGCCCGGATTGGATCTCAGCCAACGTCTCAACGATCAGTCTCGTCCCCCACTTCTCACGTCGACCTTGTTCCAACACTGTTATCAGCCGCAGGGATTGATGAACAGGCCACCGCTGATGAGCTTCGTTCTTCGTTCAGCGAAGTGCACCCACTCACCGGCCGCAATCTGATGCCGCTTGTCGACGGAGCCGAAGAAGATCAGCGCCGATCGGTGTACATCATGACTCGAGACAACATGCCTGAAGGGGACACTGGTGCAAGCGGTGCTGCTCGCGCTCAAAGTAATGGCGGCGAGACCGCCGGACCTCTGCGCATCAATACTGCTGCTCATGTTGCGACAAACTTTGAGGGCATAGTCGGCCGGGTTGACGACGGTGACGCACCAGGTGGAGGCGGACATCTTTGGAAGCTCGTGCGTACCTTCGATGATCCTGCGACGTGGACAGAACCACATGTTCGACAGTTGGCAAGTGACGGTATGGGCGGGCCTCGTTATCGAACAACGGTCTTATCAGACCAGTGGGAGTTGTACAACCTCGATGTCGACCCCGTCGAAATGGCGAACCGCTGGAACGATGACTCTGCATCAGGCGTGTTCGCAGTGATGAGGGAGCGGCTCGATGTGGAACGTGAACGGTGTTTGCCTCCGCGGAACGCTCCGTGGCCGTACGTAACGAGCAACATCACGTCGGTTAGCAAGGTGCCCTTGCTCCCACCACGGCCAATGATCCAGCAGGCCGTCAAGACTCGAGTTCCGCAACAGGTCAAGAAACGAATTGCGGAGCGGCGTTCAGGACCGCGACCTTCAATTCCACCGCCTGCTCGACTGGTGCGGCGCGTCTTGCAACGCGCGGGGCTACACCCGGAGATGTCGTCCGAGGTGGATGTTGATCTCACCGGCCGCCACGCGCTTGTCATCGCTACCAACCATGGCACTCTCGGGGTTGGACGTCCAACAGGTGTATTCGCAAGCGAACTCACGGTTCCGTATTACGAATTTGTGGATGCTGGCATGACCGTCACAGTTGCGAGCCCGCTCGGTGGCGAAATTCCCGTCGACCCCCTATCGCTGAAGCCTGCGCTGCGGACCTCTGCTGATGACCGCATGCTCGGTGACCCATCATTGAAGGCTGCACTGACGTCGTCGCGTGCCGTCGGTGATCTCGATATTTCGCAATTTGACCTCATCTACTTTGCTGGCGGCTGGGGAGCTGCATTTGATCTCGGCACATCGCCAGTTATCGGCGAGCAAGTGACCAAGGCCAATGCCAACGGAGCCGTTCTCGGCGGGGTCTGTCACGGACCACTCGGGTTTTTGCAGGCGAAGAATCCCGATGGGTCCCCTCTTGTTGCGGGCCGCCGGCTAACCGCAGTTACCGACAAACAGGTGCAAGAGCTTGGGATTACTTCAACACCCCAACATCCCGAACGCGAATTACGTACTGCCGGAGCGATCTTTGAAAGCACACACCGTCGCCGTGACTTCCTTGCGAACCACTGGGTCGTTGATGGAAATATCGTTACCGGCCAGAACCAGAATGCTGCAGAAAAGGTGGCTCACCTCATGCTTGACGCAATCGGATGACGAACTGGAGTGAACTCACGGCCCGTGCCGGTCGAGCAGGGCACCACCTCGTTGCGTGGTTGATGTGGGATCCCGCTGCAATCGCCCGTTTCGAAGAACTTGGGGTTCCAAATGGCTCCGGTTGGCTAATTGCATGGCGGGTGGCTCCCCTTGGTGACATGAGTCCGGCTGCGGTCGCCGCAACGACCTACTCCATCCACCCCGATGTCATAGAGGTAGTGCTGAACCTTGTGCGTTCAGTAACAAGTTCCGAAGAGACCATGCGGGTGCTCGATGCATCAGTTGCCACCGGATTAGACGAGGTTGCTCCCGGGCTTGCAGCTGACCTTGCGCCTCTTTCCTCCGATCTTTGGAGGGGGGTCGATGCAGTCGGTGGCGAGTTCAGGCCGCTGTTTGCCGCGCATCGGGCAGAGCCACGACCATCTGATCCCGTGCTCTCCGCGTGGCGAGCCGCAAACTGTTTACGCGAGTTAAGGGGTGATGTGCATTGGGCAGTCTGTGCTGCGCACGATCTAAATGCTGTCGAGGTTGGGCTGCTTCATTCAGCGATGGTCGATCGCGACGAGTATGGCGATGAGGAATGGATTGCCCGCAGTCGTGGCTGGGGTGATGATGCAATCGCCCACGGCTGGGAACGACTCTCCCAAAAAGGCTTGGCTTTTCAGCGAGAGATCACCGATGAGGGACGGGCGGCCCGCCACGCAATTGAACAACAGACAGATGAACTCACCTCACCTGCGTGGAGAGCAGTTGGAGCAGATTCCGCGCGTCGCTTCTGTGAGGCGATAGAAGTTCATCAATCAGCGATTCTCCAGCGTGTCAACGACACCGCTGGGCAACGTTGGATGCCCGCAATTCGAACCACTCGAAACAGCTAACAACTCGAATGATATTTCGCCTGTAGTTGACCGCGACACTCCAAGCAACCAGACTCTGGACATGTCGACCAATCCGTTCCTTCGCGGAAATATGGCACCGGTTGATCGTGAACTCACCGAGTTTGATATAAGCGACTCGGGGCCACTACACCCGGAACTCGAACGAGTCTACGTTCGAAATGAGCCACACCCGCTCACTCCTCCCGACCCTGAGAAGTACCACTGGTTCACGGGCACGGGCATGGTGCACGGTATTCGGCTCGGAGACGGCAAGGCGCAGTGGTACCGCAATCGTTGGGTTCGAAGCGCCGATGTTGCCAAGGTGCTTGGCGAAGATGCTCCACCTAACCCATGGCCAGATAACCACATGAGTTTCTCAGCGAACACGAACATCGTTGCGCATGCGGGCCAGTTGTTGGCCTGTGTCGAAGCCGGTGCTCCCCCAGTTGAGATGGACTCCGAACTCAACACGCTTGCCATCTCAAACCTCAACGACACACTCCCTTACGCCTTCTCAGCTCACCCAAAGCGCGATCCACTATCGGGAGAGCTTCACGTGATGACGTACTGGTGGGGTTGGGGCAATCAGGTGCAATATCTCGTCGTCGGCACCGACGGCAAGGTGCGAGGTGCCCGAGACATTGAGCTTCCTGGCGGGCCAATGATTCACGACATTGCGATTACCGAGCGGTACGCACTCTTGTTTGACCTGCCGGTGCTGTTCGACCTCGATGCTGCGATGCGAGGCACGTCACTCCCCTATCGATGGTTCGCTGATTACAACGCTCGAGTCGGCCTCGTCCCACGAGACGACGGCCCGTGTGCTTCTGATGACATCACTTGGTTCTCGATCGACCCGTGCTACATCTTCCACCCGATGAACGCCTACGACGAGGTCGACGCTGAAGGAAATGTTCGAGTGGTTCTCGATGCTGTTCGGCACCCCAAGATGTTTGACCGAGAGCGCCGAGGGCCGAACGAAGGAGCACCTCGCCTTGACCGCTGGGAATTCGATCTACGCGCCGGAACCGCAGCACAGCACTCTCTCGATGACTACCCGCAGGAATTCCCGAGGGTTCGAGAAGACCTCGTGGGCCGCCCGTATCGCTTTGGTTATTCGGCAGGCCTCGGATCGGGAATCGCGCAGGACACTCTGTGTCGTATCGATATGCATTCAGGCTCGGTCACTCGTCGCACTGACAACGACGAAATGGGTTACGGCGAACCGGTCTTCATTCCGCGTGAGAACTCAACCGCTGAAGACGATGGCTACGTGATGGCTCTTCGCCACAACCGATCAACCAACTTGTCTGACCTCTGTGTCTTCGACGCCGCACAGATTGCCGATGACCCTGTCGCCGTAGTGCATCTGCCGGCCCGAGTGCCCAATGGATTTCACGGCAACTGGGTGTCGAGCTATGAACTGAACTGAGCCGCCGGAGGGTTAGCGCTCGAGAAGTCTTGGTAGGCCGATACGCACCGGCACCCCTGGCGAATAGAGCACGTGTGGTTCATCGTTCGGGTACGGAAGTCCCGCCGCGGCGACGGCCCCCGCATCGAGCTCACTCACAGTTGCCGCGTACAGCGGCCACGCCGGGTGATCAACGGGCGCCCACACCGGCCGACCACGAAACGGGTTGGCAACAAGCCCCCAGCGGGCGGTGAGAAATCGTGAGAGGTCATCATCTGCGACGGTTTCACCGACTGTCACCGACATTTCTGCTGACCGGTATCGGGTTGACGGCCATTTTCGCTGCACCGATGACATCACTCGATCACCAATTCGCACGTGCCGTACGTCTCCCACGCAATACGGAATGCGATAGCCGAGTCGGGCAACAAGTGCCGGCAGCCAACGATCAATATCGAGCGACATGAACCACACTCCACGCTTGCTCCCCGCCCGAACGTAGGTGCGGACGTTCACCTCCGGAAACGAGCCGACATACGGCAACGGAGCCAACCCCGGGAAACCGAGTCCGTCCATGTGAAACGGGATCAGGCCAACCCACGCTGAGCCGTCAAACGTGTCAACTTCAACACCAGCGGGAAGTAGTTTCTGCACGACCGCGGGGTCGTAGCGCCAGTGACAAAAAACGATGTCGGTCCAGTGTTGCACCATGACGGCTTTCTTCACCGCGCCAACCGGTGGCTCAGAGGTATCAGGCGGATGGGGGGTCCAAAGTGACGGGTCAATAGTCATGGTCGTTCTCTTGTTGAACGTATCGAAGGGCCAATGGCTCGTACCACTGGAGCCCACATCATTCTCTTGTCTCAGTCCCGCACCGCTCTCAACGACCGTTTAGGTTCAGAGACATGCAGGAAGTGGTTGGCATCTACAACGCAGATGGCACGATTGGTGGCGAACTCTCTTACGCCCTCGCCAAGCTGGCTCAACGAGGTTCATGTGAACTATGTGATGTCACTCACGGCTGGAACCCGCTTGGGAAACGCTCGTGGAAAGCCGCTGTCGAACAGTCTGATCTTAACTTGACGTTCATTCATCGAGATGAGGCGCTTCCAGAGCAACTTGCTGCGGCGGGTCAACTTCCGGCTGTCGTGATGTCAAGCGATGACGGATGGCGAGTCATTATGACAAGTTCAGAGTTTGCCGAGTTTAAGTCTGACCCCGGCGCACTCATCGCTGAAACCGAACGCAGAGCGGCCGATCATCTGTAAGCCGCGGCGTCGTCGAT
>JAAXJF010000098.1:71776-77387 GCA_012269985.1 Acidimicrobiaceae bacterium
TTCCACTGCTGGAATTTATGAAATCACCCATTCGAAGTGTGGGGCTCCCCAGTCAAGTCGCTGACTGACCGCTAGCGTTCGGGCTTCCATCGAAGCGAACCCTTCCCACAACGCATTCCAGCCGTCGAACACGGCATCATCAACTGACGAGGGGTCGAATAGGCGCCACGAGTGGAGCCGAATATATTCAGCGTCGCCGATCTGAGCGACCTCACATCGATCTCCATGCCCGGCGAACAGGTGCCCAAGACGGATCCCAAGGCCGCCATCAACCCCGACCGCATTCATCACCGCGGAGTGAAATTGCATGCCGATCTGACGACCGACCACCGACGCAACCGCACGAGTGGTTCCCGGGCCTAGTTCCTCGGTCATTGCCGGAAGAATCGTATGGATGTAGTTCATTGCATAGTTGCGCTCAACTTTCGCTAAGCGAACGGGGTCCCACGAGGGAGTGGGCAAATCGGCAGCAGGCCCCGGCGGATGCTCCCCGGGACGGAACCTCACTCGGTCGTCGGGGTCAAGATCATGGTCTTCTTCGATGTAGTAGCCGACGAGGCCTGGTTGGCCATCGGTCGTTTGCGATGTCGCAACGAAGCCAAGGCGTGGATTGCCGAGACTGACACCGTTGTGACCGTGCCATCCGCGAAGCATCGCCCTACTGAGCTCTGTTGGAATTCCGCACACCGCTGTACCATCGAAAATCCATCGTGGTGGCAGGTACCGCACCCATGACTTTGTTTCCGATTCAGGGACCCACTCCACGTGTACTCCACCGAGAGAGTTCGAGAGCACGTGATATTTCGCACAGGCAACTGCATCTGGTTCATCGGTGAGGCCAAGCTTTTCGAGCCCCGGCTTGAACGCTTCGAGATGCTGATTTCTGAAGGTTCGGAAGACGACGCGTGCCGCTGGTTCGACGCCGACTCGGGTCACCATTCCGAGCAACAGCCCGGTGAGAAACCGGTGATAAAGCTCGCCGAGCGCCGACCAGGCGGCCGGAGTGTCGTCTACGGTACTCCACTCAACATCATTCGCTGATTTCACAGACATATTGTCGCAATCGGCCAACGATCGGAGAGAATTCTTCACTTCATGTCACGAAATGTTCCAAACTGATGACGTGCTCAACGAACATGCAAAGCAAGTAATCGAGTCGGCTCCGCTCGTACATATGGTGACGATTGATCCTGATGGCCGGCCCCAGATCAGTCTGGTCTGGGTGGGGTTAGACGGCGATCACATTCTGGTGGCCCATCAGGCAGAACGTCGCAAGGTGTTCAACCTTCGACGCGATGACCGCGTTGCTCTTTCGATGCTCGGCGGTGGCAAGGACGAACGTGGCCTTGAGACCTATCTCGTTGTTCATGGCCGCGCAACGGTCACTCCTGGCGGCGCGCCCGACCTACTTCGGCCACTCGCCCGAAAGTACATGGGTCCTGATGTGATCTTCCCTCCGGGTGACAACCCGCCTGAAGGGTTCATCACCCGGGTCTCAGTCGAACGAGTCGTCGGAATTGGCCCCTGGGGCACCGATTCGTAGCCAACCAACTTCGATTACAACACCTGAGAACCGTACATCTCGCCGAGTGGATCGCTGATCAATTCAAGACGCTCGCCATCTGGGCCAGAGAAGTATAGAGACGAGCCGTCGACATGAGCCGTCTCCACTCCGGCGGCCTCGAGGCGGTCACGGGCGGCGTTCCATTCGTTGGGGGTCATCGAAATGGCAAGGTGATGATGCCCACCGAGTACTTCTTGGTAGTCACCGAGACCTAGTCCGGGCATGTCAAAAAAGGCGAGGCAATTGCCGTTGCCGATGTCGAAAAAGAAGTGTGTGCTTCCTGCGTAGTCGCGATTCTCGAAAAGTTCGGTGAGGGGGAAGCCAAGAAGCCCTTGATAAAAGTTGATGGTCTGTTCGACATCTGAACACAGGAGGGCTTGGTGATGAACACCACGAGCCGTGCTTGCTGGACGATCTCCTGCGGGGGCGAGGAACCGGTTACGAAGGTCGTTCCATTCTTCTGTGCGGTCAATCTGGCTGCCATGCCGGGCCTCTGTGCTCACAGCCCTCAGTTTGCCAGGACGCAACGCTTAACGTCCCAACTATGCGCAACCCCATTCGATGTTCACGAGGTGGGAGACGCTTGGCGATGAGACCAGCAGAGGCCAGATTTCATCACGCTCGGAGCCTCACAACCATTGATCTCACAGGGAGCCTTGCGCTTCTCGCCGCGTTCGAGGCTTGACGGAGAAAAATTCGGGGAGCCAAGAGTTGTCCAGCGCTGCCAACCCTTCCATCGCATACGGACTTTGTGCTGCCATCTCCACCTCGGCACATCGCCTGATCCGTAACTCGCCCGCGGTGCGCGCAGTCTGCGGCGGCTCTCAGTGCCTGTGTCCATCCGGCGAATCTACCTGCCTGCCTCCCAATGTGCATCGGCAAGAAATGCAATCGGCCGTCAACGCTCAGCGATGCAGTGCCCGGGTACCAGCATTGTCAAGTGCGAGAGTTGGCTGCAAATAGTTGTTGATTACGAACGCGCACTCTGAGCGGACTTAGGAAGAAAAAGCAGAATCAATGCTCCGATTGCAGCTGTCGCTCCTGCAATTATCTGTGCGAATAAGTAGCCAGAGGAGTCAATCAAAGCCCCGAGCGCTGGAGGTCCGATGAGGCCGCCCAGGCCATTTGCGGTGTAAAGGGCGCCTAGAACACCTCCCATGCCCAAAGTCCCGAACAAGTGAGCGACGACTGCAGGAGAAATTGCAATGATCCCGCCGTAGGAAATACCCAGCAGAATCGAGAACAGAATGAGACCTAAATAGGACGAGCCAACTGTCGCCCAGACCCCGAAGCTTGCAGAGAGGCCTAATGAGGACAGCAAAAGGAGACGCTGCACCGGCATGCGTGCCCCAAGAATTCCTAACAGTAAGCGTCCAACAACTGACGAGATCCCGATTATTCCCAACAGGACAGCGGCTGAACCGTTTACTGACTCTGACGCGACACAGTCGTCCATGAATACAAATGCCATGAAAAGAGACCCTGACAGCAGGAACGATGAGCCATACAGAATCCAGAAATCACTTCGTCCACGAACCGTTTTGCTGAGAGGTTCGGGGGCAACCCCTGAAGTCGGTGGGCGATGAGCAAGCACAGCTGAAAGCAAAAGCAACGCCGCCGATAATGCGGCGAGTATTTGATAGGCGGTTCTCCATCCGTATTCGCCAATAAGCCATTCTGAAAATGGAACGACGGCAAGGGTTCCGACGCCAATACCTGAAACTGCAACGCCGAGAGCGAGGGTTCTTTGACGTTCGAACCACCCGCCAACTCCAGCGACCATCGGAACAAAGCAGCACGCAACTCCAAACCCGACTCCTGCCCCATAGGTGACATAACCCATTTCGAGCGAGGACACTTTTGATGTGAGGAACAGACCCACAACCATCGCCCCGGACCCCATTAGCAACACTTTGCGTTGCCCGACGCGATCAGCGAGACGGCCCGTTGCGAGACCGAGCACAAAGTAAGTGAAGGTCGTAATCGAAAAGAACATTGCTGTTTTCGAACGGTTTGTTCCGAACTCATCTGCCATTGGTCCGAAAAACTCACCGAAGCTGTACACAACTCCAAAGACGGTGAACAATGAGAGAAATGCTCCAGCGGCGACGCCCCAAGCGCGCCGGGAGTCGATTGTCGGTTCGCCGTTTTCCTGTTCTCCCAACACAAGAAGAAACTACCTCGTCAAGGTTTACCGAAAATAGCCGAAATTTCTGCGACCAACGTGTGAGCCACGTAGAGGGCCCAAAGTGGTGGAACTAGGTGGCGCAGAGGCCGAGGCTTACCAAACTCATGTTGGTGAAGGCCCCCGGCAAAGTTGTTTCAGAAAGCGTTGTTTTGCTCAACGGGCGGTATCTCGTGAGTCCTCCGCTACTTCTATGGTTGCTAGGCCTTCGCTGTTTTCCTCACCACAAAAAGGCTCTGGGCGAATCGAAAAGGAGAAGTTGACCAAAATCTCGACCTAGTATTTCTTCTGGATCGGCGCCTAGCCATTGGCTGATTACTGAGGCATAGATCGACCTAAAGTCAACCTCATGATGGAGGTCGCCTCGAGAATCGAGCCGCCGAAGCGATGGCTGAACTCCGTGAAGCCCCCCTCGAACCCTGTCTCCTAGCAGCATTACGAGTCCAGCAGTTCCATGGTCGGTGCCGGATTCATTTTGCGATACTCGGCGGCCAAATTCACTGAAGATGAGAACAGCAGTGTTCTCTCGGACAGATGGGAAGAGGTTGGCAAAGAAATTACCAATAGCGATGTCTAACTCGCTGAGAAGAAGGTCATGAGTGCCTTTCTGGCGATCGTGTGTGTCAAATCCTGGAAGTCCGGCGTGAACAACCTGCGTTCCGATATTTAGGTTGAGTATGTCAGCAGCTACGAGAAGATCATTTACAAATCCACCCGGCGCGCCAGCCTCTATCCCATAAATTGGAGACACTAAGTCGCCGGTTTCGGCAGTTAAACGCAGACTCCTGGCGATCTCAGATTGCAATGCACCATTGCCCGCCTGTGCCATTTCGAAATCGCGAAGAGCGTTCCAAGCAGGCTCCCACCCGTCTTCGCGCCAAGACCTAAAAAGACTTATTTGGCCATACGGCGGCAGGACGATACCGGACGACTTTGGGCCGTCGAGAATTCTCGGGATTCCTGTGCGACCGATGGCCACCGTTCCGAACTGTCCAAGATCTGATCCATCTTTGAATCGGCCGAGCCAACCGGTGCCCGTCGCAAGATCTTCAGTGCCAGTCATCCACCATCCCATCGAGTAGAAGTGGCTTCGGTCATCGGCGGCGTGTCCAACTCCTCGGATGAGCGCCAAGTTTCCTGAGTCGTAGAAGGACTTCAGGTTTGAAAGATTTGGATGGAGGTACAGTCCCTCTCCAACTAGTTGGGCGTCACTTACAGGGACGGTTAAAAGTGGCCTCTTGTCATGGTAAACGCCGTCATTCCAGGGGATAAGAGTATTTAGGTGGTCATTTCCGCCATCTAGGGCGATCGTGACAAGAAATTTCTTGTCGTCTGCGAGCGGAGAAGCGATTGCACCCAGATGCTTCATAGAACCAGACAGCCCAAAGAGCCCCTCTAGAGCACCGATGGACAACATCCCCTTTAAGAAGTGTCGTCGTTCCATACTCATTCGGGTGCTACTTAAGCTTTCAGGAATGACGCTTCGTTCGCTCACGGTACGACTCAACTCATCAGACTTTTTGTTGGAGAATTTTCATTTTTGAACATCTGTGTCTCTAACGAACTTGAAATTCAGGGACTAACACTCCAAGTGTTCGGGCCTGCGAAGTCGCCCACCATGGTTTGTGCCGAGCTCTTCTAAACCAATCCGACAACACTTGACGCGTTCCGCCCGAGACCTCCTGCAATCCGTAAAAGTCCAAAATCCGCTCTACTGCCTCGTCGACACTTAAGTCCATCAGGTTCTCAAGGTCCTTCTCCACTGTTTCCCGCCAGTGCAGCTCGTGAGCGATTTTTCCCCCGGCAGCCATGGACGAGGTTGCGAGCCACTCGGTGCCGGAGCCCCAACCTGCCACACACGG
>JAAXJF010000098.1:77397-91867 GCA_012269985.1 Acidimicrobiaceae bacterium
GCACCATGCCCATCGACTCTAGGCGGGTCCAGTCAAGGGAAATTTCATGACTGCTCAAGCCGGTGTGCTTGAGGATAGAGACGACGTAATCGACGGGATCTTTCACCAACGCCCACCTCGATTCAAGCGACCAAAATTCATCGTGAAGCAATACTGATCGAACCAGGGCGGAGATTTCCATGCCGCTGTCTGAGAATGTGGAGGAGACGTCTTCGACGAATCCGGAGGAGGGATCCGGGTTGCAAAAGTATTTACATATCGACTCTGCAAGTCGAAGCGAAGTTGCGTCGCGTTTGACCCCGAGGATTAACTCCTTGATTGCATCTCTCTCAGAGGGGTTCTGTGCAATTCCGTTCCAATTCGCATTGATACCGAACAAATATTTCCTGCCGTGGTCGTGCGCTTCCGGTTCGTAAATGTAAGTCTCCTTCATTTGAGCAAAGTCAGAATATTCTTTTGGATCATCACCATTCGATACGTTTGTTAGATGACCAGTCCACGCACGGGTCATAGCTACCACGTCGCTCTCGGAGAAGTGACCGATCCCACACGTATACAGTTCCATCAACTCTCGGCTGAAATTTTCTTGCGGTGTCTCTACTTTGTTCGAACGGTTATCGAGCATCACGAGCATTGCGGGGTGAACTGCAGTTTCGCGAGTGAGTGAGTCGAAGTTAGCCATAGCAAGCCGACGGAACATCCGGATCTGATCCCACATGGCCACTTTGTCACTCACTTCGACGATGTCGCAGGCGAAGTGATCGTGCCAAAAAAATGCGAGGCGTTCATAGATGGGTAAGTGGTCTGCTCTGGTGGGGCAAATCCTCGGTGCTTTGACCGGATTAGGAAGCGTCGACATCCGGTCAATCCACCAAAGGATCATTTCGTCGGCAACGTTCGTGAATTCGTCAGTATTGAGAACCCATTCCGGCTGTCCGACGTCTGGTCCTTCTGGAACAACGTCGCCTTCTGAGAACCCGAGCACAATGTCGACGCATTCTCGACGGGTCTTTCCGGCAAGTCCCCGAATTTCTTGTGCCGACCCTCCGTAACCGACCCGACGTAAGAGATGAGCAGCATCGGGAGCTGTTACCTCGGTATCCGATGACATAAAAAGAGATTAACCATCTGTCTTTCCGGCACCGAGATGCGTCGAGACGGACTGATGAGAGACTCCCGAGTGAGGCGCTATCAAATTTCAGGAAACGTTAGTTGGTGATCAGACTTGAGGCTTGAAATTTCTGTTTCAAGATTTCCGTTTGCGTTTTGCGAGGACTTTTGTGCGATCGACGGACACCGGGTGAGCTGATCGATTTCGACGATGATCGCGAGACCCCCTAACCGCTCATACTCGAAGGTGGGGCAGCATCAAAAGTCTGCGAGAAGATCGTCGAGCGCTGCGAGTTCTTCGTCGATCGCGTCGAGTTCTGCGACTATGTTGTCTACTTCGGTGACTGCTTGTTCTTCCGTTTCTAGCGGGGTGATGTCTTGTAGGGGTGTTTCAATCTCGTTGAATTCGCTGGTGGGTTCCAAAACTTCGGATGGGTTGTCGCTGTGGTCGTCGACGCCTTCTAATTCTGCCAAAACGGTGTCTTGAGCTTCAGGGGTTGTTTGCGGTGCAAGTCGCGTTTTGGATGTGTCGTTGGCGTTGTTGCAGCCGACGGCAATGAGGGCTACTAGACCGGCGGTGAGAGCAGTCGAGAGTTTCTTCATGATGTCACCTCAGCTGTTCCGATGTCCTCCGCCAGTCTGTCTGAAACTGATTCCTCAGTCTTTGGTTCATCTGCTTCTGGTTCTCGTGTGTCTTCGATGAGATCTTCCAGGATGCTAAAGAGACGGCCGATTTCTTCCCGTTCAGCGTTGATGAGATCTCTGATTGCTCGGAGGTCCTCACGAGTTTCAGCTGTCTGTACTTGAGTTGCGATTCTGTAGAGGGATGCTTGCAGAGTCCTCGCTGCTGCGAGCGTTTCGTCGGTGGCGTCAACGCTTGCGTATTTGTCAAGTCTGTTGTTGATCCTTTCGATGAGGTTCGCAACTTGTGTTTTTGCCTCTTCAATACGGTTGTTGCGTTCTTGTTCGACTAATTTGCGGCGACTGTCACCGTCTTCTGCTGCTTCGAATCGTGCCTGGAATTCTTGGGCACGTGCCTCGAATCGTTCCTTTTTGTCACCGCCGAACTTTTTGGCTTTGGCCTGCATAACTTCGACCACTCGTCGGAAACCCTCATGGCGCTCCTCTTAGGGCTCATCCGCGTCGTCCGATGCGAGGTAGTTGTGGAATCGCTTGCCAAGCGCCCGAATGTCATCCCGGAGAGCTTTGAGTTGACGTGAGGTGAGGTCTGCGTTGTTGGCACGCTCGACAAGCGCTGCGAGTAGCGCGCGAGTCTCGGCGATCAGGTCGGTGTCAACGAATGCTCCTGCGGCATCGATAGCGCTAGTGGCTTTTGCGATTGCTTCTTGAAGGTCCTCGCGGCGTTCTGCGATCTCATCTCCTTCATCTGCGTCATCGTCGGAGTCATTCCTTGATGCTTCAAAGCGGTCCTTGAGGTCATCGACTAGGTCCTCTACGGCGTCTTCAAATCGGTCTGCGTTGCCTTGGTTGCCCGCATCAAGCTGGGCGAGCTCTGTCAGCTTGAGTGCCTCAATTTCTGTCTTTACGGCTTCGATTGCGCCTGGGGGAACACCCTCTGATGCGAGTTCGCGCAGGTCCTCGTGGGCGTCTTCTACTGTTTCGTAGATTTCATCGTGGAAGGTTCCTGAAGCGTGGATGGTGCCAGCGGCGATGGTCGCAGCTGGGACGGTCATCGCTGTCAGAGTGATGATGGAAATGATTTTCTTGTTACGCATGCCCCTGTAATCGGCAATGGGTCAAGATTTGTTACACCGTATCGCAAGAAAGGTCACCGACATGCTTGAGCAAGGGAATACAGATCGACACCAAGAGGGATCTGGAGAGCGGCCGCTAATTGCGCTCGATCATCCACTCCGGGTGAGCAACGATCTGTAGACAAGCGTTGCGCCAGCCTTTAGGAAGCTCTCTTGTCTACCGCTAATCCACTTTCGAAAATACCAATGATGCTCTGGACGATTGGTCAGCAAATCACTCGAAGGGTTAGAAACTGAAGATGATCGATCGTATTGAGCTAAACAAAATTCAGGCTCTTGGGAGAATAGGCGTTCTTCCTGAGGAGAAAAGTCGAGCGCAACCCTTTGAGGTAGATCTGGCTATCGAGACGGATCTCTCTGTGGCTGGTGCATCTGATGATCTCAACGACACCATAAATTATGGTGAGGTTACGGAATTGGTTGCAGGCATTATCCGGAATGAATCACACCAGTTACTCGAAAAAGTAGCCACAAGAATCGCTTCAGAGGTGCTCGCAATCCCCTCTGTCACTGGTGTTCAAATTACCGTCAGGAAGATGCGTCCTCCTCTTCCAGAATTCTTGGGATCCTCAGCAGTGAATATTTACCGTTCGAAATAGGTGTGACAGATCCTGCCGAGTTCCGATACCGCTGGAGTAGAGCACCCCCACCGCCAAAGTCACTCTCCGCCGTCTGTGGAGCCTGTGCTCTTCACTACAACTTCTCGGTGAACGCCGCATAGAGAGCACTCCTAAATCCTCGGTTTAACGTATGGATCGCCAATGTCTGCAAATCGATGAAGTCGACGCCGACCCGTTAACTCGGCTAAACACCAAAACGGAACCTTGCCACTTTTCAGATCCCAGTGCACCGCACCAAAGTGGAGCAATGCGGCCACGACGGGTAACAACGCCCAAAACCAATAACCGGGTGAATTTTCCCAGACTCCGAAGATGACGAAACAGCAGAAAATAACGCTGATTATCAGTCCAGCCAATTCCCCGAGCAACTCTCTTAAACGCATCGTTCTCCCCCTAATTACCGCCAAGAGTAGGAGGGGTGAAAAACGCGCATCGCGAAAATTTGGGAGGCCATCAACCGGAATTTCGGGAGGGCCCCCGAGTGGGGTGCTTCCGAAATTCTTTAAGACTTATGGATCAGTGCATTCACTAGTGAGCGTTCTTGGGTTTCCAAGATTTCCAACCAAGTTTTCCAAAGGCAGCTCCCTAAAAATCTCTCAGTGACCTTTATCTAGGTCGGGCTGCACTAACTGCGAGACAAAGCCAAAATGAAGGTGGAGCCATGACCCTCCTCGGACTCGACAGTCAGAGAGCCTTGATGCGCTTCGGCGATTGAGTGGGCAATCGCAAGTCCGAGTCCATTTCCCTGAGCTATGCCGTTGGCCTCCCTGTTAACACGATAAAAGCGATCGAACAGGCGGCTGAGATGCTCTCGCCCAATGCCAGGGCCGTGATCGATGACCCGAATCTTGACCACATCGCCGTCGGGCACGAGTTCAAGCCTGAGTGCAGCCGATATCGGTGTGTGAATGAGAGCGTTGGTCACAAGAATGAACACGGCTTGTAGAAGCCGATCAGGATCGCCAAGTACCTCGATTTCATCCTGCGCGACCACCGTTATGACACGGTCAGGCTGTACGACGCGGGCATCGGCCGCTACGTCTTCCAAGAGTTGACCAACGTTCACCAGAACCGGATTGAGCGTGACAGTGCTTTCGTCAAGACTTGCCAACAAAAGAAGATGGTCAACGATTTCAGACATTCGCCTCGCTTCACTATGAATTCGTCGCATCGCGTCATCAATTGACTCATCGGTGGTCAACATTCCTCGACGGTGAAGGTCGGTGTAACCGATGAGCGTTGTGAGGGGCGTGCGCAACTCGTGCGATGCGTCAGCGACGAATGAGCGCAAGCGTGCTTCGCTCTCAGCGTTCGTGTCGAGCATTAAGTTCATGGCGATACCGAGCACCTCGGCATCTGGGTTAGCAGCACTCAGCGATACTCTCGCGTCGCGGCGCCCGGATGCGATGTCACGAGCGACATCGGCGGCCTCACGAATTGGACGAATACTCAACCGGTTCACCCATACCCCAACAAGTAGTCCAAAAGAAGCAATTGCTGCGACTGCAACGAAGCCGGAAAGCCAAAGGTTGCTGAGTGCGTTCTCGATCATTTGAACGGATTGACCCACGATTAGGGTCCCTCGCTCAACGTCCTTGAGGAGCACCCGCATCTCGATATCGTCGCTCGAAGTTCGGAGAGTGACAGCCTCGTCACGAGGCGCTCTCTGGAGCTCGTCAAGACTCGGGACAAGGGACGGAGTAGAGGCAGGGGCTGCAATTGTGAGCACTGCGTCGTCAATAACGGCACCGATGTAAAGCTCACTGTTATTCCGAAGGTAAAGGTCACCGTTATTCCCAAAAGATGGTGGTCCGATCAGCGGGCTACGTTCGGCAAAACTTGATGCCGAATTAGCAACAACTGCTAGTTGAGCATCGAGTTGCTCAAACAGGACTTGTTGCTGTCGGCGCTGTACACCGAGAAATGCGGCGATCACCACCAACAAGCACGCCCCAGCGGCAACGAGCAGACGATTTCGTAACGTCATCTCGGTTCCCTGACCGAGTACCCAACGCCCCTTACCGTGCGAATCAGTTCCTCTTCGCCGTTATCAACTTTCCGGCGCAACTGTGAGATAAATGTTTCAACAATCGCCGATTCACCATCGAAGTGATACTCCCAGACACTGTCAAGTATCTGAGCGCGCGTGACGACACGACCGACGTTAGACAGCAGTAAGCGAAGCAGTTTGTACTCGGTGGGCGTGAGATGCACAGGCTCCCCAGCCACCCGAACCTCGTGCGCATCATCGTCAAGAACTACATCGCCGACCTGTAGTTCGCGTCGCTCCAATTTTCCTGTTCGACGCAGTGCCACTTGCACACGTGCCACCAATTCCTCAAGTGCAAACGGCTTGGTGACGTAGTCGTCACCTCCCATCGTGAGGCCGCGAACCCGATCCTCCGTGGTTCCGCGGGCACTGAGAAATAACACTGGGCCCATCCAGCCACTGGCGCGGAGACGACGCACAACTTCAAATCCATCGATGTCTGGAAGGTTGATGTCAAGTACAAGTGCATCAACGCTCTCTGTACGAACGTGGTGAAGGGCATCGGCGCCATTGTCGATGGCTGTGACCTCCAACTCGTGCACCGTTAACGCAGACCCGACGAGGAAGCGGATGTTCTCTTCATCGTCAACGACGAGAACCTTTGGTCGACTCACAACTAACAGCATGGCCGCTGAATCGTTCGTTCATCTGTCCAAAACCTGAGGAATTCCTGAAGGTTTCGCTGGAACCCACAGTTCTTTCAAAGAATCTCTCAAAAGGACTCCAAGGTTGAACCTGGATGCTTGTCCCATGCTCTTCACATCTCATTCCAACGAAGCCATCTTGGCCGAGCAAGTTCATGAGCCGGAAAATGCCATCAAATTTCTTCGATGCAAGACAGCGACCTTCGCTGTCTTCGCAGCGGCTCTAATTGTGAGTTGTGGAGGTTCAAGCAGTGAGACCTCAAATGACGCATCTGAACTTGCTAACAGTTCCGAGATTGGCGAGCTTGTCATTGATGAAGATGCCGCCGGCGCTCCATCAGGTGACGGAACTTTGTCGATTCCTTCCACCAGTGAGTCTCTCGACGTCTCGAGTGACCTTGATTCCGAAGAGGAGGACACGGCCACGGCCGACGAGCTGACCGACGAGGAGCGGGCCCTTTTGTTCGCGGAATGCATGCGTGATGAGGGCATTGAAAATTGGCCAGATCCGGCAACGAATCCAGACGGAAGTGTCGACCTGTCGGGTGGCGGGGCTGTTGGCCTAGGACCATCTAGCGCCGTTACTCTCCAGTCTGATGAGGTCCGAGCCGCAATTCCGGTCTGCGGGCCGCTCATTGCGGGCGCAAGTTTCCTCCCAAATAATGGGCAGGGAATTAGCACTGAGGCCCAAGACCAACTTGTGAACTTCGCTCAGTGTCTCCGAGATGAAGGCATTGATGTGTCGGACCCAGATCTCAGCGGTGGCGCTACCGGGCTACTTAACTGGGAGTTTGACCCTGGCGATCCTGCGAATGCAGATGCAATGGAGGCCTGCCAAACACTATTCGCCGGCGGAAGTGGAGGCTGATCAGATGCCTGTTCTCTCAAACCCAGACAATTCTTCACCTAGCCAGGTGTCCGATTCCGGAGCAGACCCCAATACTTCAACGAACCGTCCTTGGCGACGCCACAGTTTCCGAGTAGCCCTAGCCTTCGGAGTCGGTGGCGTCGCCGCTGCTGCGGTCATTTTTTACGGTGTTAACGACACCGTGATCGACGAGGAAGAAACCATTACACGTGCTGTCGCCTCAGCTGAAGTGCGTGACCTTGTCGAGTTCAACGATCTCAGCGGACGAATGGTCTATGCGGATGTCAAACCAATCGTCAGTAGCGAAGACGGCGTCATCACAGACGTGCTCCACAGCGGTGACACTATTGAGCGCGGAACAGTGCTGTACGCACTAAACGACTCGCCTACTGCAGCCTTCTATGGCACATTTCCGCTCTACCGGAAGCTCAGTGAGGGAGCTGTGGGGGAAGACGTCATCGTGCTGAAGAAGAATCTGTCTGCGCTTGGATACCACAGTTTCGAAGAAGACGACGGGACAATGATTGACACGGGGTTCGTCGTTGACAATGTCTTTGACGACTCAACCACAGAAGCGGTCAAGCGTTGGCAGAAAGACCAGGGAGCCGAGGAATCCGGAGTCGTTTCACCGTCAGATGTCATCGTGCTCAACGGCCCCGCAGAAGTCGCAGATGTATCGACCGATGTTGGGCAGCGGGTCAACCTCGGCACCCGCATCATGGATCTGAACATGCTTGGAATCGTCGACACGGTTCACTACGAGCACTCTGGACAGGTCGAGACGCTAGTGACAAGCGGCCAAGAGATCGCATCGGGAGATCTGTTGTACGCGATCGACAATCGCGCCGTGACCGCAATGATCAGCGAGGCAACATTCGACCGAGATATCGAAGAGGGTGTTAAATCCGGTGATGACGTACGCGCAGTCGAGGACATGCTCTTCTCTCTCGGCTACGACGTAAAAGGTGACTTAGAGGTCGACGATGTGTTTGACGATGTCACCAAGCAGGCCATCACCGAGTGGCAAGAAGACCTCGGAAGAACCTTCGACGGCGTTGTCGTTAACGGCATCATTTCACTCGGCGATCTCATAGTCTTCGCGCCCGGCACGGTTGCCGGCTCAATTACCGACTACGAGGACGGCACGATTGCGTCAGGTTCAGTGCTGTGGTCGTCGTCGACTGAGACCGCTGCCCGAGTCATCGAGACATCGATCTCAGTTGCCGACCAAGACAAACTCGCTATGGGCAACGTCGTAGATATCGAGTTCCCGGACGGCGAGATCACCCAGGGCACCGTCACCTCGGTAGCGACATCAACGACAGTCGACCCAATGAATCCAGAAGCCGAACCCACAATTGCCATTGAGCTTTCGATCGCCCAAGTTCCGACGTCAGTACGCGATTTCAACCAGGTCAATGTTCAGGTCAAGCTGGTCGAACACATTGCAACCGGGGCAACCGTTGTTCCAGTGAGCGCATTGGTTGCGACGGGTGACGGGAATTTCGCAGTTGAAGCAATCACAACGACCGGCACGACGTTTCTTCAGGTCAGACCCGGCATGTTTAGCGATGGCTGGGTGGAAGTCACCGGTATCCAACCGGGGACACAAGTGGTGGTCCCATCATGAGTCGAGCAGCAGCTCTCGAGATGCGGAACGTCGTCAAGGAGTACCCAGGGTTCCCGCCTGTCCGAGCGCTTGATGATGTCTCAGTTCGGATCGATCACGGCGAACTCATCGCTGTTGTCGGACCCTCAGGAAGTGGGAAATCCACCCTGCTCAATGTCATGGGCACACTCGATCGGCCCACAAGCGGGGTTGTATCTATCGACGGCAACGACACGGCGACACTGAGTGATAAACAGGTTGCTGGGGTGCGAGCACGGCGCATTGGTTTCGTATTCCAGCAGTTCTTTCTTCTCGACGGTATGTCAGCCATCGACAACGTCGCGAACGGACTCATTTATCAGGGGGTTGGTCTCAACGAGCGTCGAGAACGCTCTGCTGAGACACTGAAACGAGTCGGTCTCGGACATCGGCTCACACATCCGCCAAGCCACATGTCCGGTGGTGAGCGCCAGCGAGTCGCCGTCGCTCGAGCCCTCGTGCACGAGCCTGCATTTGTGTTAGCTGATGAACCAACCGGCAACCTGGATTCGAAATCAACAGGGGCCGTTATGGATCTGATCGCTGGGCTTCACGAAGAGGGAACAACGATTGCGGTGATCACACACGACACCAAAATTGCTGCATCGCTTCCTCGGCAAGTCACTGTCTTTGACGGTCGCATTGAGTCAGACACAGCATTGCAGAGCAGCTACACATGACTCCAGTACGTCAGTCACCTACGCTTGCGAGCCGTCTTCGACCGAGCGACGTACTCCGAGTAGGGGCTTCGGGGCCACGTGCTCGCAAGATGCGCACAGCACTATCTGCTCTCGGCGTCTCAATCGGTATCGCGGCAATGGTAGGAGTTCTCGGCCTCAGTGAGTCGTCGAAATCGGCACTGCTTGATGAAATTTCCGCACTGGGCACCAACCTGCTCACGGTGGAATCAGGAGTAGGGATTGGCGGAGGTGACGGCTCATTCCCTGAAGAGGCGTTGGCAGCGATTAACCGAATCGAAGCAGTGGAAATTGCGAGTGCTATTTATGATGTCGACGCAAGCGTGTTAAAGAACGAATTCGTTCCCAACGGCCAAACCCGTGGGCTAGGTGTGGTCGCTGCGAGTCAGTCGCTACTTGACACGCTTAATGGATCGATCGACGAAGGGTCATGGCTGAACAATGCAACGAGCACCTACCCAGCGGTGGTACTTGGCTCGGTCGCAGCGGAGCGGCTTGGCATCTCGACGTTGACGCAACCAACGTATGTGTACATCGGGGAGCAATATGTTGAAGTGGTCGGGACCCTTGAGGAGTTCCCGCTATCAGCCGACCTCGACCGATCCGCAATTATGGGGCAACCAGCGGCTGAAGAATTCTTTGAAAGTGACCCCGCCCCCGCAACCATTTTTGCTCGAGTCGAAAACGGAACAATCGACGCAAATCGAGCGCTCATTCCTGCGACCGCAGATCCGGAGAATCCGGAAGAAATAACAGTGAGCCGGCCAAGTGATGCGTTAGAAGCGCAAGCTGCTGCCGATGACGCGTTAACTACCTTGTTTCTCGGCTTGGGAGCCGTTGCTCTACTTGTCGGTGGCATCGGTATTGCGAACGTAATGGTGATCGCTGTTATCGAGCGGCGCGGTGAGATCGGCCTTCGGCGAGCACTCGGCGCAACGCGCGCCCACATCCGCCGGCAATTCCTCACCGAAGCAGTCATCCTGTCTGCTCTCGGGGGCGCAGTTGGCGTTGCGCTCGGTATCGGAGCGACGTACCTCTACTCAAGCCTGCAAGGTTGGCGAGTCATTATCCCGAGCACAGCCGCCGCTGGGGGGTTCCTTGCCGCACTATTTATCGGCGCGGCCGCTGGCCTCTACCCAGCGATGCGAGCCGCCAGACTCGCTCCGACCGAAGCGTTGCGAGCATGAAATACTCAACCGAACCACCTCGACATTCAAGCGGCACTGACAACGCAGAGTCAGGACTCTCGCCTCAGAGATCTGATCTGACTGATAACGCGAGCCGCGAACTCACCGAGACATTTGCCCACGCATTGTCGTCCGATGATGCCAAGAGCCTTCGTTACCCCACTGGGTGCATCGATATGAGAAGAGAGAGAGCAAAATGCTTGAACAAGTGAATGTAGATCGAGACAGAGTCCGTTACGGAGTGCGGCTGTCGATCTCGCTCCTGGTCGCCGCGCTCATCGCCGTCGGTTGCGGTAGCAACGCCACCGACGAGCGATCGGTCGAGGACTACAGCGATGCCGGTGCTATCGAAGCAGATGAGCAACCGGACCCCGGATTAGCTTCGGAGTCCTCGACGGCCGACGACGAAATGGCCGAGGAGGTCGGCGATGACGAGGAGGTGGCAGTCGACACTCCACGTCCGTCACTGCCGGTCGGACCCGGCGCTGCAGGCCCGGACGCTGACGACTCCCCACCGGCGTTCTTCGACGACCGGATCATCGCTGCGGACCTGTGGGGTGCTGAGTTGGCGATCCTGTCCGCGGGAATGGGATTCGACGGGGTGATCGGCCTCCCGGACACGGACCTTGAGACCGTCCGGGCTGCCGGAGGCTCCTACTACTTGCCCGAGTGCGCCGACAACCCGATCGTCAGCGGGGCGACGGCGGCCGGGGTTAACGCCTTCTACCGAGGAACGGCCGACGACTCGCCCGACTACGACGATGGCCTCCCGGTGGTGTTCACCTGGCCCGTGCTGGGTTCGACGGTGCACCCGGAGGACTTCTTGTTCACCTTGACCAATGGCGACCAGGTGGTGCCGAACTCTGCCGGCCTGATGCCGAACTGGGAGTTGAACGAGCGCAACACGGTGGTTGTCTTCGGCGACTTCGGTAACCGAGGTGCGCCCGGGGAGCCCGACGCTGTGTACCCGGCCAAGCTCGAGATCGTGGATGACGGCACCCCGCTGCGCTTCCTTGGGCCCAATGGCGAACAGAGTGGCGTCGGACTCACATGGGAAGGTGAGGGCGCAACCGGCTACGGCACCGGACCGCAGCTCGTCGGGGCCAAGGTCAACCATGTCGGCGATGCCCCGGCCGGCGAAGGTGGCGTGCCGCTCTTCGAACAGATGGTGTTGCCCAACGACGAGTTCGCGCTCTACGGCGGCGGTGACTTCCGCTTGAGGATGCTTACATCGGGCGGCTTCACCCCAACCGGAATCACCGGGCTCACCCCCGATGCCTACGAACACCACTTCCGGGTGCATGCGACCGCAGAGGACGGTTCGACCATTCTGCTGTCCAAGGTCGGTGTCGACTACGAGGTCGCTGGGGGCACACTCCGAGTCCTTGGTCTTGCGGACCTTGGCCAACCACTCGGAGACGGTGTTGCCTACGACGACTGCTACGCCGAGGACGTCGATAACCAGATCGACATCATCTTGGAGGGGGACGATGCCGCTGCACGTTCGATCACCCACGTCGAGGTGCCATCGAGCGGCGACTATCTGCCGCTCTACAACCCCGGAGGTCCCGGCCCGGAGCCGTTCCCAGGGGTGCGCTACAGCTCGCCGAGCCCATATGACCTCGAACCCGTCGTCATCGCCCTCGATGATCCACTTCGGGTGAGCAACGCACCGTAGCTCGCCCGTAGGTGACTAACTGTTCGACGGGATGGAAATCCCCGAACGCGATCCTCGACCGAAATGCGGTGAAGAACCCCTTGCGAGCGGATTTCCGATCCACGGAATTTCGAGAGGCCATCAACCGGAATTTCGGGAGGACTCCATCGAGCGATCGCAGATTTTCGCGGAGTGTGGCCTAACGGCCTGGTAGTCGAACTTCCTGGTGTCGGTCATTTCTGTCAGGAAGACGCGCCTGAAACCCTCGTTAGCAACATCGTGCAGTTTTTGCAGTCGACCTAGCGGTTGCCGGCCGGACGGCTGAGGTTGGAAAAAATGCCCTCGGTGTGGGTTAGCAGTTCAAAGCTTCCGTCAGGTGATCGACAAGGGCGTGCTCGTTCGCCCCAATTTGCAGTTCAGTGACTGCTCCGCTGTTGATGTTGCGTTGAACTTCTTCTGCGGCAGCGAAGTCTTCTGCGGGAATGGTTGCGCACACTCGTTCCCAGTTTCGGTCCCACAACTCTTTGTCATGTTGACGATCTTCAGGCACGAGCATTGTGAGACGGGCAGTGGTTCTCGTGGGGTCAGTGGGGTGAGGGCGCAAAGAGAACAGCTCGATGTGGCCGGCCTGCCATTGGATAACTGTGCCGGGAACGAGCACGATCGGGGCTGTCATGCCGCCATACACCTGCCAATCGTCACGTGGGTTCTCTGAGATGTCTCGCATGAGTCGGCTTTTTGGAAGCCAGCCGATGAAGTGGTGTTCGTGTCGATCGATCAGAAACGTATTTGAGGGGAAATACGGAGCGATTGAATTTCGGTGAAGGTATTTCAGGTGGTAGAGCTCGAGAAATCCATCGGTGAGTAGTTTCCAGTTGCAGGCGAGGTCGTAATCAGTTTCTGCGTGATGCACCATTGAGCCGGCGCCGAGGTCGACGAGCAGTTCATCGATGTCGGGTCCGAGCCAGTCGGCAACTCGGGTGGAGCTGGCGGGGTCTGGAGTCACCCAGATGATTCCATGACGTTCTTCGCATGCGAGTTGATGGAGCCCTGTTGTGCAGGGGGTAGCGGAAAATAGAGACGCGTCGGTGATCGAGCGAAGGGATCCGTCGAGGTCGTATGACCATCCATGGAAGCCGCATGAAAAGACACGTGCGGAACCAGATGGGCGGTGTTCAACCGTCGCTCCTCGATGCGCGCACGCGTTGAGCATTGCGTGTACGTGACCGTCATTGTCGCGAGTGATGATGACATTTCGCCCGGCGAGTTCCGTTGTGTGGAAAGAGCCTGGTTCAGTAAGTTGGCTCGCTGCGAGTGCGGCGACCGGGTGATGAGACATCGCTGATAGTTCGGCTGCATGGCGCGTCGGGTCGGTGTAGACCGAAGCGCTAATCGTGGAGTGCTGATTGGTTGCCGGTGGCGGTCCGTCGTTGAACAGTGCGAGAAGCCGGTCACCGACATTGAGTTCACGAGATCGATTCATGCGACTGCCGAGCGGCGCAGATCTTCGACGGGTAGTCGCAGAGGTGTGTGACTGGTGGATACAAAGGTGAAAGGCAACTCGGTCGCCTCTCGGTGGACGCACATACCGGCAGGGGACATGCAAGCAGTCATCGTTAATGGTGCGGTCTTTGCAGTTTGAACCGATGCGATCAGGCACATGGCATCAGCATAGAAACTCACTTGGTTTCAGCCTTGACCGGGTGAGATGAAGGCGACTGAATCCGCACAAAGAATTTCGAGAGGCCAATGGCCGGAATTTCGGGAGGACCCCCGAGTGGAGCTGAGGGGAATCGAACCCCTGACCTCAACAGTGCGATTGTTGCGCTCTACCAACTGAGCTACAGCCCCGGAGGCGATGAGTGTATCGGCGCGTCAGTTCAGCGACGCAGCCAATCGTCACCCTGCGCAGCCGGTCCCCACGAGGTTGGGCGCTGCCGCATCGAGACGAGGAAGTACACGTAACCACACAGCGACAGGAACGACATTGCGAAGAGGTACAACATTGCAACCTCTTTCGTAGTGGCTGCGAGGAACAGTAGGCAGACCGTCGTCACCAACAGGCCCACAAACACATTCGCTCGACGTCGACGCTGAACCTCAGCTGCCGACATCGGTTGCCGAGGAGTCTGCACGCCCTCAAGAGAAAGCGAAACATTAACCTTCGGACGGCGAGCCGCTGCGGCATCTCGCCGACTCTGCGCTGCGACCTG
>JAAXJF010000098.1:91877-127671 GCA_012269985.1 Acidimicrobiaceae bacterium
CCTGCGAACCAGCAAGCGGGCGGGCGGCTGAACGCATCGACGTCGTAGTACGACTTGGAACCGAGCCTTGCAAGCGAGCGAGTTGGCGGTTGAAGTCGGTCACTGACGAGTTGGGGCGGTTCTCGAAGCGCGACCGAAGTAACGGTGGCAACAGCACGGCAGCCCAGGCTGCGGCGACGATAAGAAGTACGAGTTCACCCATGAGTTAAGACTTTTTAGGCCATGACCAGATGACCAAGTGTTACAAATATACGACAATTATGACAAGAACAGCAACGCGTACTGGGGATCATGTGTCGGGCGTCACTCCGATCGGAGAAAGTCTCCTGAGTGGCCACCCGACTTCTCGATGAGCATGACATCGCTAATCACCATCGCCCGATCGAGAGCCTTACACATGTCATAAATCGTGAGCGCAGCGGCCGTGCACGCATGGAGCGCTTCCATCTCCACCCCGGTCGGTCCCGTGGTCTCCACCACGGCCTCAATCACCACCGAAGATTCTTCAACGGTGAGATCGACAGCTACCTTGCTCAACAGCAATGGGTGGCAGAGCGGAATGATCTCGGCAGTGCGCTTCGCTGCCTGAATACCAGCGACCCGAGCGACAGCGAGCACGTCACCCTTTCTCACATCTCCGTCAGCGATCGCAGCAGCTGTCGTCGCCTCCATTGCAACCACACAACGTGCGACCGCCCGGCGCCGAGTCGCATCTTTGTCGCCCACGTCAACCATATGAGCGGCACCAGACTCGTCAAGGTGGGTGAAACCAGCGTCGTTCATTTTGCCTCCACAGCCAACCCGCACCTAACCGCCGATTTGACTCATCGTTCGCGCCGGCCGGGTAAATGTCACTTGGTTGATCTGGTGACCTGCCCACTTTGTCGCAACTGCAGAGATGATCTTGTCTGCGATCTCGTCATCGGTGGCACCACCTCGCAACAGTGACCGAAGATCAAACTCATCGGTCGCAAACAAACACGTCCTGAACTGCCCTTCTGCCGTTAAGCGCACGCGATCACAGTCACCGCAGAATGGCTTTGTCACCGATGGGATAACCCCAACCGAGCCAAGCCCATCGACGTAACGCCAGCGGTCAGCGGGAGCCGCCCCGCGGGCCGCAACAGGTTCAAGAGGGAACTCAGCATTGATCGCCTCAACAATTTCATCTTGACCGACAACTTTGTCGTTACCCCACTCACCTGATGCATCGAGCGGCATGAACTCAATAAACCTGACCTCAACACCACGCTCCCGACCAAAACGAGCCAGGTCGACGATCTCATCATCGTTCACACCACGCTCGATGACCGCGTTGACCTTCACCGGGTCAAAACCGGCATCACGAGCGGCATCGATACCGGCAAGCACCCGATCAAGTTCATCTCGTCGAGTCATCTCTGCAAAGCGTGAGCGATCGAGCGTGTCAAGACTTATATTGAGACGCCGTAACCCCGCTGCCTTCAAGTCTCCTGCAAGAGCGGTCAGCCGCGAAGCGTTCGTCGTCATCGCAAGGTCGACGCCAAGGTGCGACAACTTTTCAACGAGCGTGACAATCCCGGCCCGCACCGTCGGCTCTCCACCCGTGAGACGGATTCCCTCAACCCCAAAACGCTGAACGAAGAGTGCCGAGATTCGCTCGATTTCTTCAAAACTCAGCACATCGTCACGATCGAGCCATTCCATACCTTCTTCGGGCATGCAATACGTGCAGCGGAAGTTACAGCGATCAGTCACCGAGATGCGGAGATCTCGGATCACCCGCCCAAACGGGTCGACAAGATCGCGCTGCACTGCGTTCATCACCTCAGGATAGAAGGAGAAGCACAGCTACTTCTCCCCCTACGGGCACCCCATCACCATCGGGAACGACAGCAATCGCCGTCGCCGACGACGTTGCAGCAAGTTGATGGCTTCCCTGAGCCCGAACCGGCACCACATGGCAACGCCCATCGTCAGCAAATTCAGCTTGCACCCGCAACAAATGCGTCTTGCCGTCTGGTCGCCGCTCAAGGGCAACATCGACGATCCCGACGACGCTCGGGCGAGCTAATCGAGGCGAACCCATCATCTGTTTCAGCGCCGGACGAGTGAACATCTCAAAACTCACAAACGAGCTGACCGGGTTGCCAGGAAGACCGAACACCGGCGTGCCGTCGAGCAGCCCGAAGGAGAATGGCTTCGCCGCCTTAATTACCACCAGCAACCAACTCATGTCAGCGATACGGCCCACCACCGCTTTCACAACGTCAGAATCACCCATCGACACACCGCCACTCGATACGACAACGTCATAGTCGGCAGCAGCAGACCGCAACACTCGCTCAAGTTCGACCTCGTCATCTCGAACGGTTCCAAGATCAATCACCTCGCACCCTGCATCGCGCAACGCAACTGCAAGCATCCGACGATTGCTCTCACGGATCTCCCCCGGCGCGAGCGGACGACCATCATCGACGAGTTCGTCGCCGGTCGATAGCACGGCGGCTCTCACCTTCGGATACACCGACACGGTGAGCGCATTGACCATCGCCAGCACTCCTAACACCGGAGGAGTGATGAACGTTCCTGCAGGCAACACGACTTCACCAGGGCGCACATCGTCACCCGCAGGACGCACGGCGTCTCCGGGCTTCACGCTTGATGACAATCGAACGACATCGTCGCCGACCATTTCAGAATCTTCCACCATGACAACGGCGTCGGCCCCAGCCGGAATGGGTGCCCCCGTCATGATCCTGATCGCTTCACCACGAGCCAAGACTCGATCGGTTGCCGTGCCCGCGGCGACTTCACCGACGACCTGAAGATCAACGGGCTCATCATTCGCAGCCGCGACATCGGCCGCAATGACGGCATACCCGTCGACAGCAGTGTTATCGAATGGTGGCACCAACTCGCTCGCAACAACGTCGGCGGCAAGCACCAACCCCGCAGTTTCTTCAAATGGCAAGTCAATTGGCGAGCGCGCCGGACAACGCTCAAGAACGAACGATTGGGCCTCTGGCAACGGAATCACAACTCTGACCGTACCGCGAGTCGGGCGGCCTTGCGCACGGCAGACTGGACAGGTGAGCGCGTTCACCCCGTTTCCTGCCGATGGATTCACGGCCCGATGGGATACGTGGGATGGCACTCATCACGAGGAACTCACGCTCCGCTGGGAAAACGAAGCGTGGACTGCCTTGGGGATGGTGAGCCGAGAACAGATTCAATATGTCGTTCGCCTCTCACCGATGTGGGAAATCCGACAATTTCTTCTCTTCCGCGATCTTGATGAACCCGATCTTTGGCTTGGCACCGACGGCCAAGGGCGCTGGGGTGAAATGAACGGAGCGCATCGCCCAGAACTCGATGGATGCACCGACCTGGCACTCGGCTGCACGCCGTTCGATTATCTCGTTCCCGCTCGCCGAAATCAGCCGGCTGTCGACGGCGCAGCAATCATTCAGGCCATTGAGGTCGATGTTGAAACTCTCGGACTCACCGTTGGGTTTCGTCACTATCACCGCCGGAGCGACACGACATTTCACGTCGAACACCTTGGGGAGATCACCGAGTTTTCTGTCGACGTCTACGGCCTCCCGCTCGATATCGAAGGAGCATTCCGCCGGAGATGACCGGCGTCACGAGCGATGTCGTTCAACAATGTCGCGAAGGTCGCTATCTAACCCTTCGACCCCGTCACCGAGCAATGCCGTTTCCACTGCAGCGGTGAGAAAGCCTGCTGGAGTTCCTGTATCCCAACGGTTCACCATGGTTTCGACCCCATGCAATGGTGAACGCTGCGCCTGAGCGCGGATCGCATCAGTGAGTTGAAGTTCACCACCAGCTCCGGGGGTGAGTTGGGCAATCTCTCTAAAAATGTCAACCGTCAAGACGTATCGACCAATGATGATCAACGAGCTCGGCGCTTCGTCGATCGCCGGCTTCTCAACAAGATCGCCAACCTTTACGACTCCATCAACCATCTCTGCTTGGGGCGCAACAACCCCGTAGGCCGAGACTTCCGAGCGGTCAACCTCCATTAACCCAACAACGCTGCCTGAAGTCGTTGTGCAGACGTCAATCATCTTCTGAAGGAATTGCGACCCGCCCATGATTTCGTCAGGGAGCGACACGACAAACGCGTCACCATCGACAACGCTGGACGCACACCCCACGGCGTGTCCGAGACCCTTGGGATCTTCTTGGTGAACAATGCTCACCCTCCAATCTCGCCCGATCGATGCGAGACGATCAGCCATGGCATCGTTCCCCTTTGCACGCAACATGCGTTCGAGATCTGGACGAGCAGCGAAATACTGCTCAAGCGCAGGCTTTGCGCTACTGCCGACGATGACGACGTGATCGATTCCTGCGCCAACAGCCTCATCGATCACCAACTGAATCGCAGGGGTGTCTCCGATCGGCATGAGTTCTTTTGGCACCGCCTTCGTTGCCGGAAGAAACCGCGTGCCAAGCCCGGCTGCTGGGATGACGAGAGTTCGTACCTCCACGTGTCCGACGATATCCTGCGAACTGCCATGCCAACTTACGTATACAAATTCGTTGACACCGGAGAGACCATCGAGGTGCAGCAGTCGTTTAGCGATGATGCACTTACCGAATATGCCCATCCCGATTCAGGCGAGGTGCTTGCGGTAAAGAAAGTCTTTCAGCCGGTTGGTGTGACATTTAAGGGTGGCGGCTTTTACAAAAACGACAGTCGAGGAGGATCGTCAAGCAAGTCAACCTCCTCGACGTCGAGCACGCCAAGCTCGTCAACTTCGTCTGATTCGTCTGCGTCATCTGACACCTCATCATCGTCGACCTCAACGAGTTCGTCGACGACGTCGTCAACAAGCAATTGACCTGACATCGTGGTCGCGTCATGGCGAGCCCCCAACACTTCCCCACTTCCTCTCACCTGCGGGTTGTACGCCTGCGCACAGCGCTCATCAATCGAGCTTCACAGGCACGACGGTGGCGAGCCCAACATCCGCTCATCGTTGACGTCGCCACCGTGCTCACCGCACTCACTCTGTTCGCACTGTTGATGGCAGATCGTCAGCGCCTCGTGCAAGAACTTGCATGCGCTACCGGCAACTCGCGGTAAAAGAACTCGACGGCAACTTCCGGCGACTAACGGTACGCCACAACGAGCACGACCACACCGAGAATGACTCGGTAGACGACGAACGGCGTGAATGAGCGAGTCTGCACGAACCGCAACAACCCTGCCACCGCAAGCCAACCCGACAGAAGCGACGTCACGCCACCGACCACCATCGCTCCGGCCAACCCGTCTGGAACACCGTCTGACACCAGTTGCGCCATCTCATACACGAACGCGCCGAAGATCACCGGAATGCCCATCACGAACGAAAAGCGAACCGCTGCCTCACGCTCAAGCCCGAGCAACCTGCCCGCCGAGATCGTGATCCCTGAACGCGAGGTTCCAGGGTTCAAAGCGAGCACCTGAGCACACCCGATCGTGGTTGCGTCGCGCAACGTCAACGACTGCAATGGTCGTTTCTGCGCTGCCCGGTCAGCAACCAACAGCAAGAGCCCAAATCCAATCAATGACCAACCGATGACTTTCGGAGTTCCCAGACGCTCATCGATCCACGAGTTCAGCACCAGGCCAGCAACTGAAGCCGGTATCGCCGACACGATGAACAGCCATGCCAGCCGCCCCTCGGTCGATGCTGTCGACCGATTCCTCGCTGCATGAAGACCGTCGACGACATAGCGGCGAAGATCGTGACGAAAATGCACAACCACTGCGAGCAATGTTCCGAAATGCAACGCAACGTCAAACGCTTGAGCAGCTGAGCCTTCAGGGCGACTCCACCCAACTGCTCGAGGGACAAGTTCAAGGTGTCCGCTTGACGAGATCGGCAAGAACTCGGTAAAGCCCTGCACGAGGCCGAGCACGAGCGCGTGGAACATATCCAATGGCTATGAACTTCCTGACACCATCACATCACGAATGGCAAGCGACGGCGCCGATGCGCGCATCGGCAACCATTCGAGATCAGCACCAACCTCAACGATGTCGTTGAGAAGACGTTGAATCGTGCTCGCGATCGTGAACTCTCGAACCGGCTCGGCAATCGCTCCATTGCGAATCGACATCCCGGTTGCTCCAACAGAAAAATCGCCACTCACGGTGTTCACCCCCGAATGCAAACCGCTCACACCCTCGATCAGCACGCCGTCATCAATCGATGCGATGAGATCTGCCTGCGCCCGCTCACCTGCAACCAACTGCAATGCATGGCAACCAGCCGAAGGCGACCCCGCATATCCGCCTCGCAACGCGTTTCCTGTCGTGCCCTCACCCGCCCGTCGGGCCGAATAGCTGGAATGCACAAATCCGCGCAGCTCACCCTCATCGATCAACACATTGCGCCGGGCCGCAAGGCCCTCGCCATCAAGATCGGTTGCGGTGTAGGCCCGCCGATCGGTCGGATCATCAACCAAGGTGAATGTGGGGGCCGCAATCGATTCCCCCACTCGATCAGCAAAAAGGCTTCGCCCTCGCACCACTGCATCGCCACTCAACGTTGAACCAATGATGCCCAAAAGTTGAGAGGCAACAAACGGGTCGAGCACAACCGTCGTCGAGCGCGATGCCGGCTTTGTTGCACCCAGGAGGCGAGTCGCCCGGTCGACCCCATCACGAGCTGCACGTTCAACATCGAATTCTCCCGGGTGCGCCCCGACAGCAAAGCCAAAACCAGTTCGCGTGCCATCGGTGTCGTCGGCCAGTGTCGACACACTGAGGTAACACGAGTTTGATCGGCCGTATCGGCGAATACCCGTCGTCGTCACCACAAGACCTTCGCCACCGCCATCAACAAAATTGGTGTCATCAACACGAATTAGCGAATCGCGATCGAGCGTGATCTGTTCGAGCTTCTTCGCAAGTTCGATCTTGTCGGCGGTTGGATAACTCTCAAGCTCGTCGCTCCAAAGCTCCTGTTCGGTCACGTCGACGCCGTCGGGTTCGGCAAGGGCCGCCCACTCATCTACCGAACTAAAGCTCACATTTTCTCGAGCCTCAGCCAGCACCTGCGATGCGATCTCAGCATCGAGTGTTCCGGCGTGTGCGAACCCGGTACGACCATCGTTGATCACCCTGATGCCAATTCCTGATGACATCGCTGACACAAAGTGCTCGACGTCGCCGTTATGAACCCGAACTTCAGTGCTCGAACCTCTTGAGATATAGACCTCGATCTGCTCGCTCGGGTTTGCGGTGTCGATTAACGAATCGGCAAGCGCGAACAGTTCTGAATTGCTATCAGACTCGCTCACGCAGCCGTCCCGCCGATCGTCATCGATGACACACGAAGGGTCGGCTGACCTGTACCGACCGGGACTCCTTGACCGTCCTTGCCGCAGGTACCTGGACCACCCATTGAGAAGTCCGCGCCCAGCATGTCGATATCGCTGAGAACTTGAGGCCCGTTACCAATGAGATTTCCTTCACGCAGAGGCTCAGTGATCTGGCCGTTCTCAATGAGGTACGCATCACGCATTCCGAACACGAAATCACCAGAGGCAGTATTCACACTGCCGCCGCCAAGTTTGGCGACATAGACCCCGTGCTCGGTAGACGAAATGATGTCATCGGGGTCATCCTCTCCGGCGAGCACAAACGTGTTTGTCATGCGAACCATCGGGAGGCTTGCGTAATCCTGGCGGCGGCCGTTACCCGACGGTGACCTCTGTTCATCTCGCGCCCGAATGTGATCCCACATGTAATCGACGAGCACACCATCTTCGATGAGCACATTTCGACGGGTTGGCTGACCCTCATCGTCAAATGACCTCGTACCCCACTCGCCATCAACGGTGCCGTCGTCGACGAGCGTCACCAGCGGAGACGCAACAAGTTCGCCCACTCGACCCGCATACACACTCGCACCCTTCGCAATGTGGTCGGCCTCTAACCCGTGGCCGCAGGCCTCATGGAACAGCACTCCGCCAGTACCCTGCGCGATCACCACCGGTAACTGCCCGGAAGGAGCAGGTCGAGCATGAAGTTTCCGAACCGCTTGTTCTGCCGCCTCGGTTGCGAGATCAGCGAGCGAATAACGATCGAAGACCTCCCAACCACCGGTAAACCCGAGCGACTCGGCGCCTGTCTGCATACCAAGGTCGCCGTCTGCGACGACGCTCACGCGAAACAGCACTCGAGTGACTTCATCAGTGACGAAGACGCCGTCAGAATTCGCGATCAGTACTGAGCGGTAACTGTCACTGAGACCTGCACTCACCTGAGTAACTGCACCACTGATACTGCGCGCAATCTCATCGACCTCGGTCAACATCTCGACCCGACGTGCCTTCGGCACCGCCTGCGGGTCGACCTCGACCTTCGTGCCCGCGCCTGACCTCTTGTCGTCAAGAGCGACAACGACAGAGCCACCATCGGCTGAACCGGCTGCATCAGCGGCTGCCCGAGCAGCAGCAAGCAGACCCCGCTCGCTGAGATCTGAGGTATGGGCGTATCCAGTCGTCACCCCGTTCACCACGCGAATTCCGGCTCCACGGTCACGACCTGATGACACCCCGTCAACTCGTCCGTCATCAAATGCAACTCCCGTATTGCGGCGGTCTTCGGCATACACCTCAGCAAATCCCGCACCATGGCAACGGGCCTCGTTCAACACTCGGTCGAGAACATCACTTTCGATCATCTCTACATGCTACGAGACAGGGTTGTGGCGTGTCGCTCGCACCTTCATCGCCGAACGAAGTGCGAGCACCCGACGACATCGAGACAGCAGGCGAGGTAGCGTTTCATTCACCATGTTGTTGGAATCCCTCAACGGCCCAGACGACCTAAAGCGTCTGCCTGCGGCACAGCTACCCGAACTCGCGTACGAACTACGTGAAGTTATTGTCGATGCCGTCGCCAGCAACGGAGGCCACCTCGGATCAAACCTGGGCGCTGTTGAACTCTCAATTGCGCTACACCGAGTTTTTGAGTCACCAACCGATGCCATTTTGTGGGATACCGGGCACCAGGCTTACGTGCACAAACTGCTCACCGGCCGACAAGCCCAATTCGATGAACTCCGCCGAGCCGACGGCCTCTCGGGTTACCCCTCACGAGAAGAGAGCCGCCACGACTTCGTTGAGAACAGCCATGCCTCGACCATTCTGAGTTACGCCTACGGCCTCGCCGTCGGTCGAGATGCAGGCACCACCGACCATCGTCACATCGTTGCTGTTATTGGTGACGGGGCGATGACCGGCGGAATGTCATTTGAAGCGCTCAACAACCTCGGCCACTCAAAACGGCGCGTCATCATCGTGCTGAACGACAACGGCCGCAGCTATGCGCCGACCGTGTCAAACCTGTGGGCGAATGCCCAGCAAGAAGACGAACGCTCAAGCCACCCAAGCTTCACCGACCGCATCACCTCGTCACTATCTAGTGCGCTCACCGACATTCGCATGAACCCGGTGTACGTGCGCCGCCAGCGAAAGATTGAGCGCTTCCTTCACGAACTCCCAGGCATCGGCACCCAGGCTGAGCGAGCGTTGGATGCCTTCAAAGCTGGTGTGCGCGAATTTCTTCAACCGCCATCATTCTTTGAAGCCCTGGGCGTTCGCTACACCGGACCAATCGATGGCCATGACATCGAGGCTCTCGAAAGTGCGCTCCGCCAAGCCGAAGAACTCAGCGAAGAAGGACCAATCGTCGTCCACGTGCTCACCCAGAAGGGACGTGGCTACGCCCCCGCTGAATCAGACGATGAAAAGCACCTGCACGATGCCCCTGTCTTCGACCCACTGTCAGGGCCTCCTCCGAGTGGCCCCACCGGTTACACCGAGGCGTTCTCTCGCACGATGCTGAACATTGCAGAGCGCGATGACCGCATCGTCGGTATTACCGCAGCGATGGCAGGACCGACCGGTCTTATCCCAATGCAGGAGAGGTTCCCTGGCCGAGTCTTCGATGTTGGCATCGCCGAGCAACATGCGGTCACTGGTGCAGCCGGCATGGCGATGGCTGGTCTACGACCGGTCGTTGCTGTTTACTCAACGTTCTTATCTCGGGCGTGGGACCAAGTCGTCTACGACGTTGCCCTTCACCGTTTGCCAGTGGTGTTCTGCCTCGACCGATCGGGAATCACTGGCCCCGATGGTGCGAGCCATCACGGCGTCTATGACCTCGCCCTGCTCTCAAAGGTGCCTGGCATGCGTGTGCTAGCGCCATCGAATGCAGATGAACTCGAACAAATGCTGTCAGATGCGGTCGACCTCGCCGATGACGGCCCGATCGTCATTCGCTATCCGCGCGGCGGTGCTCCACGAGCGACTGACGGGGTCGGTACGGGTCTCAGTGCTCGAAAAGTTGTGACACCAACCGAGCCTGCACCAGTGGTGATCTGCGCAGTAGGTCGCATGGTTGCAACCGCTGAAATCGTTGCTGGCAAACTCGCCGCCGATGGCATCGAATGCTCGGTTTGGGATGTTCGCTCCTGTGTACCTCTCGATCCCGACATGCTCGACGATGCAGCACGGCACCAACTTGTTGTCACGATTGAAGATGGCATCGTCGAAGGCGGCATCGGTGCGATGCTCACCCGATCGGTCAACGAACGCCTCTCCGCATCGCCAGGCACCTCGCCGCAGTGCATCAACCTTGGCCTGCCAACCGTGTTCATCCCCCACGGCTCCCCTGACGAACTCTTCACCAAGTTCGACCTCGACGCCGACAACGTCGTCACCCGCATTCGCTCCGCCCTCGGCTGAGAGCACCCTCTCCCGCATAGGATCGAACCATGAGTTCATCTGCTGAGTGGAGAAGCCGCTACACCCGTCTCGAGTTCACCGATCATGACAATGGCGTCGTACTTGTCACGTTGAACAACCCGGGAAAACTGAATGCAACCGACGAGGTCATGCACGCCGAGCTCGCAACGGTGTTCATCGACCTCGATCGCGACCCTGACGTTCGAGTGGTGGTGGTTACCGGTGAGGGAAATGCCTTCTCCGCAGGTGGTGATCTCGAGTGGATCACCAAGCAGGTCGGCAACTACCCACAGACGATGACGGTGATGAAAGAGGCTGGCGACATCGTTCGAACGCTCATCGAATGCGATACCCCCGTCGTGTCGGCGATCAATGGGGTCGCGGTTGGAGCGGGGCTCGCAGTTGCATTGATGGCCGACATCAGCATCATCGACCGCGCCGCGAAGTTCACCGACGGCCACATCCGTCTTGGAGTTGCGGCCGGCGACCACGCGGTTGCGATCTGGCCACTGCTCTGCGGCATGGCGAGAGCGAAGTACTACCTCATGACCGCCGATTTCATCGATGGTGCTGAGGCAGAACGCATCGGGCTCGTATCAAAAGCAGTCGATGGTGATGACGTGCTGCCCGAAGCGATGCGAATCGCCCAGACACTTGCAACTGGCCCGAACGATGCGATCAAGTTCACAAAACGAGCACTCAACCACTGGCTGCGTCAGGCGCTTCCAGCATTCGAGGCTTCACTTGCGTACGAAATGTTGAACTTCCTCGGTGGTGATGCAGCAGAGGGTCTCGCCGCCTTACGGGATCGGCGCTCTCCCGAATTTGGGTGACGGCGTGTCGACATCTGCTTCCGCGTTCCGCGACGACCTCTCGCTCGCCCTTGAACTTGCCGATCTCTGCGATGCCATCACATTGCCTGCGTTTGAGAATCGTTCGTTCAGCGTTGAGTACAAGTCAGATCGTTCAGAGGTAACCGAAGCCGACCGAGACGCCGAACGGCAACTCTCAGAACACCTGCTCGCCGCTCGACCCGACCACAGCCTGTTCGGCGAAGAACACGGTGTCACGGGCAATGAGTTGTCACCGTGGCAATGGATCGTTGACCCGATCGACGGCACCTCGGGATTCACGCGAGGCATCCCGATTTGGGCGACCCTTATCGCCCTTCACCATGCCGATGACGGACTCTGTGTTTCCGTCGTCTCCGCTCCTGCGCTCGGTCGCCGCTGGTGGGCGACCAAAGGTGGCGGCACCTGGGCCGATGGCCGCAAATGTACCGTTTCGGGCATCGACAACATCGCTGACGCTCAAGTGAACGTGACATTGAACGATGGCTGGCGCGAACTCGGCCATGCGGAAGCGCTCACTGATCTCACGATGACCGCTCGTCGCTCACGAGGGGTCGGCGATTTCTGGCAGCACTGTCTCGTTGCCGAGGGTGCAATCGATGTTGCGGTCGACGCTGTCGGTGTTCAGCCCTACGATCTGGCCGCAGTTCGACTTCTTGTCGAGGAGGCCGGTGGAACATTCACGAATCACCTCGGCGAACCGAGCCATGCCGGCCCAACTGCGATGAGTAGTAATGGAGTGCTTCACTCTCAGGTGCTGGAGCGCCTGTAACCGCCGGTACCGTACGACCGGTGAGCGAGAACTCTTCACACGATCAGGCCACCCGAGCAATCTCGAGTGGCCGCGGTGCGAACGATCGCGGGCTGTCGGTGCCGATCTGGGCGACCGCTGTGTGGGAATCAGATTCTGCTGAGCACGCCTATGACATGGCCCACACAGTGGGGCCCGACGAGTTTTATTCGCGTCACGGCAACCCGACGGTGTCGGCGTTCGCCGATGCTGTTGCCGACATCGAAGATGCCGAAGGGGCACTTGCATTTGCCTCTGGCATGGGCGCTCTTGCGAGTGTTGTCTTCGCCTTGTGTTCGACCGGCAGTCACATTGTTGCCACCACCCAGATCTATGGAACCACCGCCACGTTCCTCAACGGCCCTGTCGCCCGAATGGGTATCGAGACAACATGGGTAAACGGCAGCAAACCTGGAGCGATGGCCGCTGCGGTGATTCCTGGTCGCACGATGCTCGTCATCGCAGAAACCCCATCAAACCCCACGCTCGACATCGTTGACCTCGATGAACTCGGCGCCATCAAAGGGCCCTTCACCATGGTGGACTCAACCCTTGCGACACCGTTCGGCCAACAACCGATTCGACATGGGGTTGATCTCGTGTTGCATTCTGCAACGAAAGGAATCGCTGGTCACAACGACGCAACGCTCGGTGTGGTGTCCGGTGAACAAGAACTCCTCGACGACATCTGGCGTTACGGCATTCTGCACGGCGCTTCGGCATCACCATTTGATGCCATGCTTGCGCTACGCGGTATTCGCACACTTGATGTGCGCCAACAGCGACAGAGCGACACGGCTCTCGACATTGCCTTGCGCCTCGCGTCGCATTCAGCGATTACGGCTGTGCACTACCCCGGTCTTCCCGAACATCCGCAACATGATCGGGCGGCTGCGCAAATGTTTCGCTTCGGGTCGGTGGTGTCGTTTCAAATGAGCGACGGCGACGGCTTCGCACGGCTTGTTGAACGCCTCAACCTTCTGCGCTGCGCAACCTCTTTCGGCGGCCCCGAGACCCTCATCTGTGAATCGTGGACGACAACCCATTCAGGTCTTGATGAAGATGCCCGTCGGGCGATGGGCATCCACCCTGGGTTCGTTCGCATGTCAATCGGCCTCGAAGACGTCGATGACCTGTGGGACGACCTTGATAGCTCGCTGTCATCGATCTGAACGGCCGAAGCCGGTTGCGCAAGGCTGCGTCTAGTTGTAGTAGGGGTTCGCTCCGGTCGAATGGTCGGTGAGATCACGCACACCGGTAATTGCGGGGACCGCTTCAACGAGCATTGTCTGCACGCCGTCAAGCATGGTGGCTTTGCTCATCGAGCAACCATGGCAGCCACCACCCATCGTAAGATACGCCATGCCTTCACCATCGTGACCGATGTAGGTGACAAATCCGCCATGGCTTGCAAGAGCGGGGTTCACATCGCTTGAGAGCACCGCTTCAACCTCGGCGGAGAGCGCATCACCATTCGTTAGACCGTCGACGACCGGAGCAGCTGGACGATTCGGGTTTCGAATGACGAGACCTTGCGCCTCGTTGTGGTCGAGCACTGCGCCCTGCAAGAACTCCACCGAGTCTGCGGGAATGATGACCTTGAAGTCACCGATCGTTCGAACCTCATCGGTAAACGCTGCGGTAAGGAATTCTTCGAAACTCAGGTCGTAACGGAAATCCTCCCCCGGGGCCGATGCAATGGCGAGACGAAGACCCAACGAATCTGCGTCAGCCTCAGATGCGCGCAGTTCTCTCATCATCTCGAGCGCACTATCAGTGATCTCCACAATCGTGTCAGCAGGAGCTGATTCCGCTGCATCGGCGAAAGGACTTTTCATGTCATCGTTCTGACCCATGCTCGCAGGCTACCGTCGTCGTACATGACGGTCGATTCCTACCTTTTCTGCCCCAAGGACCCATCGGAGTACATTTCCCGGTTCACTACCGAGAGCGCTGCTATGTCATCGCTCATCGAAACTCAACCGCTCGACGCCGCAGTGCCGACCTGTGGCGATTGGGACCTCGCCGCCCTCGCAACCCATGTTGGGTGGGTGTACCGATGGGCCGCCGTTGCGCTGCGAACGGCCGCAATGCCTGAACGAGGTGCAGTGAGCCGGCCCGATTCGCCAGACGAACTGCACGACTGGTTCACCACAAGCGCGACCGATGCGCTCGATGCGCTTCGCAGCGTTGACCCATCGGCACCGACCTGGCATCCGTTTCAACCACCTCAACTCGCTGGCTTCTGGCTCCGACGCCTCACCCACGAAACAACAATCCACCTGCTCGATGCCCAACTCACATGTTCAATGACCCCAGATATTGAAGCTGAGATGGCATCGGATGGCATCGACGAATACCTCACTGTTGCTCTGCCCCGAGTGTTGTCCGGCGAGGGCGTGACCGTACCGACGACAACCCTGCACATCCACTGCACCGATGTCGACGGCGAATGGCTTATCGTCCCATCAGACGATGGGCTTGTCATCACCCGAGAGCATGCGAAGGGCGACGCCGCGCTCCGCGGCCCTGCCGCGGCGATGTTTGCTGGTCTGTGGGGTCGTCAAGGCGCGGCCGGCGAAATTGATATCGCCGGTGATGCCGACGTCGCGGCATCATGGCTTGCCATTGGAGGCAACTAACCCTTGCCAATAACCCCAGCTGAAGAACCTCGCAAGCTTCGCCCTACCGCACTGCTCGGCCCACTGGCCGTCCTAGGAGCCTCGACATGCTTTGCGCTTTCATATGTCGTCATCAAATGGCCTGGCACCCCTGGTTCGGTCATTGCATGGTGGCGCCTTGCGGTTGCGACCGTGTTGTGGTGGGTTTTTCTTATTTATCGACGGTTCGCGAAAGGCGTGCCATTCCCGTCACGAGCAACGTGGAGATATGTAACCCCCGCCGCACTGCTCTTCGGAGCGAATATCGCCGTGATGTTCACTGCCGCAACGAAAACAAGCGTTGCTCACCTTGAGTTCATCAATGCCCTTGCCCCGATCGTGCTCGCCCCTCTCGGATTTCTCTTCTTCCGAGAGCGCCCACAATGGAAAGCGCTGCGATGGGGTGTCTTCTCGTTTGCGGGAATTGCGATCGTGCTGTCATTCGGCCCAGCAAACGGTGTTGCAACCGTTGAAGGTGACCTCCTGGTCGCTACCGCGTTCTGTGCATTTCTCAGCTACCTACTTCTCACCAAGCGTGCGCGGGCCCACGGTGTGACCACCGTCGATTTCATGGCGGTGATGATGCCAGTTGCGATGGTTGCTGCGACCCCGGTTGCCCTTCTCATCGCATCCGATGCGTTCATTCCCGACAATTCGAAGACCTGGGGGTCAATCTTCATCCTCGCGGTACTCACCGGGGTGATCGCCCACAGTCTGCTCGTATTCGCCCAGAAGATCGTTCCCATCGCCACCATCAGCATGATCCAGGCGGGCCAACCGGCACAGTCGACATTTCTTGCATGGGTATTTCTCGGAGAGACCATCTCGATCAAACAGGCTCCCGGCATGGCATTGGTCATCATTGGTTCGATCCTCGTCGTCATCACCGGTAAACGATCGATGGAGAACACACAGAAATTCACCTCGTAGTTGCCGTTACGTCACCCGCATCCACTAGGAAGAAGGGGTGCGCATTCTCGTAACCAACGATGACGGTATCGATTCGCTCGGACTTCACTATCTCGCTCGAGCAATGACCCCCCTCGGCGATGTTGTCGTCGCCGCTCCTGACGGCGACCAATCGGGTGCGGGCGCAGCGATTTCTGCGATCTACCGAAATAAGCCCCAAGTCAAGAAAGCCCACATCGATGGAGTTCCTGAATCTTGGGCGGTCGCAGGACCTCCCGGGCTTTGCGCCTTCATGGGTCGTCTCGGTGCATTCGGTGAACCATTCGATCTTGTTGTCTCTGGGATTAATCCAGGAGCGAACGTCGGGAGGTCGGTGTATCACTCGGGAACCATCGGCGCATGCCTTACCGCCCGCAACGGTGGTCTCAGTGGAGTCGCCGTCAGCCAGGCCGTCTCGGGCTGGGGTGTGGAAGGCCAAGCGTGGGATGACATCGTGCTCAACCAAATCTGGGAAACGCCTGCAACCGTTGCGCAACACTGACTCAAAGGACTCCTCGCCGACGGACTTCCCGAAGAACCGATCATTGCGACTATCAACGTTCCAAAGCTTGAACTCGCAGATCTCAAAGGTTGGAAGCGAACCACGATCGACTATCGCACAATTCGAAGCATGTCGACCGCCTCGCTAAAACCGATTGGCGGCACGGGCGGTACCTACGAAGTTGAGTTCACCTACGGCGACGCAATCGACTTACCCGACCACACTGACGGTGGAGCGGTTGAAGCAGGCTACGTCTCGGTGAGTTACCTTTCACGGATTACCGACGTCGATCGAGATGACGCACCCTGTGCAGAAGGTGCGCTGAACTCGCTCCTCGACCAGTAACTCGCTACGATATATGACAGCAGTGATAGGGGAGCTCACGACGGTGGGCTGAGAGGGTGGCCACATGTCACCGACCCGTACAACCTGATCCGGGTAATGCCGGCGGAGGGACAACTTGAACACCAATTTCACCAATATCGACGAGACCGTGGTTGTCGTGTTGGGAGCCGAACGGATCCAACCCCAGTCAGTCGCACATATCCCTGACGACGCCTACGTCATTGCTGCAGATTCTGGTGTCGACCATGCCCGAGCCGTCGGGCTCATCCCCAAAGAAGTTGTCGGTGATTTCGACTCGATCTCACGGCGCGGCCTGAAATGGGCCCATCAGCATGCGACTGTCCATGAATACTCCCCCGAAAAAGACGACACCGACACACAACTCGCCATTTCACTTGCGGTGCGTCGGGTGCCAGCCCGCCTCATCGTCATCTCAGGTGGCGGTGATCGCCTCGACCACACACTTGCCGTCATCGGTGCACTACTCGATGAAGACGTGACGAGCATCCCCGATGTTTCCCTGCAGTGGGGTGACAATCTCGCAACCATCGTTCACGGGCCCGGTCGCGCCACACTCACTCCCCCACTCAACAGCACGCTGTCGGTGATGGCCCTTTCCGCACCGTGTAACGGCATCACGATGACCGGCACGAAATGGTCGCTTGACGATGAGTCATTGACCGTGCTCAGCGGACGTGGAGTGAGCAACATCGTCGAAGGCGATGTTGCGATCACCGTCCGAGAAGGCGTGCTCGCAATCTTCCATCAACTCCCCAACAAAGGCTAAACATGAACAACCGTTTCCTCGCTGTCTCGCTCGGCATTCTCCTCGCCGGAACAACCACCGGTTGCTCGAATAGCGTCGACGAACTCACGCTCGTTACCTATTCGTCGTTTCCAGCAGCCGACACCGATCTCAATGATGCTCTTGCAGAGTTCACCGAAGACACCGGAATCACCGTAACCATTCTTAACGCCGGCGACACGGGAACGATGGTGACAAAAGCGGTGCTTGCGAGCGGTAACCCCGAAGGCGACGTCATGTGGGGCATCGACAACACTCTGCTGAGTCGGGCAACAGCAGCAGATGTCTTTGAGCCATATGTTGCTGATGCGGCGTCCACATTTGACGCACAACTCGTTGGTCTCGGCGATGGCATCGTCACCCCGGTCGACTTCGGAGATGTGTGCGTGAATTACGACCGATCATGGTTTGCCGATAACGGCCTCGAACCTCCCACCTCGCTCGATGAACTTACCGATCCGGCCTACAAGGGTCTGCTCGCGGTGCAACACCCTGGCACCTCATCACCCGGGCTCGCGTTCTTGCTCAGCACCATCGCTCGTCTCGGTGATGGATGGGCCTCCTACTGGCAGGAACTCGTCAACAACGACGTGCTCGTCACCAACGATTGGGAAGAGGCCTACTACGGTGCGTTCACTCGTGCCGGCGGTGACCGACCACTCGTCGTCAGCTACGGCTCAAGCCCGCCGTTCGAGGTGCTCTACGGCGACGACCCGAACGCATCGGTCGCCCCAACCGGCGTGATCGAAGACACCTGCTATCGCCAGGTTGAATTCGCTGGAGTGCTTCGCGGAACCGAGGCATCTGATGAGGCTCGTCAACTTGTGGATTTCTTGGTGAGCAGCACATTCCAACAGCACATCCCACTCAACCTCTACGTGTTCCCTGTTGCTGATGTTGAACTCGACCAAGTGTTCGTTGACCATGCGGTCATCCCAGAGACTCCACCAGCGCTCACCCCAACAGAGATCGATACCGGTAGAGCCGAATGGGTCGAGCAATGGATCGACATCACCGGCTAAATCAGCCACCGCGCTGGTTCATCAGCGCGACCACCATTCCCCCTAGCGTCATTGCCCTCGGGTTCGTCGTCGTGCCCGTTGCGATGCTCATCGTTCACGCCATCAGCATCGATGCCATCGGGTCGACGTTCACTGATTCCCGCACCTGGGAAGTGCTTGGCTTCACGACCCTCCAAGCAACCCTCTCAACCCTGGCTACCGTCACCCTCGGCATCATTCCAGGGCTCATCATTGCGAGATCTGACTTCCGAGGCCGTCAACTCGTCTTGAGTATGTTCGCTGCCGTCTTCGTCATGCCAACCGTCGTGATGGCCGCAGGCGTACGAGCGCTACTTCCCGGCGACCCTGACGGGCTACTACCAATCGTGCTCGCACACACGTTGTTCAACTTGGCGATCATTGTGAGAGGCATTGCTGCCGCACCAATGCCAACTGAACTGGAGCGGGCAGCGACTGTGCTCGGCGCTCGCCCGACTGAACTTTTTCGGACGATCACACTCCCGCTGTTGCGTCCCACACTGCTCGGTCTTTCGGCCGTCGTCTTCGCATTATGTTTCACCAGTTTTGGCATCATCCGGATACTCGGGTCTTCCACTGCGACAACGATCGAGGTCGAGATATGGCGTGAAACGATCATCGTCGGGCGCGTCGATCGGGGCGTAGTTCTTGCTCTGATTCAACTCGTCACCCTCTCCCTCGCTCTTGTCGTATGGCTCAATGTGAGACGACGGCAAGCCCCCCATCGGCACGGATATCGACAGCCCATTTCCCGAAGATCAGCTTTCGTTGTCGCCGCAAGCTGCGCACTCGTCACCGCCCCACTACTCGCCCTCATCTACGGGTCGTTCACGGTCAACGGCAAGTTGAGTGCCTCAGGATGGTCGAACCTGCTCGACACATCGATTCGGCCCGGATTGCGGCTCGGCATTGATCCTGCTCGGGCAATCGTGACGTCGCTCACGACGGCCTTGATCGCAACGGCATTTGCAGTCGTCCTCGCAGTACTTGTCATCGCCTCAACAGCAGCGTCACCACAATTTGGCCGAGCGATTGATCTCAGTGCAATGCTCCCGCTCGGAATTTCTGCGGTCACTCTCGGCCTCGGACTTCTCATCACCTTCGATGTGCCTCCCGTCGACTGGCGGGCATCGTCACTCATGGTTCCCCTCGGTCACGCACTCATTGCAGCCCCATTTGTCATTCGGCCAGCCATTGGAGCGCTGTCAACGCTCAACCGTCAACAAGTAGACGCCGCATCAACACTCGGAGCTCACCCGGTGAGAGCTCTTGCCCACTCGGTCATTCCCGTCGTTACGGTACCGCTTCTGGCCGGTGCGGGCTTTGCCGCTGCGATCTCGCTTGGCGAATTTGGAGCGACCAGCATGCTGTCGCGAAGCGGTGGTGAAACTCTTCCAATTGTGATCGAACGACTTCTTTCGCGCACTGGAGGAGATTTCAGAGCGCGGGCCTATGGGCTATCGATCATCCTCGCATCGGTCACAATGGGAATCGTGGTCGCTCTCGACATGTCATCGGATCGAAGAAGACGATGAGCTCTCTTCACGTTGACCAGTTGCGCATTGCACGTGGAGGCCATCCCGTTATCACCGAGGCCTCGTTCGATGTGCCGCACGGAACCACCACCGTCATCGTTGGGCCGTCAGGGAGCGGAAAATCGACACTCCTTTTAGCAATTGCGGGCCTTATCAATGTTGATGGTGGCACCCTGCAACTCGATGACCGGGAGATCACCTACGTTCCGACCGCACAACGCAATATCGGGCTTGTTTTTCAAGACAACCAACTCTTCCCGCATCTCAATGTTGCAGACAACGTTGCGTACGGGCTTCGGCGGAAGGGCATCCGGCGATCTGAATGCGATGTTCGGGTATCGGAAGTGCTCGAACTCGTCGGGCTCGAAGGTTTCGGCGGACGCGCCATCGGCGAACTTTCAGGAGGAGAGGCGAAACGGATCGCTCGCGCCCGATCACTCGCTCCGGCGCCTGAACTGTTGCTGCTCGACGAACCTCTCACCGGACTCGATGACTCTCTCCACGACCGCTTGCTTCACGACCTCGTCAATGTGCTCTCCACCTCTCAAACAACTGCGATATGGGTCACCCACCATCGAAAAGAAGCGGAACGTGCTGGCACACAGCTGCTTCGAATTCATGACGGTGTCGTTTCACCTGAATTGACAGAGAGCAGCCAATGGCATGTTCAGGTCGTTTCTGCGGCTGACACCTTTGGCTTGCGTCGACGCGTATTACGAGACGGCACTCGGACAACCGACGTCAATTTTGACGGTGATGAGACCGCAATTCACTTGGCGGTCTCAGACCCTGCAAGCCGGGAGATCATTGCGATCTCGAGTTGGTTTCAACGGAATCGTCAACATCAGACCATCAACGGTTTACAACTTCGAGGGATGGCAAGCCATCCGAACTATCGCGGGCAAGGCGCAGCACAGGCCCTTCTGCGGTCAGGCATCGAGTTGGGTCGAAGTCTGTCCGTTGATGAAGTGTGGGCGAGGGCGCGAGATACTGCCCTCAACTTTTACCTCGCTCACGGCTTTGTCACCTCGGGACCGGGATATATCGATGACAACACCGGTCTTGCCCATCACGACGTCGTTCTCTCACTTCGTTAAGAACCTCGTCATTCCTCGAGGTGCCACGCGCTCACCTCTCTCGGGAATGTCAACATTTGGTCACAACGACCCACCAATTCAGTGCTGCCACAACCACCGTCGAGAAAGCACGTTCATATGGCGATGTGATGCAGCTGTCGGGGCAATCAGTTGAGCTCACGTCGTTCATCAACCGCCTGAATGTCTTGATCGGCGGGTAAGGGCAGCCCCACGTCAAGTCAGGCCGCTTGGAGGGACTCCATCGACTTCGACGCGACCCAAGAACCACCCGAGTCGTTCATGGGGTGGAATCTGAAGAATGTCGACGTGCAAAGGTGTCATCCCGATCGGACGACGCGCTCTCCACAACATCTCGAGCAACCGAAGATCACTCCGCAGGTAGTGACGATCGAGGTCGTGTAGTTCGTGGCCACAACCGAGATCAACCCAGTGCACTTCAACCTCCCGCCATCTCAGCAACGGCAACACTGACCTCGGGACAACTGCACCACCGAGCAGGGTTGCCGAACCCTCCCATGCTGAAGGGTCGGCGAGTCGTGAAGACAGTTCGGTGTCTACACGCTCACACGATGACCGAACGTCGTCAATAAGGTCGTTCCAGATCCGGTTCGAACCCGCCTCAATCGCAGAGTTCCGATCCTCAACGCTGTCGTATTGAGGGAGACCACGCAAGAGATTGACGTAACTGTCGGCATTGCGCGAAAGGTGGGTCAAGACGTGGCCAATCGACCACTCTGGCAATCTGCTTGGACGTTCGCTGGCGATCGGCGACTGTTCTTCAAGCCAGTCAACAAAACGGCGTTGCGAGATACGACAGCCCTCGACCTCTCTTGCGACCTGTCGAACGTCAACTGCCATTCGTCAAGTCTGCCCGACCGGGCTAGTCAGAGTTGTTCTCGCCGGGGGACAACGACCACGGTGCCGTCATCCTCGCGGTGGACGGTCACGCGAACGCCGTAGAACTCGGCAAGTGTTTCCGCTGACAGCACATCTTCGACCGAGCCGTCGGCGACAACTGTGCCCTCATGGAGAAGCGCCAGGCGATCGCTGTACATTCCCGCAAGGGTGAGGTCATGCATTGCTGAAATTACCGTGAGGCCATGTTCACGACGCAGTCGCTCAACAAGTTCGAACGCTTGCTGCTGATGCCCAATATCGAGCGCACTCGTTGGTTCATCGAGCAACAAGATCGGAGCCTCGGTCGCAAGGGCACGAGCGATCACGAGCCGCTGCCGCTCTCCCCCGCTCAGCACCCCCAAATGGCGAGGAGCAATTTCGTCGAGGCCGAGTCGGCCGATCACATCGTCGACCATTGCCCGCTCGCTCTTTGTCGGATGCCCGAAATATCCGATGTGGGGTGTGCGACCCAGCATCACGTACTCGCGGCCGGTCATTTCATCGGGCAAAATTGGTTCTTGCGGCACGTACGCCACGAGCGACGCCCGGCGAGAACGACTACGCAACGACAGCGACGACCCGTCGACGACGATGTCACCGGAGTACTTCACGAGCCCCGCGACGGCACGAAGCAGCGAGCTTTTGCCAGCACCATTTGGTCCGATGAGACCGACCCAACTTCCTGAGGCAACAGCCATCGAGAAGTCATGGATCACCGCACGACGGCCGTATTTCACCGCCAGGTGTCGAAATTCAACCGAACTCACCGACTGACCTGCCTCGTACGCAGCAAGATGATGAAGAACGGTGCTCCAATGAATGCGGTGACAACGCCGATCGGCACCTCGGCGGGTGAAGAAAGTGTTCGGCCAGGGATGTCCGCCAAGATGAGAAATGCTCCGCCGACGGTGACGGCAAGCGGAATCACAACTCGATACGTCGAACCGGCCATCAGTCGCACCATATGAGGCACCACAAGCCCGACAAAACCGATGAGGCCACTCACCGCCACAACGGCAGCGGTTCCGAGTGTTGCGGCGGCAACAACGGTTAAGCGAACCCTTGCAACCGGGATACCAAGCGCAGCTGCCTCCTCATCACCCACCCGCAGCACATCGAGATGGCGACGATGAAATAACAGCACGGTCGTCGACAGCGCAACATATGGAAGCACGAGTACGACATCGCCCCAGGACGCGGTTGCGAGCCGGCCGAGAATCCAGTTGTACACCACTCGCACCACGTCGGAGTTGCGTTGCAAGATGAACGTCTGAATCGCAGTTGTTAACGACACCATCGCAACACCGGCGAGCACCAATGTGCTTGAGGTACGCATGCCGCCGAACGACGCCCCAACGAGATAGGTGAGGGTTACAGTCCCGAGAGCGAACACAAACGCCACAAGAGGCACCGGGTCGACCGGCCAATCAAGGCGATCACTTCCGACAGTCGTGAAAATGATCGTTGCACCAAGTCCCCCGCCAGCTGCTGCTCCTAACAAGTACGGGTCAACCAGAGGATTTCGAAAGACCCCTTGATAACTCGCACCGCCAAGCGAGAGGGTTGCGCCGACAATTCCTGCCAACACAACTCGAGGCATTCGGATATCCCAAATGATTGACCACTCAAGGGGAGAGACGCCACTCGAGATTCCTAGCCCCGATTCTCCAAACCCAGGTATGCGCTCAAGAAGAGCGAGCGGGACTCTCCACCATTCAGGGCCAGCCGGGCCCGTCATCGCTCCAACACAAGCAATGACGACGAGAACGAGGGCCGAAAGCGACACCTTTGAGGTGATGGAGAGTCGACGCTACTTTAAAATTATTGGGCTCCGTTGGCGTTTACCACTGCCTCAACCGAGTCAACGACGGCAGACATGTGCTCGATGATGCGGGGACACCATCGTGAGGCGTTGTCATCATTGAGTGGGACAACATGGCCGGCTGCAACAGCCGACAGCGCATCCCAACCCGGGCGAGCAGCAACTGATTCTGGTGTTTCACCGCAGTAAATCGTGCAGGCCAAGAAAATGATGTCTGGGTCTTTGTCCAAAATGAATTCAGCCGACAGCTGCGGATATCCGTATGACTCTTCCTCGACGAGGTCAGCAATGTTGCGGAGACCCAGCGATGTATAGGTCGACCCAATGAAGGTCTCGCTTGTCACCGAGTAATAGGTGCTGTCGAGTTCGTGGTAAAAGGTCAACGGCGTTTCGAGTTCGGGCAGGGTCGCAATGCGCTCGAGCAAGGCATCTAGATCGGCGGTGAGCTCATCGACTAGCGCTTCCGCTTCCTCAGCATGACCGGTTGCAGCACCGAGTTCGAGAATCTGCGCAAACGTGTCATCGACGGTGACTGCTGCTGGCCCCTCCCAATGCGCTATTCCAGCGCGGTCAAGGGCCTCTAGAAAGTCGGGGTTTGTTCCGTCGGTGAGAATGAGATCTGGTCCGAGCCCAATGATTGCCTCGACATTCGGGTCATAGCCGCTCACTCCCGGCATCTTGTCTGCAGTCTCCGCAGGGAAATTTGAAAAGTCATCGACTGCAAGTACTTGGTCACCGGCGCCAACTGCGTACAGCATCTCTGTCGCAGTGGGAGATAGCGAGATGATCGCCGACGGATACACCATCTCTTCTTCTTCAACTGGATCGTCAGCGACTTCAGCGTCAGGTTCCTCGACGACTTCGCTATCAGCCGCAGGCGCAGTTGTTTCAGGCGCTGACTCGGTTGTTTCACTTGGCGTCTCAGCGACAGTGGTCTCCACCGCTTCCGAGCTCGCACCATCATCTGATGTGCCGCAGGCCGCTGCGACCATGATGAACGGCAGCAACGCCGCCAGTCGGGTAATTCGTTTCATAAATGACTCCTAAGAACGGAGCGCAAGTTGGACCGAGGCCAGCGAACTGGCCGGCGAGCCTCCCTGAGCCTCGAGGGTGGTTATCGCGCACAACGCGGTCGACCGGGCTCGTCTGGCTGGATGCCAGAACTACCGTTGCGGGACAGCGCCGGGATCTCACCGGACTTCGCACACGTAGTGACCTAGGCAACATAACACGACGGCCGCTCTCTAGAACGAATCACGATGCGTGGGGCATGATGACATCTCCGCACCTATGCTCATCGGAGCATGTCTGAATCGAATCACCGCCAAAGCGACAGTGGCATTGTTGAAGAGCCACTCACCGAAGACCCGAGACCTGACGGGCTGCAGTCAGCGCCGTCGCTCGTGGTGCTCAACACCGGCAACGGCAAAGGAAAAAGTTCATCCGCGTTCGGAATGATGGTGCGCGGCCTCGCCGTCGATTGGAATGTTGCGGTCTGCCAGTTCATCAAGAGTGGTGATTGGCGCGTTGGCGAAGAAAAGATGGGACGCAAGTTGGGCGTCGAGTGGCACTCATTTGGTGACGGTTTCACCTGGGACTCTGACAATCTCGACCACGATCGCAACATTGCCCGCGAGGGCTGGGAACAGGCGGCGGCAGTCATCTCGGGAGGTGACCACCAACTCGTCATCCTCGACGAACTGACCTACCTGTGCTCGTGGGGTTGGATCGACACCTCAGAGGTCGTTGACACCATCAAGCAACGCCCCGACCATGTCAACATCGTGATCACCGGGCGCGATGCCCCCCAAGACCTCATCGACATCGCCGACACGGTCACCGAAATGACCGAAATCAAACATGCCTACTCGCAGGGCATACGCGCAAAGCGCGGTATCGACTACTGACATGCCCGATCTTTCAACGCTCGACGTCCTCGACCTTTCCGATGCGATGTCGGAATATCAGGCTCTTGGGTGGAGCGTGTTGACGATTCGGCCCGCCGACGACCCGTACGAGGCAGTCGTGCGGTCACCCCATGGAGAGACGGTGTGCCTTCGACGCACGCCCATCGTTATCAGCCGCCTCGGTGACAACGGAGACGGCCACACCGGTCGAGCGTCAATGATCTACCGTGATCTCATCCCTGGCCGGTGGGATGGTCGCTTCGTCGCTTCTCACATCGCGGTACCCGATGGAGGCGAAGTGCCTGACGATGTGCACCATCATGAGGTCGACTTCCAGTTCCTTGCTGTTCGCTCAGGTTGGGTAGATGTCCTGTACGAAGGCCAAGGCGACGTCATTCGCATGCAGCCCGGCGACATCGTGTTGCAACCGCCGGGTATTCGGCATCGTGTACTCGCAACATCTCCAGGATTCGACATTGTGGAACTCGGCTGTCCGGCCGACCACCTCACCACCTTCGACCACGAAATGACGCTTCCCAATGGAACCTATGGCGATCATCTCTGGGGCGGTCAACGCTTCGTGTTCTCATCTCCTGGCAATTTCGCTGAAGCATGGGACCACCCAGGGTTCTCAAGTGATGACAGCGGTATCAGTGCGGCAACAAACGGAATTGTTGATGTGCGAAGGGTGCAGACTTCTGATCGAGTAGACACCTGCCCGCTCACGCCGCATGACTTTCGGTTTCTTTTCGTGATGGACGGCGACATCAACGTCATCGTGAGCGACGGCACGACTCACCATCTCGAAAGTGGCGACTCAATCGCTCTTCCACAGGCCGCTCAGGCACAGGTCACTCAGGGTGCAACGAATGCCACGCTGCTCGATGTCCTCGTGCCACAAACGGCAGCAAGTTAGCCTCTTCATTCGTGCCCCTCTCCACCATTGTTCGCCAGATGGCCCGCGGCTTTGTGATGGGTTCTGCCGACATCGTCCCCGGTGTCTCCGGAGGGACGGTGGCGCTCGTTCTCGGAATCTACGGTCGCCTCATCGAGAACATTCAACGCTGCGCATCAGCGTTGCTCTCTTTGCTTTCACGAGTTGGCTCCGCTGAGGTCTCAAAGGCCCCGTCGGTTGAGTGGGGATGGTTGCTGTCGCTGCTCGCCGGAATTCTCATCGCAATCGCAACCCTTTCCGCCCTACTCGAACAGCTACTCGAAGAGCATGCGATTCGCACATCTGCAGTGTTTCTTGGTCTTCTCGTGGGTTCGATTGTTGTTGCATCGCAACTCATCAGAGACCGTAACACCGCACATGTTGGCATCGCCATCGTGGCCGCCGCCGCATTGTTCTTCGTGCTCGGTCTGCGATCGGACACTCATGCGGTTGGCCCTGAAATCGTCACCCGGCCGACGTGGGTATTCGTTCTTGCTGGGGCGCTCACAATCTGCGCGATGATCTTGCCCGGCATTTCTGGCTCGTTCATTCTCGTGATGATCGGTATGTACACAGAGATTATCGGGGCGGTGAATGACCGAAATCTTGCCGTTCTTGCCGCCACGGGTATCGGTTGTGTGGTCGGACTTGCTGCGTTCTCAACCTTGCTGAATTGGTTACTCGACCGCTATCACGACATTGTCATTGCCGCCATGGTGGGCCTCATGCTCGGTTCGGTCCGGGTGCTGTGGCCATGGCCGCACGGAACGTCAACCACCGCACTCTCTGCCCCTCAATACGATGTGATGATTCCGTTCGCCCTCATGTTCGTCGCTGCGGCTGTCGTCATCGCTGTGCAACGACTGTCGGCCTGGTCGGCGAGCTCAGACAGCTGACAGTACGTCGGTATTGATCTGATACAGGTCGGAGACGTTTCCAGAAAGAATTGCCTGCGTCATCTCATCGGTGAGGTGCGCCGTGTGCTCGGCCAACATCTCCTGCGACCATGGCCACGTCGAATCACTATGCGGGAAATCGTTGGCCCACATGAGCCGTCGCCAGTTCATCTGCTCGGCGACACGAAACGCCGTCCAGTCGTCTTGGAATGTGGTGTAAATGTGCTCTGCGAAGTACTCCGACGGCAGCCGCTGTAATTCGACGCCTGGCGCCATCCAGTTCCGATGTCGCTTCCATGCGTGATCCATTCGATACATGTAGTGCGGCACCCAGCCAGCATCAGCCTCAACACACACCACCTTGAGGTCAGGGTGCCGTTCAAATACCCCGCCGTAGATGAGAGTGCCCATGATGTCTTGAATACCGCGGATAATCGCAAGGAATCCGTTAATTCGCGGACCCCGCGGGCGACTCTCGAATGCGCTGGCCCGAGACGTGAGAATATGAAAACTGAGAGGCAAACCGAGGTCGATTGCCGCCTGCCAGAACGGGTCCCACATCGGGTCGTCGTAGTCGCCTGAACCATCCTCAGACCACGTTGCAGGTTCTCCCGGCATCATCACGCCTCTAAGCCCAAGATCAGCGATTCGTTGAAGGTCAGCAATGCCCTCGTCGACACTGCGTAGAGCGGTTTGGCCACAACCGAGAAGTCGATCAGGCGCCACCGAGCAATAGTCGGCAATCCATCGGTTGTAGGCAGTGAATGCTGCGTGTTTGAAATCGGCGTCAGGGTGATTGCAGATCATCATCCCAACCGTTGGGTAAATCACTTCTGCCGCAACTCCATCTCGCTGCTGATCAGCGATGCGATAGTTCGGGTCCCAACCTGAGCGATGAAGTTCGTCGAACGACACACCCGACACCGTCAGTTCTTCGGCTGGCTTGCCGGCAGCAGCAACAAGACCCATCGCAATCGGTCGCGACATTCCGGGAATGACGAACATGTCGCCTCGTGCGTCATCGCTCACCATATGTGGAGCCCGATCGCGCCACGCCGGATCGATGTGTGCCGTGTAACAGTCGGGAGGCTCAGTGATATGGGAGTCGGCACTGATGACCGGAAACGAGAACGTCATCGCGCACCACGCACAAGACGACCCGGGGTTGCACCCGTTGACTCACCGTCAGCCATGATCTCAATCCCAGCAACAAATGTATGTCGGTAGCCATCGGCCCTCTGCAACATTCGTTTGCCGCCAGCTGGTAGGTCGTATGCCATCTCAGGTGCATGCAGTTGCAGACCATCGAAATCGATGACGTTCAGATCGGCTCTGCGACCGACACCGATCACGCCACGGTCGGTGAGGCCGACCGTTTCGGCCGTCATTCGGCATTGCTTGGCGATGAGCGTTTCGACCGGAATACGCCCCGTCGGACGATCGCGCCCCCACCACTGCAGCAATGTTGTCGGGAAGCTCACATCACAGATCGTCCCGACATGAGCTCCACCATCGGATAGCCCGGGAACCGTTGCTGGGTGGCGCAACATTTCACCGACAGCGTCGAGGTTCTCGCCAAACCAGTTGAGAATGGGCTGATAGAGCAGTGCATGACCCTCGTTTTCCAACATCCAGTCGTAGAGCAAGTCAAGCGGTTCTCGCCCTTCACGACGAGCAATCTCTTCAACTGAGGTGGAGGGGTCTGGTTCGTAATTTGGCGGGTCGCCCAACTGGAAGATGAACCGATAACGGTGAATCGCACGGCTCCCCAGGGAGGTGTCATCAACACGGGCACCTTCAATGATCTTGCGTCGCAATTCTGGGTCGCGCATTACCGCTACTCGCTCAGGGAGTGGGCGGTCGGCGATCGCTTGATACGGCTCAGAGAACATGAACGGATGCAACGTCGCTTCAAGTCCGAGCATCAGCCCGACTGCGCGAGCACCGACTTGCCCACGCATCTGCACGCCGCGGGCCGATGCCTCGGCAAACCGAGCAAGTTCGACACGCCAGTCATCTCCGGTCTTCGCTCCCTGAGCGATCGATACCGAAATTGGTCGGCCCGACTCTGATGCCATCCGTTCAAAAAGATCAAGCTCTGCATCACGATCGATGAAATCTGTCACCGCCTGCAGCACACCCTTGTTCGCCTCGCCAAGTGCTGATGCAATACCAACGAGCTCGTCAGCCTCTGCACGCAACGTTGGCGTTGGCTCTCCAAGACTTGTTCGGTGGTTGAGCGTTCGACTTGTCGAAAATCCGAGTGCCCCTGCCTCGACCGCCTCGCGGGCAAGTCGAGCCATCTCAGCTATGTCATCAGGAGTTGCGGGCTCTTGTGTGGCTCCGCGCTCCCCCATCACATGGAGACGAAGTGCACCATGGGGAAGTTGGGTGCCGAGGTCAATATCGCGGGGGCGGCGCTCGAGTTCGTCGAGATACTCAGGGAAACTCGACCAATTCCACGAAAGCCCCTCATGTAACGCCGTGCCTGGGATGTCTTCGACGCCTTCCATCAACTGGATGAGACGCTCACGATTGTGCTCATGCACTGGAGCAAAGCCAACACCACAGTTGCCCATGACAACGGTGGTGACTCCGTGCCAGCTTGACGGAGCGAGTGCTGAATCCCATGTCGCCTGCCCGTCGTAATGCGTGTGGATGTCGACGAATCCTGGTGTGACCAAATGGCCTTCGGCGTCGATCTCGCGGGTTCCGCTTCCCGACACCGAGCCAACCTCGGTGATCACACCACCTGAAACAGCAACGTCACCGATCGCACGCTCCGCGCCGGTGCCGTCAACGACAGTCCCATTACGAATAACGAGTTCATGTTCAGCCATGACACTCCTTTCCCCAACCGAAACGCTAGTCGGAGTGTGGATGGTGGCGCGCAGTCAGCGACTTGCGAGTTCGGCGATGCGAGAGATGCCTTCAGCAATGTCGTCATCACCGAGGGCAAAAGAGAATCGTGCGTAACCAGGTGTGCCGAATGCTTCACCGGGAACGAACGCAACTTTGGCCTCGGTGAGCACGAGGTCGGCAAGTTCGAGCGAGGTGTTCGCGACCGAGCCCCCGAGCGGGCGTCCGAGCAAACCCGAGACATTGGGGAAACAGTAAAACGCCCCCTGGGGCTCAAGACATGTGACCCCGGGAATCGCAGAGAGCAGTCGATGCATTTCAGTGCCGCGACGCTGGAATGCTGACCGCATCATTGCGACGTCATCGAGCGGGCCGGCGACTGCTGCAAGCGCAGCTTGTTGAGCGACGTTCGCCACGTTTGAGGTTGCGTGCGACTGAAAGTTTGTTGCTGCTTTGATGACATCTGTTGGGCCGATCATCCAGCCGACGCGCCAGCCGGTCATCGCATATGTTTTCGCCACACCGTTCACCACCACACATTGGTCGGCGACCTCAGGAACGAGCGTTGGCATCGAAGCGAATCCGTTCTCGCCATAAATAAGGTGCTCGTAAATCTCATCGGTGAGCACCCACACACCGTGCTCAACCGCCCAGCGGCCGATCTCTGCGATTTCGTCTGGGGTGTAGACCGCTCCAGACGGGTTATCTGGGCTCACAAATAACAACACTTTTGTGCGAGGCGTGCGGGCTGCTTCAAGTTGTGCAACGGTGACTTTGAATCCGGCAGTGTCGTCGGTGTCGATAACGACGGGCACACCTCCGGCGAGCACGATCGCTTCTGGGTATGTCGTCCAATACGGTGCCGGACAGATCACCTCATCACCCGGGTCGCACAAGGCAGCAAACGCCGTGTACACCGCGTGCTTTCCGCCATTGGTGACGAGCACCTGGTCAGCAGAAATCTCGAACGCAGAATCGCGCATCGTCTTTGCGGCAATTGCCTCCCGAAGTTCGGGTAGGCCACCCGCTGGCGAGTAACGATGGTTTTTTACCTCCGCACACGCAGCGGCCGCTGCATCAACGATATGAGCCGGCGTCGCAAAGTCGGGCTCGCCTGCGCCAAAGCCAATGACGTTTTCACCCTGCGCCTTCAGCGCTTTCGCTTTTGAGTCAACAGCAAGGGTCGCAGATGGAGCAATGGATGAAAGGCGGGATGACACTCGATTCACCCCCACAGCCTGCCAGCATTTGCCCGAGTTCACGCCGTGAGCATCGCATTCCTAGATGAAATGTTCACCTGCTCGGCGTAGTGGTCGCGCCGACTGCCTGCCATCCTTGTGGGGTGGATCCCTCCGCTATCACTATCCCCTCCGAGCTCCTTCCAGCCGACGGCCGTTTCGGTTGCGGCCCATCAAAAGTGAGGAGTGAACAGATCACCGCAATTCGCAATGCCGAAACGACGATTATGGGAACTTCGCATCGGCAAGCCCCGGTGAAAGATCTCGTCGGCACCGTGCGGTCGGGGCTCACCGAACTATTTGGCCTCCCCGACGGATGGGAGATCATCCTAGGTAACGGCGGTTCAACAATGTTTTGGGATGCAGCCACATTTGGCCTCATCAATTCCCGCAGTCAACATCTTGTTTTTGGGGAATTCTCCTCAAAATTCGCTGATGCCGCATCAAGTGCACCACACCTCGATCAACCAACAGTGATCAGCACCGAACCCGGCGACCATCCCACGGCAGTGGCAGAAGAGGGTGTTGACCTGTACGCCCTCACCCACAACGAAACGTCGACCGGAGTTTCAATGCATCTCGCGCGACCGGCCGGCATCGCTGATGACGCGCTTGTCGCTGTCGATGCCACGAGCGCCGCTGGTGGCCTCTCGTGGCAGCCATCTGAGGTCGATGTCTACTACTTCGCCCCACAAAAAAGTTTTGCCTCTGACGGCGGACTCTGGATTGCTGCGTGCTCGCCGACCGCAGTCGACCGCATCGAGCAGATCGCAGCAAGCGATCGTTGGCGCCCTGCTGCACTCGACCTCGGCATTGCTCTCTCGAATAGCCGCCTTAATCAGACATACAACACACCCGCTCTTGCGACGCTCATCATGTTGAACGCCCAGATCGAGTGGATGTTGGAAAACGGTGGAGCCGCATGGGTCGCTGATCGTGTCGCCACGTCCGCTTCGAGGATTTATGGATGGGCTGACGCCCACTCGCTTGCAACACCGTTCGTCAACGACCCCGCAAAGCGCTCGCATGTTGTCGCAACAATTGACCTCGATGACAGCATTGAAGCATCTGCGGTCAGCGCAGTGCTTCGAGCTCACGACATCGTCGATACCGACAGCTATCGAAAGCTCGGACGCAACCAACTTCGGGTTGGGATGTTCCCAGCAATCGACCCAGCCGACATTGAGCGCCTCACCGCTTGTATCGACCACGTGATGGAGCAGCTCGCATCATGACCGACGATTTCACCCCAACTGTCGAAGAAATTCTCACCCTCGACGCACAGTCAATTCTCCCGCTTCGCAACCCGGTGATGGTCGTCGCCCTCGAGGGTTGGTTCGATATGGCGGGCGCTGCGAGCGCGGCCGTTGAAGCACTCTTCGACGATGAACACCGCATCACTGTCGGAGAGATTGAGCCCGACCCCCTCTACGACTTCACCATCGAACGTCCCCACGTCGAATTGGTTGAAGGACAGTTACGAACAATCAGGTGGCCACGAAACCGAATCGACGTGTGGCGCAACGAGCTCGCATCTCGTGATGTGGTGCTGCTGTTAGGGGTTGAACCACACCTTTCGTGGCGAACATATTGCGAGGCGATTCTCTCGACCTGCGAGGAATTGGGGTGCTCACTAGTCGTCACGGTCGGAGCCGGCGCCGAGCAGATTCCACATTCACGTTCACCTCTCGTCACCGGAAGTTCGACAAACCACGACCTCGCTCAACGACTCGGACTCAGCATGCCCTCGTATCAAGGTGTCACCGGCGTCGTCGGAGTCCTACACCCCACTCTCGAAGCTTCTGATATCCCGTCGGTGTCGCTGCGAGTCGGTATTCCTCACTACCTCTCGAATGCGAGCCACCCGCTTGCCGTGCGGTCACTGCAATCACACTTGTCTCATGTGCTCGGTGTCGGCCCAGGTCGAGACCTCAGCAACGACATCAATCAGGCGCGCATGCTCCACGATGAACTCGTCGCCACCGACCCTCAACTCGCCATGTACGTCACCATGCTCGAACGAGAATTCGATCGGCGAGCGGAGTCGATCATCCCAAGCGCAGATGACCTGGGTGCAGAACTAGAAGAGTTTCTGCGCAACCTCAATAACGACGACGAATAGACCGCAATCGAACACCAATGTGCAAACCCCTGATAACAAACCAAGAGACACACAATGATCGGTAAACAATGAGTCGACATCCTCAACTCATCAACATGGCAGGATTGCACCCAGCAAACTCGTTTCCTTCGCCACCTGTCTCAGACAAACTCTCCCCGCAGTCATAACAAATGACCACGTCACCTTTTCCATCGAAACCGCCTGGCAGAGACCATGACCCCAGGCCCTCCGATTCGCTGAAAGCATCGTCCGCTCAGCACCAGGCATCAGAGACTGCGTCAAATATCCAACTCATCACAGGAGGCGCCCGATCGGGCAAATCATCCGCAGCAGCACGTCTTGCCGCTGTAACCGAAGCCCCGGTGACCATGCTCGCCACTGCGACCGCAGGCGACGCAGAAATGGAGGCTCGGATCGCTCGACACCAAGCCGAACGTGACAAAGAATGGACGACAGTAGAAGAGCCAGTCCAAATAGACCGAGCCTTATTAACGATCGACAGTGACCACACCCTCATTATTGACTGTCTCGCCCTCTGGGTGACCAATCAACTCAGTACCTCTGACGACAACATCCTCCTGCGTACCGATGAGACCATCCGATTGCTCCGCTCTCGACAGGGGGCCTCCTTGATCGTCACAAATGAGGTAGGTTCCGGCATCGTGCCAGTGAACGAGACCGCCAGACGATTCCAAGACCTGCTCGGTTCGGTGAACCAGCGCTTCAGCTCGATAGCCGATCGGACTCTGTTATGCGTCGCCGGGGGTGTTGTTCCCGTCGTGAGCCTGGCGGATCTATGAGTGTTTCCATCCTGACTCGCATGCTGGAAAACCTCCCTCAGCCGGACATTGTGTCCGCAACGTCGGTAGCGACACGCGCGGCTGAAACGCTCCGTCCCCCAGGTGCATTCGCTCGACTTGACGACATAGCGGCGTGGCTGGCCAGTTGGCAGCGCACAACGGCGCCACGGGTTGAACGACCCCATGTCGCCGTATTTGGCGCAGACCATGGAGTCATGGACGATGGTGTGAGTGCCTTCCCGGCAGATGTGACTGGGGCAATGGTCGCAGCCATGGACCAAGGTGTAGCGACCATCAATGCTGTGGTGCGTCAAGTCGGGGCCACCTTCTCGTTCCACAATGCCGGGGTGGGTGAACCCACCGCCAACATTCGAATCGCCGACGCAATGACCGATGATGAATTTGATAAAGCTGCACGCATCGGCATCGCCGCAGTCGAGTCCGTCGACGCTGACCTCTTCATTTTTGGCGAGATCGGTATCGGCAACAGCACTCCTGCCGCCGCAGTTACAGCCGCCGTGCTTGGGGGCCCAGCTGCCGATTGGGTGGGCCCGGGAACAGGTGTCGTCGGTGAAGCGCTTGCGAACAAGCAGAGGGTCGTTGCAGAGGCCGTGGACCGTGTGGGTGTGGTGAATCCAATCGAGGCATTGCGTTGCCTTGGTGGCAAGGAAATTGTTGCGATGGCCGCCGCAACTCTCAGTGCCCGACATCGCGGGATACCCGTGTTGCTCGACGGGTTCATCGCCACGTCGGCAGTTGTCCCTCTCCATGCCTCTGACCCGGCAGCGCTCGACCACGTCCGAGCTGGCCACACCTCCGCAGAACCTGGTCACGTCCGCCAACTTGCCGCTCTTGGTATGGATCCGCTGCTGGATCTCGATCTTCGATTGGGCGAAGGAAGCGGGGCCGTGGCCGCCATCCCGATCTTGCAGGTCGCGTGCGCAGCGGTCGTGGGTGTTTGAAGGTTCGCGGAGTGCGGAGACAG
>JAAXJF010000098.1:127681-131097 GCA_012269985.1 Acidimicrobiaceae bacterium
TGTTGCGACTTTCGAGGAGTTCGGACTCGGATGAGCATCCGCCATGCTTGGGCGTTTCTCACTCGGCTCCCCGGGGGAACCCACCCCGCCAATGAACAAGGGCTCGGGATGAGCGTGCCGTGGTTTCCTGCAGTGGGTGCAATGATTGGACTAATACTTGGTCTGTTCTGGATTGCGTTGAACGAGCTTGTGGCTCCGCTATCGTCCTCGGCGATCACCATCATGTTGGGGGTGGTGATCACCGGCGCCTTTCATGAGGACGGCTTTGCCGACACTGCCGACTCGCTGGGCGGATTCAGTCCTGAGCGTCGTCTGGAAATCATGAAGGATTCTCGAGTCGGAACCTTTGGATCTCTCGCTCTCATATTCTCAGTGCTTGTTCGCGTGATCGCCCTCGCTGAACTTGAGCCGATTCATGGCCTTGTCGCCCTCGTTCTTGCGCATTCAGTCGGTCGCAGTCTCGCCACGCTTGTGATGGCAACGACCCCCCCTGCCGCCAAGAAAGGCCTCGGGCAGAGCTACACCGCCTATCTCCCGAGATCAAAAGTGTTTGCAATGGGAGTCTTCATTGCGGCTTGCAGTGTCGCATGCGGCCCCGCCGGCCTTACTGGCTACATGATTGCGCTTGCTGGAGCCGGGCTCGTTGTCGTCTTTGCAAAACGATCCTTCGGAGGCACAACCGGTGATGTACTCGGGGCAGTCGAGCAAGTCGGTGAATTGGCAATGTTAACCACAGCAGCTCGCCTTGTTGCCGAGTACGGGTGGCAGTGGGGGTAACCCTTCGCCTCGTGCGACATGGCGAGACCGATTGGTCCGCTGAGCGTCGATACACCGGTCGAACCGACGTCACCCTCAATGAGGCTGGAATCGCTCAGGCCCGAGCACTAACTGTGATAGCGGGCGATCGATATGACTCGGTCTGGTGCTCGAGTCTCACTCGCTGCGTTGAGACGGCGAGGCTGATGGGTGTCACCGCAGATCCAACACCCCATCTTCAGGAGTTTGATTTTGGGAAAATTGAGGGACTGACGTGGGAGCAGTTAGATGCCACAACGCAGAACGGGCTTCTTGACTTCAACAGGTTTATTGCTCCCGATGGAGAGTCGGTCACTGTCTTCGGTCGCCGCATCGATGCGTTTGTTGAGGGTCTTGGCCCGGGACGACATCTTCTTATTACCCACGGGGGTGTGATTCGCTACCTACTTCGACAGTCCGGGACTGATGCCGATGTTCGACCGGGAACATGGCGAGACATAGAGTTCCCCTAAGGGCCAACAAAGCATCTCGAGCGTCGCACCTCTTCATGGTTTCAGACCACACCGAATCGAGCCGCCAGATTGCATCAGAATTGTTTCGACAACGACGACGAATAGACCGCGTTCGAGCACCGTCTCATCAACCCCTACTATTCAGCCATGGGGGATACGCAAGCACTCGCGCCCGACGACGTAATGACCGCAACCGACCAACACGGTCAGATTGCACACCAGTCGCTTATCGACCACAGTGTCCGCCTCGAGCGAACTCTTCACGAGGTGAGCGATGGAGTGTGGTGTCTCGTCGGCAACGGCCTCTCAAACCAGACATTCATCACTGCGCCCGATGGCATCATCGCCATCGACACCGGCGAGTCGATTGAGGAAATGCGCGATGCTCTGATCGAACTTCGAACGGTCACCGACGCTCCGATCGTTGCGGTGATCTACACACACTTCCACTACGTGAGCGGAACCCAAGCCATTCTCGATACAGAACCGGTTGCGGCGATTTGGGGTCATGCACGCATCGAGGACAACCTTCGTCGCTCGGCTACCGAAATCGCTCCCGCCTATGGGCGCGGCCTCGTGGAGCAATTTGCCATGCAACTCCCTCACGACGGCCCTGACGGCATCGTCAATGTTGGTCTCGGGCGTGCGTACCGGATGCCAGAGCACGCGCCATTTACCGGTGGTCATGTTCCGGCAACCCACACCTTCGCCGAGGCCACCACGATTGAGGTGGCCGGGCTAACGGTCGAGGTCACCCCGGCACCGTCCGATGCTGATGATTCAGTCACCTTGTGGATGCCAACCATCGGTGTTGCGGTTCACAACATCCTCTGGCCCGCCCTATTCAATGTCTTTGCGATCCGCGGGGAGGAATATCGCGACCCGCGAATTCTTCTCACCGGCCTTGATCACCTTCATTCACTTGGGGCCGAACATCTTGTGGCGACACACGGCCCACCGCTGTCAGGTGCAACCGATATCGACGAGCGCCTGCGCTCGTACCGTGACTCGATTCAGTTTCTCTGGGACCAAACAGTGCGTTGGACAAACCGAGGAGCCACCTCAGCCGAACTCGCGCACCGGGTTCGACTTCCCGAACGTTTCGGAGATGATTGGCTCACCCAGCAGCATTACGGCATCGCCGAACACCATGCCCGGCAGATCCGAACCGGCCTCTTTGGCTTCTTCGACGGAGATCCTGCAAACATTCTTCCGCTCGACACGCAAGATCATGCAGAGCACCTCATCGATGCAATGGGTGGTCAGGGTGCCGTCCGCTCTCGGTGCAAGGAGGCGCTCACCACAGATGTTCGCTGGGGGCTCTACCTCGCAGCTCAGCTCGCCCATCACCGCACGGCATCCGACGAAGATCGTGGCCTTCTCGCAACAGCTCTACGCACCGCAGCCAGGCGAACACCGAGCGCAAATGTCCGGAACTGGTGCATCACCAAAGCACTCGATGTCGAAGGGTCGATCGATATGTCGCGGCATCGGACGCACCGGCTCGGTCGACGTCAAATCACAGGATGGGATCTCGCAACCTCAGCGGGAGTCTTGAGGGTGATGATCGAGCCCGAAAAAATGGAGGGCATCGATTGCTATATTGCGCTCGAGGTCGAGGGCGATCGCTGTGGACTTCACTTCAGGAACCACATTTTGTGCCCAACGAGCGCCACCGACGCACCTCATACGTTGAGCTGTACTCGCGCAACCTGGGATGGTCTCCTCACCGGGTCAGTCACCCTCAGTGAGGCGCTCAACACCGGTGCGGTCACCATTGATGGCGACACCGACGCTGTCATTTCTGCGTTCAGTGCTCTCGATCACCCAGCCTTCGCCCAGTGATGAAATGACACAGTTACCTCACTCGTCACAACCATTCGCCGGAGACATCCAACGGCTGCTTTCTGACTCAACACCAGCATTGTTCTCGCAGCGCTCAGCACCGACGAACGCTCCGAACGTGCTGCTCATCATGCTCGATGACGTCGGCTTTGGCTCAATGTCAACATTCGGGGGCCCGGTGCCATCGCCCGCTCTCCAACGCGTCGCCGATGAGGGACTGTCGTACAACCAGTTCCCAACCCCAGCATTGTGCTCGCCACCCCGAGCAGCGCACCTCACCGGCCGACCACATCCCCGGGTACA
>JAAXJF010000068.1 GCA_012269985.1 Acidimicrobiaceae bacterium
CTCGGGCAAGGACGCGACGCTCGGGATCTTGACCGAGTTCAACGCTGTCAGCAGCCGGGTGGCTGTGATTGACGCGAGCGACGTCCTGTTCGATGATCGGCCCCTCATCGAGTTGAGCGGTGACGAAGTGCGCGGTGGCGCCGACTAGTTTTACTCCGCGATGATGCGCTTGGTGGTAGGGCTTTGCCCCTTTGAAGCCAGGTAGTAGTGAGTGATGAATGTTGATTGCTCGTCCGTCAAGACGCTGGCACAGGTCGTCGGAAAGAATCTGCATGTAGCGCGCAAGTACGACGAGGTCGACGTTGTGCTCGTCGACGATCGAGATGATTGCTGCTTCCTGCTCAGCTTTTGTGTCAGCGGTGACCGGCAGGTGGTGAAACGGAATCCCGTATCGCTCAGCGGTTTCAGCAACATCGGGATGGTTTGAGACAACCGCTGGAATATCGACCTGAAGAAGCCCGTTCCGCCACCGATATAGAAGGTCAACTAGGCAGTGATCGAACTTTGACACCATGATGAGCACGCGTGGCCGCTCACTTGCCTGGCGCACCCGCAGTTTCACGGGGCTCGCGTGACCGGTATCTAAGAGTCGCTGGCGGACAGCATCTGCGACGGTCGCAGAGTCGTCGGTCGGTGTTTCAACGACTGTCCGCAGACAAAATAACTGTGATCCTGGATCACCAAATTGGGCGTTCTCGGTGATGTTGCCGTCGACATCGAGAAGCCCGGCCGACACGGCATGGGCAATGCCTGGCTCGTCGGGGGTGATGAGCGTGAGGATGTGGCTGGTCGACATGGCCTCTTGAGTCTGCGCCGTCATGACCCGAATCACAAACGTGAGGGCGAGTAACGGTGGTGGTCGTGCGGGAATTCGCCACGTCGCCTATCGTTCGTGCTGTGAATCGTGTCGGGTACATGTTGTGCGCTGCAGGTGTCGTCATGCTGGCTGCTTGTGGCGGAGACGACGTCGACGTTGCCCCGACCACGACGGCTGTTGTTGTCACGACGGTGCCTCCGGTGAATGAAACAACGACGACGGTGTCGTTTACTGAGATCAGCGAGGCAGTCTTTGCAGCGATGAGCGATGGCTCCGCCGAGGCATTGGCAAGCGTTATCGGAGTTGTGACGCCAGGTTCCCCGGCTGACATTGCAGTGCGCCACCAGATCAAGGTTGCTGAGCTGGCGGCGATCGCAGAAGACGAGATTGCTGCGGTGCCCACGACGACGTCGACAACGGCTGAAGTGGGAAGCACAACGTCGACCATGACAGCACCTGAAACCATGAGCACGGCAGTGGAGGGATGTGAGTCGACGAACACGTGCACGGTATATGGCACGCCGGTCTTTGACGATGAGGGCGGTTTGAGATCGTTTTCGGTGAACGGTGTCCCGCTCGAGCAAGTGGTGATCGGGCCCGGACCGCTTTCCGTCGCTGAAATGGTGCAAGCAAGAGTTGTATCCGCATACCGGGCACCATCGGGTGTCACTGCGGTGTTGGTTTCGGTCACTGCGGCCGACGAGGCGCTGACGATCTTCGGTTTTGCGGCGATCCACCGACCGTTGACATCTGCTGACCTGCAGCCGGTGGAGACGCTCGGTTCGTGGGGTGCGGATCAGATCGCTGCCGGACAGTCAGGCGAGACGCTCCTCGTGTTTCCTGACACCACGCTCGACGGCGACGTCGTGCTCACGGTCGTGACCTCATCAAGTATCGACCTCGAACTTAAGCTTGCGCTCATCACGCCGTAGGGCGCAGTCACGACACGTAGCGATTACCCCATCGAGGGCACAGCAACCGGGGTGTCGGGTTGATCGATGACCTCAAGAGGTGTCGTCCGAATTGACACGCTCACCGTTCCGGGTAGGGCCTCTCCCAGCACACTCCGAAGCGTGTCAAGGCCGAGTGGCTGGCCCGCAGCAGCAAGATCAACGAGCACATTCCATCCGCTCGATGACGAGCCGTTGACGGCGGTAGAGAGAACCCGATCATTGCTTCGCAGAACAACCCAGGCTGTGACGAGA
>JAAXJF010000052.1 GCA_012269985.1 Acidimicrobiaceae bacterium
TAAGCGACTCAGATAATGATTTCCATTACCTGATTGTGATGAAAAGCTACAGCGACGCCCGAGTAGGCCACACCAATGAGCACACGACCCGCACACCATCTGAGTGAGCGGCACCTTTAATTTGTGACGAACTTGACGCAGATCATTCACGTGATTGCGCAAGAGAAGTTACTTAGTCGGCGTGTGCTGAATCGCCAACGGCGAGAGAAAGCTCCCGCAAAACGCCCTCATAGGTCTGCGGCGAGTATCGCGTCTGCGCCAGTAACAATCTGTCGGGCATCGAACGACAAACTAAGAAAATGAACGCAGGTAATAACACAGCACAGGTCGCGATCGTCACCGGCGGCGGTGGCGGCATCGGGCGAGCGGCAGCAGAACGGTTCCTTAGTGAAGGATGGTCGGTTGTCGTCGGAGATCTCAACGAAGAACGCGGAGCGAGCTTGCTAAGTGAAATTGATGCAGGCGATCGGCTCGCATTTCTTCCCGTCGATGTCGCCGAAGAGATCGATGTAGCGGCACTGGTCGAACTTGCAATGAGTCGCTACGGACGTCTTGATTCGATGGTAAACAATGCGGGCGTCGGTGGAGCATTTGGCCCCATCACTGAACAAAAAGTTGAAGAGTGGGATGCAACCTTCGCGATCAACATGCGCTCGGTGTTTCTTGGTACCAAACATGCCGCTCGAGCAATGATCGGGCTCGGCAACGGCGGCACGATCGTGAACACGGCAAGCATTGCCGGAATCTCGGGCGGCGCTGGGCCACAGGCCTACTCCGCAACCAAGTCAGGTGTTGTTTCACTGACGATGACCACCGCATCTGAACTCGCAGAGCACCGCATTCGCGTGAACGCGGTTTGCCCAGGGGCGATTTACACCGAGTTGTTGACGAGAGGAAAGCCTGAGCGCACTGACTCATGGAGAGCAGAAATTCAGCCATGGCCCGATCGTGGTGACGCCACAGCCATCGCTGATGTCATGTATTGGCTGTCAACTGACGAGTCTCGATTTGTGACCGGGCAGTGCGTTGTTGCCGACGGTGGTCTCTTGGCTGCAGCTCCCCGTCTCATCGATCACGAATTCGAAAAGATGAAGACAATGTCAGGCATTGCGTATGGAAATACGGGTCGCGCACCCGAGGTGCGCCGGTTCGTTGATGGCGACAAGAGCGTGTGAACATCTAGACCCATGAATGCTCAGGAAATAGTCTCAGCCGTTGCGCAAAAGACCGGTGACATCGGTGCTGCGTTTTACTTCACACCAGAAACAGTCGGACGTGGAAAAGAGTTTGGCCTTGGAGGGTTTTACTTCTACATTATTGGCCGAGGAGGGGTGCTTGGAGACGTGGAGCCCGCGGTGGTGCACTCTGCGTTCGGCTACTTCAACCCTGGAATGATCGAAAAGCTGTGGAATGGTGGCCGCGAAAAAATTGCGCCTCGAGACGCAGCTCGCGAGTACATCGCGTGCGCCCACGCTCATGGCCGTGCACATTTTGCCGACCTTGACGGGCTTGAAGAGTATGTCGCTGCGGTACAAAAGATCTTCGACGCAGTTGATGATTCTTCGTTTGCACTTTTCGCAGGGTTGAAAGCCGAGCCGGTGCCGAGCGACGCACCTGCGGCAGCCTTCCATCAGGCCATGGTGCTACGCGAACTTCGAGGCAGCGCGCACCTCACAGCGATTGCAGCCGTCGGACTCCCGTCAGTAACGGCACACGCCATTAAACGTCCGAATGATGTTGCGACCTTTGGCTGGGCAGAGGGTGAAGTCGATGAACCGACCGCCGATGACATTGCAAAGCGCGATCGGGCCGAAGCGATGACGAACGAGATTCTCGAGCCCGCGTTCGCTGTACTCACCGACGATCAGGCCGCAGCGCTCATCGCCGGAACTAATGCAATGCACGCGGCACTCAACAGCGCTGGCTAGTCGTTCAGTTGTTCGCCCCAGTGGCGCCAACGACAACCCAACATCCCACTGTCGAATCGATCGGCTCTCCCGGAGCGGTGTAGAACGCAACGCCATCATCGCGAAGTGCGATTGAATGGATATCAGCAACAGCGTTGCTGCCTACGCGCAGCCGGCAGAGCCGCACCCCGGCGCCTCCCAACTCGAAGCTTTCGCCGGTCGGCAGCACCGGTCGAGCGAGAGGAGTGGCGTCAAGAGTGCTGAGCAAGAGTTCAACATCAACCGGTTTCGTGGTGAGACCACCCCGAACCACATTGTCGCTCGACGCCATTAACTCAATGCCCGTGCCAGAGACGTAAGCATGCAGGTTTCCCGCCTCGAGACGCAGTGCCTCACCGGGTTCGAGAGTGACAAGGTTGAGCAAGAGCGTGACAGCAACGCTGGGCTCACCTGGATACATCGCATCAAGACGTGAAACGAGAGCAGACTCCGGTCGTGCTGATCGCGCACACGCATTGACGATCGTTTGAGCGTCGAGTCGACCGAAATACAGATCTGCGATCACCGATTGCGGGCCGCCAGAAATCAATTGCTCAGCAACATCATCAAGACCTACTTCACGCAACAGGGCAACACTGTCATCGATGGGGCGAATTCCGCAGAGCGCAATGAATTGTGTCGTTGCAACAAGAAGTTCCGGTTTTGGATGCGGGTCGGCAAAGTAGCCAGCAGCAAACCCGCGAGCCGCCTGTTCGGTGTTTGGATGCGTCTGCAGCGAGAGAGGACTACCCGCTGACAACAACTTCAACAAATAGGGAAGCTCCCCGGTGACGGTTTCGAGCGCGACACCATCTTTAAATGTTGTAGGCCCCCGATGGTGAGTGCCCAACCAATATTCCGCCCACGGTTGACCGTCGGGCGTAGCGCCAAGAAATTCAGGAATTGCGTCAGTCGTGCCCCAGTCGTAGTGCTGAATGCCGCCGGTAATTGGACGCATTAGGTGAACGATACTCCCGAGCGAATTTTCATTGACGGCACACCTGTCAAAACAGGCGCAGCTCATCGGGTGCGAGACCTCGAAGCGCGTCGTAATCAACCTCGACACAGCGATAGCCACGAGATTCGGCAAGGACTCTGGCCTGGGGCTTGATGACCTGGGCAACAAACATGCCACGAACATCTCCCAGCGATGAGTCGAGATGGAGGCGTTCGATATAACGGCTGAGCTGCTCGACACCATCGATTTCACCGCGACGTTTCACCTCGATGGCAACCACGCCATCTTCAGCGTCGCGACAGACGAGATCAACCGGTCCGATCGCAGTCGGATATTCGCGACGGACGAGTCGCAGACCATCCTCCATCACCTCAGGCGAGGCGGCGAGTAGCTCTTGCAGGTGGGCCTCAACGCCGTCTTTGGTGAGTCCTGGATCTTCACCAAATTCATGTGAGACTTCATCGAGTACTTCTGCGAGGTTGATCGTGAGCGTTTCACCTTTCGGGTTGGTCACGACCCAGTGATCGCCATTGTCAGTCAGGGTGTTTGGCGAGTTCATCCAGTTGAGTGGTTTATACGCACCGCCGTCAGCATGAATTGCTACGCACCCGTCTGCCTTCACCATGATGAGTCGAACAGCTTCGGGAAGGTGAGCAGACAAACGTCCGACATAATCGACCGAGCACCGAGCAATAAGAATTCGCACGCAATGAAACTAGACGTTCGCCGAACGTCGCGTGCGCTCAACGTGAGAGCGCATTCGCTTCTGAATGAGTTCTCTGCGCTCTTGAAGTTCTCTATAAGTGAGGCGATCGGTCGATAAGTCGACGCCAAAGCCGGCTTTCACGCTGTCGAGATTGACCTGCATATTCGCTGCGTCAATTCCGATCTCGGTCATGAGACGCTCACCATGGCGTGACGCAAACATCATTGAAATGTTTGCCACCTCAGCCAGGAGGTCGAGGTCGGGTGCAAGCCGCGCGATCGCTCCGTCAAGGAACACCATGTTTTTCACATACAGCATGAGTTCTTTCGGAAGGCGAGCACCATACGACAGCAGGGCCTTCACCACGCGCTGTACCTCGGCAACCATTTCTTCGCCGCTGAGAGTCGTCGGGTCGATTGGCGCTTCGTCGAGACGAAGGTCGTGAATGACCGCTTGAAGGTCGGTGTCGAGAGGAAGAGCACCAAGGTCACGAAGAGCAGCCATCTGACCGGTGAGATCATTAGTGGTGGCGGTCATCATGAGTCGAAGGAACGCCCGGCGGCGATCATCATCTAGCCGGGCAGTAATACCAAAGTCGAGAAGAGCGGTGCGCCCATCGGGAAGGACGAAGAGGTTTCCGCCATGAAGGTCGCCATGGAAGATGCCGTGGATCAATGCTCCCTCCATGAACGCAACCATTCCGGTTCTGATGACATCTTCGGTGTCAATGCCGGCGTCTTGCATTCCGGTGACATCATCAAAATTGAAACCATCGATTCGCTGCATGACGAGCGTCCTCGTCGTCACTAATAGCGGGTGAGGGCGAGGAACGACGTATCGAGTTTGACCAAGATCGTTGAGCACCTTGGCAACATCAACCATGTTCGCCGCTTCGAGACGGAAGTCGAGTTCTTCAACAATGGTCTCTGCGAACAGTTCGACGAGAGCGGGAGGGTTCGCAAGTGCAGCAACCGGAATTCGACCGACGAGGTGTGGGGCAAGCCACGCCATCACCTTGAGATCGGTACGAACGAGGCGAGCAACATCGGGTCGTTGCACCTTGATCACGACTTCGGTGCCGTCAAGCAGGGTTGCCCGGTGGACCTGGGCGATCGACGCAGCAGCCAGTTCGGTCGAATCAATTGACTGGAATACCTCGTTGAGTGGACGACCAAGGTCGCGTTCAATGGTGCGCTTCACCACATCGAAGTTCTCGGCGGGCACCTGGTCACGACATTTTTTGAATTCGTCGACGAGTTCTCCGGGGAACAATCCGTCGCCAGAAGAAATGATTTGAGCCAACTTGATATACGTCGCTCCGAGTGACTCGATTGCACTGCGAAGGCGTCGTGACAGATCGGCGCGCGATGCTTCTGTGGAAGAGAAGCGACGAAGGCGTTTACGCACCCACCAGTTTCCGACGGCCCATCCCATGCGGCCGACTACGACGAGCATTCGACCGACATTGGGAACTTTCCCTGGACGAGTCAGCTTTGGAACTTCAGCCTTTGCCTGATCACGAACAACGTCGAGACCCCTCGACCACGCAATTGAGTCGGCGCTGAGCACCCACGGAGCCGTCTCGGTAAAGGCGGCCCATTCGCAATCTGCGGGAAGAGCGTCGTGGGAAAGTTCGGGGGATTGGTCGTCGGTGACGGTCACTCAAGTCATTCTGCCGACTGAGACGTCGTCGGTCATGTCGTGCTCAGAACTTTGTGGTGTATTTAAAACTTTGGCGGTCGACGTTCAAGAAATGCCGCAATGCCTTCTCGGTACTCATCGGTACCCATTGCTGCATCGAGAAGCTCCTTCGATTCGGCTACCGACGCCGCAGGATCACCTCGCAAGATGTCTTCGTGGAGTTGCCGTTTCGCGTGCGCAACTGCGTTAGGGCCGGTGGTGGCGGCAAGAAGATGCCCGTATTTCACCGCCGCGTCCAAGGTGGTTTCGCCGTCGGGAAGCACTTCGTTCCATAACCCCCAGTCGGCCGATTCAGCAACGGTCACGACTCGGCCCGAGAGCAAAAGGTCGGCGGCTCTGGTGGTGCCAATGAGCCGTGGAAGAGTCCACGACAAGCCGTATTCGGCAGGAAGACCAAGTTTGGGTGCCGCCGTCGTGATTTTTGCAGGAGCCGAACCAAAGCGAAGGTCACAGAAGCAGGCAAGGGCGAAACTCACCCCGGCTACCGATCCGTTCACCGCAGCGATAATTGGAAGCCGATAGCCAAACATCCATGAGAGATCCTCATCAAATTCTTGGCGAAGTTGTCCCCCCGGACGAACAACATCGTTCGCAAGGCCGGTGTCATAAGAGCCGCGTTCGGCGTGGTCACCGAGGGCTTGCGAGTCGCCCCCGACTGAGAAGGCTGGTGGGGTTCCGGTGACCACCACCGTGCGAACATCATCGAGCGTCTCGATGTGGCGCATCACGGCCAAGAACTCCCCGTGCATCGTGCCATTCCAGGCGTTCGCTCGATGAGGTCGATGCAGTTCAACAATGGCTACTGGTCCGTCGAATCGATACCGAATCGCTCGCAGGTCATCCGAAGCAGGGAATTCTGTTGCGTTCATCCCCACAAGGCTCGCAGAACCGGATCAGCAAGTTCGGGTCGGCACACGATGAGGTCGGGAAGCCACGCATCTCGGCCGTTGTAGATGATTGGTGAGCCATCGATTCTGCTGACGTGCAGTCCTGCTGCTTGAGCAACGGCAGCTGGCGCAGCGGAATCCCACTGATACATGCCACCGTCGTGCACGTAGATATCAGCGGTGCCAGTGATCACCGCCATCGTCTTTGCACCAGCCGAACCGAGCCGCAGAGCATCGCAGTCGAGTCCGCGGGCAACCCAGTGCGCAGATGGAGGCGCCTGGTTTCGAGACGTGATCAAGATGGGCCGCGGCCGGGTTATGTCGGGCAGAACTGGCGCAGGGTCCATTGCGAATACCTGCCCGAGCGCCGGCAGTGAAACTGCGCCAGCCACGAAATGGTCGTCGTGCCACAGCGCAATATGAACAGCCCAATCAACTCGATCGTGCTCGGCAAATTCACGAGTCCCGTCGAGTGGGTCAATAATCCACACCCGTCCGCCGGAAAAGCGGCGCGGATCTTCACGGCCCTCTTCCGACAGCACAGCATCATCAGGCCTCAGCGCCCGAAGTTCATTCATCAGAAAACTTTGAGCAGCGTCATCACCTGCATCTTTTACCGACCAATGGTTCAGGCCTTGGGCGAAGAGGTCGGCGCGGGTGCGCACGAGCAATTCGCCGGCCTCGACGGCAAGACGCGTCGCGAGTGCTTGATCGCCTTCAGCGGCGGCCGTAGACATTACGCGAGTTTCTTGTACTTGATTCGTTGTGGCTGGTCCGCGCTCACGCCGAGTTCTTTGCGGCGGAACTCTTCATATTCAGAGAAGTTGCCTTCAAACCATCGAACTTGGCTGTCGCCTTCAAAAGCAAGAACATGAGTCGCAATGCGGTCGAGGAACCATCGGTCGTGAGAAATGACCACGGCACAGCCAGGGAATGACTCCAACCCTGTTTCGAGTGCGCGAAGTGTGTCGACATCGAGGTCGTTTGTTGGTTCGTCAAGGAGCAGAACATTGCCGCCCGACTTGAGAAGTTTCGCAAGATGCACTCGGTTTCGTTCACCACCAGACAGCTTTCCGACCGGCTTCTGTTGATCGGTGCCTTTGAAATTGAAACTTGCGACATAGGCACGTCCGTGCACCTCGCGATTACCAACGATCACATGATCATCACCGCCGGTGATCTCTTCGTAGACCGTGCTTTCCGCATCAAGGTCATCACGGTTCTGATCGACGTAGCTCATCTGCACCGTTGACCCGATGGTGATGTCGCCATCATCAGCAGCTTCGAGGCCTGCAAGCATGCGGAACAACGTGGTCTTACCGGCACCGTTAGCACCGATGATGCCGACAATGCCTGCAGGAGGAAGCGAGAACGAAAGGTCTTCAATGAGCAGTCGATCACCGAATCCTTTTGAAAGACCCGAGACTTCAATCACGGTGTCGCCGAGACGTTGACCTGGCGGGATTGCAATCTCGAGGCGATTCGAGGTGTCGCGATCGGCTTCGGCCTCCGCGTGCAGTTTTTCGTAAGCCGCAAGACGTGCCTTGCCCTTTGCCTGGCGCGCTTTTGGTGCCATGCGCACCCAGTCGAGTTCTCGCTCAAGGGTTCGACGGCGCGCCTCGTTTGACTTCTCCTCTTGGGCAAGTCGAGCCTGTTTTTGCTCAAGCCAACTGGAGTAGTTCCCCTCGAACGGGATACCGCGCCCCCGATCAAGTTCGAGAATCCACTGTGCGACGTTGTCGAGGAAGTAGCGGTCGTGAGTGATTGCGACAACGGTGCCGCTGTAATCCTGTAAGAACCGCTCTAGCCAATAGACACTCTCGGCATCGAGGTGGTTTGTGGGCTCGTCGAGGAGCAGCAGGTCAGGTCGGCTTAGCAACAGACGGCACAATGCGACACGTCGACGCTCACCGCCAGACAGTGTGCTGACATCGGCATCGTCGGCTGGGCAACGAAGCGCATCCATTGCGATCTCGACGTTTCGATCAAGGCTCCACGCATCAGCTGCGGCGATTTTGTCTTCGAGTTCAGCTTGCTCTTTGCCGATCTTGTCGTAGTCGGCGTCTGGGTCAGCCCATTTCGCCATCACCTCGTTGTAACGATCGATGAGCGACTGAACCTCGGCAACACCATCCATGACGTTGCCTCGGACATCTTTATTGGGGTCAAGTTCTGGTTCCTGAGCGAGGTAACCAACGGTGAACCCAGGCGTGAGTCGCGCTTCACCGGAGTAGCCATCATCAAGCCCCGCCATGATTTTCAACAGACTCGATTTACCTGAACCATTCGATCCGATAACGCCGATTTTTGCACCGGGGTAGAACGACAACGAGATGTTCTCTAGCACCGTCCGATCGGGCGGGTAGTGGCGGGCAAGTTTGTAACAGGTGTAAATGAACTCATGAGCCATGCGTTCTTGAGGCTAACGCCGTCGCTCAGAGCCAGGCCGCTCGAAGCGACTTCGCCGGAAGTCACATCAGCGGTAGTCGGGCCCGAGTGGCATCTTTATGCCCGAGTAATACGATGTGGCTATGACACCTGATGTTGTCGATTTCACAGCAGCAGACGCTCCCGAGCGTTTCACTGAGAGCCTTCGAACCACGGGATTTGCGGTCGTGACGAACCACCCGTTGCCGTGGGAACTAGTGCAAAGCCTCTACGCCGAGTGGGAAGAATTCTTTACGAGCGGCGCAGCCGACGCGTACACCGTCGGCCCCGACAACCAAGAGGGATACTTCCCACCAAAAATTGCTGAAACGGCGAAAGGCAGAACCGTTCGAGATCTCAAAGAGTTCTTTCACGTGTACCCGTGGAGCGAGAAGTATCCGTCAGAGGTCTCCAATGACGCCATGAGATACCGAGATATTGCCACCGATGTGGCCTCAACTTTGTTGGGTTGGGTCGATGCGAATATTCCGTCGGAAGTCGCTGAAAAGCTGTCGCGACCGGTCGCCGACATGCTCACAGGAAACTCCCGTACCCTGCTGAGGATTTTGCGGTATCCACCGCTCGAAGGTGACGCACCCGAAGGAGCCGTGCGCGCCGCGGCTCACGAAGACATCAACCTGTTGACCGTGCTTCCAGCCAGCAACGAGACAGGACTCGAACTGTTAGGCGCAGACGGAAAGTGGTACGAGGTTCCCTGCGACCCCGGATCGATTGCAGTGAACTGTGGGGAGATGCTGGATCGCGCAACCGAGGGTTACCTCCCGGCGACAACACACAGAGTGGTGAACCCGATCGGAGAGGCTGCACACCGTGCTCGCATGTCGATGCCGTTGTTCCTTGCTGCCGCCGACGACGTCATCATCACCGACGGTCGAACCGCAGAAGAACTGCTCGCCGAACGAATCGCAGAACTCCGAAGCCAAGATTCCTCAGATTGATTTCGCACCAGTACGCTTGCCAGCGTGTCTGAATCCCCCGCAGCATTTGGAGCCAACTCATGGCTTGTTGAGGAGATGTACGAGCGCTTCTGCACAGACGCTGATTCGGTCGGAGACTCGTGGAAAGAGTTCTTTTCTGATTACCGGCCAAACGGCCAGACGGCAGTAGAGACAACCGCTCCGACTTCGACTCCATCGTCGTCGGTGGAGGTGGTTGCACCGGCGCCCGCCGTTCCTGCAACAAAACAGCCTGCGAACGTCTCGCGCGCAATGACACCTGCCAGCAATGGTGAAGCGCCCGAAGTCGGCACACCGATTCGCGGGGTCGCAGCGCGGATCGTTGAGAACATGGAAAACAGTCTCTCGGTGCCGACCGCAACAAGTTTTAGAAATGTGCCAGCGAAGCTACTAGAGGTCAACCGCAAGGCAATTAACTCCTACCGTGAGCGCACCGGACAGGCAAAGGTCAGTTTCACCCACCTCATCGGCTACGCAATTGTTAGGGCGATCGCAGATGCCGCTCCCAACATGCGAAACGGGTTTGTGGAGGGCGCAGATGGGAAGCCTCACCTCATCAAGGCGACATCGGTCAACATGGGCCTCGCCGTCGATGTCGACAAGGGCGACGGAACGAGATCGCTCGTTGTGCCCGTGCTTCGTGATGCCGACACCATGTCGTTTGCAGGCTTCTTGGCCGCCTACGAAGAGATCATTCGGAAAGTCCGCAACAACAAACTCACCGTCGACGACTTTCAGGGCGCAAATATCACCCTGACGAATCCGGGAACGATCGGGACCGTGCAGTCAGTTCCTCGGTTGATGCCCGGTCAAGGCGTCATCGTCGGAGTCGGCAACATTGATTACCCGGCAGAGTTTGAAGGCGCCGACCGAACAAACCTCTCGTCGTTGGGAATTTCCAAGGTCGTAACCGTTACCAGCACCTACGACCATCGCATTATCCAAGGAGCCGAGTCAGGTCTCTTTTTGAAGCGTGTTCACGAGTTGCTTCTCGGAGAGCACAACTTTTATGTCGACATTTTCCACGCCCTTGAGATTCCGTATGAGGCGGTTGAGTGGGAAAACGACACCAATCCGATCGACCGTGAAGAAGCGATGCTCGCCAAGCAAATGGCAGTTGCAAAACTCATTCGCGTCCACCGGGTGCGTGGCCATCTCATGGCCGACCTCGACCCACTGAAATGGAAAGCGCCCCGAACCCCGAAAGAACTTGATCCCGCAACCTACGGCTTGACCATCTGGGACCTTGACCGTGAATTCTTGACCGACAATGTCGGTGGCAAACCCAAGATGCGTCTTGGCGATCTACTCAGTGTTCTACGCGATGCGTACTGCAGCAAGATCGGCGTTGAGTACATGCACATTCAGAACACTGAAGAACAGGAATGGATGCAAGCCCGCCTTGAAGGTTCGCCTGTTCAGTTCGAGCATGATGAGAAACTTCGGATTCTTGAGCGACTCAATGCGGCGGAGGCCTTCGAACGCTTTCTCGCAACGAAGTACGTCGGCACAAAGCGATTTGGCATTGAAGGCGCGGAGAGCGCCATCCCGATTCTTGACACCATCTTGTCGAGCGCTGCCGAGGCAAACCTCGATGGGGCTGTGATTGGTATGGCCCACCGGGGTCGCCTCAACGTGTTGTCGAACATCATGGGCAAGAGCCACGAAGCCATTTTTGCCGAGTTCGAGGGGCACCTCGATCCGAGCACTGTGCAAGGTTCCGGCGACGTGAAATACCATCTCGGCGCCACCGGGCACTACACGAGCCCGAGCGGCGCGCATATCGATGTCGAACTTGCGGCAAACCCAAGTCACCTTGAAACCGTCAACCCGATCGTGATGGGAATCACGCGATCACGCCAAGATCGAATTAATCCTCCGCTTTCGTACTCTGTTCTGCCGCTGCTCGTTCACGGAGATGCTGCGTTCGCAGGCCAGGGCATCGTCGCTGAATGCTTGGCGATGAGCGATATCAGTGGATACCGCGTCGGTGGCACCATTCACCTCATCATCAATAACCAGATTGGGTTCACCACTGCTCCACAGTTTGCGCGGTCATCGCTGTACTGCTCCGATGTTGCAAAGTCGATTCAGGTTCCGATTTTCCACGTGAACGGTGACGACCCAGAAGCGTGCGCTCGAGTGGCACAACTCGCATGGGAATATCGGCAGACATTTCAAAAAGATGTCGTCATCGACATGGTCTGCTATCGGCGCCACGGTCACAACGAAGGTGACGACCCGAGCTACACCCAGCCACTCATGTATAGGGCGATCGCCGAACGCAGAAGCGTCCGAAAGTTGTACGTCGAGACCCTGGTGACCCGAGGCGACATTGACGTCGATGAAGCAGAGCAGGCACTTACCGACTTCCAAACAAAATTGCAGGCCGCTCTCGACGAAACCCGGTCAAAAGCCACCGAACCGTTTAAAGCGCCACCACCACCGAACCCGATTGGGGTCCTTCCTCCGATCCCAACCGGAGTTGATCGACCGGTGCTCGACCGGGTGTTCAACCGCTTGACCGACTACCCCGAAGGGTTCACGCCACACCCGAAACTCGCAAAGCAGTTCGAGGGTCGTCAGCAACTCTTCGAAGAAAATGGAGAAATCGACTGGGCCGCCGGTGAGGCTCTTGCGATTGGCTCGCTCCTTCTCGACGGTCGCTCCGTGCGACTCGCAGGTGAAGATTCCCGCCGCGGAACGTTCAGCCAGCGCCATGCATCACTCGTCGATTACGAAACCGGCGAACAGTGGATTCCACTTGACACACTCACCGACGAAGACACCAAGTTCTGGGTGTACGACTCGCTGCTCAGTGAGTATGCAGCGCTCGGGTACGAATATGGGTACGCACAGGCAAACCCGTCGGCACTCGTGATGTGGGAGGCGCAGTTTGGCGCCTTCATCAACGTCGCCCAGATCGAGCACGATCAATATCTCCTCGCCTCTGAAGACAAATGTGGCCAGCAGAACGGGCTCGTGCTCCTCCTCCCGCACGGTTATGAAGGTCAGGGACCAGAACACTCCTCGGCGCGAATTGAACGCTTCCTTATTCTGGCGGCCGAAGACAACATCCAGTTGTGCAATGCAACGACAGCTGCGCAGTACTTCCATCTGCTCCGCCGGCAAGTCCACAGCGAGCGGCAGACCCCTCTGGTGATCTTCACACCGAAGCAGGGACTTCGGATGCGCCAAACCCGTTCGCACATTGACGAACTCACCGCTGGGTCGTTCAAAGAGGTCATTGACGACCCGCATGTGGAAGACAGAAATGCGGTGCAACGCATCGTGTTCTGCTCAGGAAAGGTCGCCTGGGATGCCATGGCTGAACGAGACCACCGCAGTGCCCCGGTAGCGGTAGTGCGCGTTGAGCAGTTGTACCCCCTCCCAACCGAGCAGATGTTTGGTGTGCTGGAGTTCTATCCGAACGCCCGCGAAGTCGTCTGGCTCCAGGAAGAACCAGAGAACATGGGAGCGTGGAAGTTCATTGAGCACCGGTTCTGGAGAGTGAAAGAGCGCGGGTACGACTTCCGACATGTCGCCCGCTTCGAATCAGGCAGTCCAGCGACCGGATCGAAGACAGTGCACGATCAGGAACTCGCCGATCTCATGGACGCACTGTTCTCCGGTCTCTAAGACCACTCAGCGAACCAACACGGTCGGTCGGCGACTAGCGTTTCACTATGCGCCACAGGGGCCGGCGATGAGCAACACACAGATCTCCACTCGACAGGAGCTCATCGACCACGTCGTCGCGGCGAGCAACTCGGGCTCGGCAGAGATGGTGCTCGACGTGGTGCAGAGGGTTGCACCGGAACTGGTTGACCGATTGCTGCACGCCGAAATCACAAGCCCTGCAGCAACTGCTCTCGGATCAGGAATTGGGGCATCACCGGGTGCGGCTTCTGGCGAGATTGTGACATCAGCTGCACACGCTCTGCAGAAATCTGATGAGGGTCGGTCGGTCATTCTGGTGCGGCCGGTGACCACACCCGACGATGTTCTGGGAATGCAGGCATCGGTAGGGATCGTCACCATGCACGGAGGAATGTCGAGTCACGCTGCGGTTGTGGCTCGAGGGTGGGGAATTCCCGCCGTCGTCGGGTCATCCGATGTCGAGGTTGACGGCTCGAAGGTGACGATACACGGCGTCGAATTCACCGAAGGCGACATCGTCTCGATCGACGGTCGCGCCGGAACGATCTATCGAGGATCAATCGATACCGATCAACAGCAGGTCCCCTCTGAGTTGTGGCAACTGCTCGATTGGGCTGACACCATCACCAACGGAGTCGTATCGATCCGTGCCAATGCAGATACCGGACGCGATGCTCAACGGTCGCTCGAGCACGGGGCAGTCGGTATCGGGCTTTGTCGAACCGAGCACATGTTTCTCACCGATGATCGACTGCCGATCATGCGGTCGTTCATTCTCAGTGACGACGGCGAAACCCAAGAGGGCTTCCTGAACGATCTCGAGCAGGCGCAAGAGCGTGACTTCGACGAACTGCTCGATGTCATGGGTGAGCGTCCGGTCACCATTCGACTTCTCGACCCGCCGCTGCATGAGTTTTTGCCAGAAGCAGATGAACTCTTTGTCAGCCAGGGAGCGGGTGAGTTGAATGACGAACGAAACCGACTTCTTGACGCTGTCGTGAAGCTTCGCGAAGTGAACCCCATGCTTGGAACCCGTGGCGTACGCCTAGGGGCGGTACGTGCAGGACTGTACGAGGCTCAGGTGCGCTCCCTGTGCCGGGCAGCCCTCAATGCAGTCAGTGCTGGCTGCCGTCCGAAGATTGAGGTCATGATTCCGCTGATCAATGATCCGGCTGAGTTCAGGCTCGCCCGAGAGTGGGTGCGAGGCGCGCAAGCCGAGGTTGACCCCGAGGGGATGCTCGACGATTCATTGACGGTTGGAGCGATGATTGAGACCCCCCGGGCGGCATTGCTTGCGCGGGAGATCGCTCAAGATACTGATTTCTTTTCGTTCGGAACCAATGACCTCACTCAGATGACCTTCGGACTTAGTCGTGATGATGTGGAGGCTCGACTGTTGCCTCGATACCGATCGCTTGGCCTCATTGACGATAACCCGTTCGAAGTGCTTGATCAGGTTGCGGTTGGAACTCTCATTTCCACTGCGATCTCAGATGCTCGAAACGAGAAGCCTTCAATCAACATTGGCGTCTGCGGTGAACACGCCGGCGAACCCCGTTCGATTGCGTTCCTCATTGGTGCAGGTTGCACCTCGCTGAGTTGCTCTCCGTATCGGGTGCCGGTCACTCGACTTGTGGCTGCACAAACTGTGCTGCAGTCGGGTTCGACTGTCGTGAGTGGAGAGTCGTTCTTTCGTGGCGCCTCGGCGACGGCGAACGCTCCAACCGAATCGCCCCCAGACCAAACAACTGACGGAGGAGTTGACGTCGAGTCGATCACCGACATCGATGTCCTTCGTGTGCTGCGCCTGCGAGGATTCGCAACGGGCGACGGGCTTCGGCAGAGTATCGGTGTCGACCCTTCCCAAGTTGTCGAGCGTCTCGTCGCCGACGAGCAGGTGAATTTCATCGAAGCCCGCAACATGTACATGCTCGCACCGAGCGGAAGGTCTCGTATCGACGATCACCTTGCGGCTTCTGATCCAATCACCGAACTGAGCGACGCCTACGAATCATTTCTCTCATTGAATACCGAGTTCAAACAGGTCTGCACCGACTGGCAGGTTCGTGATGGAGAACCAAACTCCCATGACGATGACGACTATGACGCAGCATGCATTGCGCGACTTCGCGACGTGTACATGCGCTCAGAGCCGGTGATTTCCGAGATAGCCACTGCCGTGCCTCGTCTCAACTTGTATCGACGCCGACTCCTTGAAGCATTGACCGCGATTGACGACGGGCAGTCACAACGTTTCACCGGTGTGATGTGCGAGTCGTTCCACGATGTGTGGATGGAACTTCACGAAGATCTCATCGTGCTGCAGAAGATCGACCGAGTGAGCGAGGGCAGTTTTTAGATCTCAGTCGGCAGCGGAAGAGCTCACCGCAACGAGATAGCAAGGAATTCTTCGAGCTCTCCGAGTGCCTGGTCAGCTGACACGACTTTGATGGTCGCCATCCCCATTGCACGAGCAGTTTTGAGATTGATGCCGAGGTCATCGAGAAACACAACTCGGTCAGCCTCGACCCCTGCGGTCTCGCATGCGAGGGTGTAGAAGCCGAGCTCAGGTTTACGAACTCCGACCTTCGAAGATTCGATGACGTGGTCGAAGATCTGCATTGCTGAAGAGACGTCAGAGCGATCTTCGACCGAACGATTGACATTATTGGTGAGACATGCCTGGGTGAATCCGTTCTCGCGAATGACCTTGAGCGCGTTCATCATCTCGGGCCGAACGTTGCCGTAGAGGCAGCCAAGGACGTCTGCCCCTGGAACCCGATGGCCAAGCGCCTCAGACTCTGCAGCAAACAGATCATTAAAGACCTCAGCAGAGATCTCTTGTCGTTCAATCTGAGCCCAGGCATTGCTATCGGGATTATGGGTGTTCACCCCGCGAATGAAGTCCTTCGGAATTCCATGGGCCGCCTCATAGGTGTTGAAGGCATCAAATGGGCTTGTCGTGATCACCCCTCCAAAGTCCCAAAACACTGCATCAAATTGTCGATCTGACATGTTGCCTCCGAGAAAGACGTGGGGTTAGACAGACCCGACTCTACGATGAAGGTTGCGTTGCGGTGTAGTCCGCTCCCGATGCGTTGTCAGAGTTGGCCAGCACGGAGGGGCTACATGGAGATGCGTGCGGGCTTCCCCGCTCATAGCCCGAGTGCTTCGGGATGAAGAGGATTTTCATGACTACAACATCGGCAGCCCATTACGTGGTTGACGGCTCAAATATCGCTACCGAAGGTCGGTCGCGGCCAAGCCTCGAACAACTTCAAGAGGCGGTAACCACATTTATGGCAGACCACCCTGACGCAATGATCACCGTGGTGGTCGATGCGACCTTCGGTCACCGGATCGATGCTTCTGAACGCCCCGAGTTTGATGAGGCCGTAGCGAACAACGAACTCGTTGCTCCTCCTGCAGGAGCGATTGGTCGTGGTGATGCATTTGTGCTTACCATCGCTGATCGCGCTGGGGCATCGGTGCTGTCGAATGATTCCTTTCAGGAATTCCACGGTGACTACGAATGGCTGTTCGACGAAGGGCGACTCGTCGGAGGGAAGCCGGTACCGCACGTCGGATGGGTATTCGTCGAACGGACACCTGTTCGCGGGCCGGTGTCGCGCAAGGCGACAAAGAAATCGAGTGCACCAGCAACCAGCTCTCGTCGAACGGCAAGTAAGCGGGCGAGCGAGCCCATGCCAGTGCCGAGGAATCCGCCGCCCGGTGCGACAACCCGCACGGCGAGTGGCCCGAAGCGCGCGTCGTCGACCGGGGAGGCCCCTAAGGCGGGGGAGCCGGTGAACGATCTCATCCCATTCCTTGAATTTGTCGAATCATCTCCCGTTGGCGCCCGTGTGGCTGGAGTGGTTGATCGTTACTCATCTCACGGCGCGTACGTGGCGGTGGGAGACGTGAGTGTGTATGTGCCGCTTAGATCGATGGCAGATCCGCCGCCGAAGAGTGCGCGAGCTCACGTAAAGATCGGTGAGCAGGTCGACGTGACCATCGTGGGATTTGTTGCCGAACGTCGGAGCGTCGACGGAGCCTTTGATGGCGGCATCACAAAAGAGACCGCACGAGAAGAAGAGTCGTCAGAGCAGTCTGTGCCGGCAAGGTCGAAGCGAGCAGCATCGAAAGCCCCGAAAAACGGCACTTCGAAAACTGCGGTGAAGACGCCGGCGAAGAAAGCGGCAGTAAAGAAGGCGCCAGCGAAGAAGGCGCCAGTAGAGAAGACCTCAGCGAAGAAGGCGCCAGCAAAAAAGGCAGCGGTAAAGAAGGCCGTAGCTAAGACACCAGCGAAGAAGACTGCAGCCAAGAAATCTGCAGCGACCGCAAAGAAGGCGACCGCAAAGAACGCAGCGCCGAAGAACGCTGCCACGAAAACAACCGCCGCAAAGAAAACTGCGGCAACGAAAGTTGCAACGTCGAGTCGTTCACGTAAGGCTGACGAGGCATGATTCGACTCGCCACGTGGAATGTGAACTCGCTCAAAGCTCGTCTCGAACGGGTGACCGAGTGGATTGAAGATGTCCAGCCAGATGTGCTGTGCCTGCAAGAAACCAAAATGGCTGACGACGCGTTCCCCGGTCTTCATTTTGAGGCAATGGGGTATGAGTCTGCTCACTATGGGCAGGGCCGGTGGAATGGAGTTGCGATCATCTCCAAAGTCGGTCTCGCCGACGTCGTCAGCAACTTCGCGGGAAATATCGAGCCCGATCCCGATGCTCGCATCATCACCGCGACCTGTGCTGACATCAGAGTGTCATCGGTGTACGTCCCCAATGGCCGAGCGGTTGATGACCCCCATTACGAGTACAAGTTGTCGTGGCTTGACCGTTTGCAGCAGCACTTGCAGATCGATACGTCACCCGAACGCGATGTCATCGTCACCGGCGATTTCAACATTGCGCCAACCGATGCCGACGTGCATGACCCGAACAAACTTGCAATGTCGACCCACGTGACCGAGGCCGAACGGTTGCGACTCACCGCGCTCGAACAGTGGGGACTTTCTGATCTTTTTCGTCACCACCATGAAGGGGAGCGACTGTTCTCATGGTGGGACTATCGCTCTGGTGACTTCCATATGGGTCGAGGTCTTCGCATCGACCTCATTATGGGGTCGCCATCGATGGTTGATCGCAGCAACTTCGTCGTCGTCGACCGGAATGCCCGTAAAGGGCCTTCACCGAGCGATCACGCCCCGGTCGTCGTCGACCTCACGTAGCCGCCATCTAGTCAGCGAGAGCGGTCTGGAGGCCCGGAAACAGCGTTGTGCACGTGAGATCGCCCCAACCGGTGATTTCGTTAAGACGTTCAGCGCTCGTAGGTTGCGCTTCGGCGATACGACGCATCATCCGGTCGCTACAGATTTCTTCAGGCAGAATTCCAGACCGAACCGCGGTCATTTGCCGCCACTCAGCGAGGCGACGGAGTGCATCTCGGCTTATCGACGCTGCTGATGTGCTCATCGCCTCGGAGAGTTCGGCTGACGGTCCGGTGATCGCTGGCTCAACGAGGTCGAGTTGAGCCAAAAATGGTGTCACCGATCGTCGGTATCCATTGCGCCGCTCTGCCCACGAAAGATGGCATTCGCTGGTGGCTCGAGTGATCGCAACATAGAGCAACCGCGCCTCTTCAAGGGTTTCCTCTTTGGTCGTTGCGCTTCGATGAGGTACCGAGCCCGTTTCAGTTGCAGCAATCCACACGCGCTTCCATTCCCGGCCCTTCGCCGCATGAAATGTCAGAACCTCAACGCCACCGCCTTGCTGAAACCCGAATGGATCGGCTGTTGTCATCCAGGAGGCGAAGGTCGCGCCGGTGCCATCTGGTTGCTCTCGCAAATACTCAAGGGCAACGGCGGCAACCTGTCGAGACGACACGGTTTCGGCTGGCCCAGACTCATCGCCACCGAGAGCACCAGCATCATCGTCAAGGATGTCATGAGCCCACGAACGCAAGGCCGAGGGCGATGAGATTCGTCGAGCCTCATCGAGAGCCCTTCTGCCGGACGAATCTCCTCGAAAACCACGGGACCGAACCTCGACCCCAACAGCGGTGAGTGTAAGTTCAATTCGCGTGCAGTGCTGATGGGTTCGTGCGAGCACCGCAATCTCGCCATGACGAATTGCATGCTGTCCAGCCTCAGCGATGGAGCGGGCAATCCCTTGTGCCTCGTCACCTTCATCGGCGTAGGCCGTCAATGTGGGAACCGGGCCGTCGGGTTGGCTTGAGCGTAAGTCTGCTAGCAGCTCGGCATGTGAAAGCACATGAACACCGGCGTTCACAATCTGAGGTGTGCATCGGTGGTTGACCGGTAAGCGAATGACCTCCACGCCAGGAAAGCGGTCGTCAATTTGTACAAGCAATTCGGGGTCGCTGCCATTGAAGCCGTAAATCGACTGCGCAGGGTCACCAACGATGAAGAGATCGTCGGCGCCGGGGGTCCGCAAGGCTGAGAGCAAGCGCTGCTGGATCGGCGTTAGGTCTTGTGCCTCGTCGACATGGATATGCCTGAAGCGCCAACGAATAGCTTCGGCATATGACGAGTCACGCTCAAGGTCGTTCGCGCATCGCACGAGGAGATCATCGAGGTCGAGCACACCTCGCGAAGACTTCTCCTGCTCATACGCAGCCAGCGCCTCGATGATGCGGGCAGCCTTCGAGGGAGGTTGACGTCGAGATCTCGCCACCGACGAGTAGGTGTCAGCAGTAATGCCGCGAGCGCTCGCCCACGACATCTCTGTGAGAATGTCATCAAGTTGTTCGCGCGGCGTGTTGAGCGCAGCGGAGACGAGACGCGGTCGATCATCGACGACCATTGGCATCGGTCTGCCTTGGTCAGCCCATCGTTGACGAAGGAGCCCTAACGCAACCGAGTGGAACGTTCCGGCTTCGATGCGTTCGCCGAGACCGATATGTCGAAGACGTCGCCGCAATTCTCCAGCTGCTTCGCGAGTGAAGGTGAGCGCAAGGGTGTGGCGGGCATCGGCACTATCGGTTGCGATTCGATACGCGATTCTCCTTGTGAGGACACGGGTTTTCCCTGAACCTGCACCTGCGATCACTGCAACGAGTCGTGATTCAGTGGTGACTGCTCGACGCTGGTCTGCGTCCAAATCGGTGAGCACGTCATGTGAATCCACCCCACAACGGTACTGTCAACTCCATGGCATATCCGCAGAAACTTCTAAATCCGGGAGAAGAAGCCAGTGTGGACCTTCATCCACACTGGTGGTTTTTCGTCAAAGAAGCCCTGTTTCTCATCATTTCTCTCGCCCTTGCCATCGTTGTTGCGTTGACGGCCGGAGATGGATCGATTGCTGGTGTGCTCACCTGGATCACCATCGTCTTGGTGATCATTGCAAGTCTTCGTTTCGCACTTCGTTGGGTGTCGTGGGTGACTACTTACTTCGTGGTGACAACCGATCGCGTCATCTTTCGAACGGGAGTGATTTCGCGGCGCGGCATCGAGATTCCCCTCGGACGCGTCAATAACGTGCTGTTTAACCAGTCGCTTCTTGAACGCTTGATTGGAGCGGGAGATTTACTTATCGAGTCGGGCGGTGAGAGCGGACAGCAAACATTCACCGATGTGCGAAATCCTGATCGCGTGCAGAATTCCATTCACGCCGCAATCGACGGGCTTCGCAACTCATAGTCCCGACTTCTGCGCAACATCGGCAGAATGACACACTCAGCAGATGGCGCGAGTGTCGCTTCCTAACGGAATCGAAATCGAATTCGAGGAATTCGGTGTGCGAAGCGATCCAACGGTGCTACTCGTCTCAGGCTTCACCTCGCAATTACTGGGCTGGGATGAAGGGCTGTGCCATGAACTTGCTGCAAGCGGGCGGCATGTCATTCGTTTTGACAACCGTGATGTTGGGCTGTCCAGCCATCTCGACGGACAGGCCGTTGACGTGGAGGGGGTCTTCAACGCAACGTTTTTTGGCGGTGACCCGGTCGAGGTTCCTTACACCCTGTCGGACATGGCAGCCGATGCCATCGGACTTGTTGACGCTCTCGATTGCGAGGTTGTTGATGCTGTCGGTGTGTCGATGGGAGGCATGATCGTGCAAACTATGGCGATTGAACATCCGGGCCGTTTGAGGTCGGTGGTGTCGATCATGAGCACGACTGGTGGCCCAGGTGTTGGTCTTCCGACCGAGGCGGCACTCGAACAATTGTTGATGGAACCCTCAGACAACCGCGAGGAGTACATCGAGTCGTCGGTTGGTGCCAAGGTGTGGTCGTCACAACGGTATTTCGATCCTCAACGCGCCCGGGAGAAAGCGGCGGCAAACTTTGACCGAATGTTCTACCCAGAGGGTGCGACGCGGCAGTATGCAGCAATCATGGTGTCAGGTGACCGTACTGAGGCGCTGAAGTCGGTCACCGTTCCAATGCTCGTCATTCACGGTTGGGATGACACGTTGATCCACCCTTCAGGCGGGGAAGCAACCGCAGCGGTAGTGCCGGGCGCCTCGTTGCTCATGCTCGACGATATGGGGCATGATCTTCCCGAACCTCTATGGCCAGAAATCGTTAACGTAATCGTGGAGTTTGGCGACTCTGCCAACGCCCATACATCTGTAAACACGTAAGGAGCAATCACCATGTCAGGACCACTCAGCGGATATCGAATCCTTGAAATTGCCGGAATTGGGCCAGGCCCCTTCGCCGCAATGATGTTGGCGGATATGGGAGCCGAAGTGATTCGTATCGATCGAGCACAATCGGTGAAACCCGGATCGACGGGACCTGTGCGTGATGTGTTGCTGCGGAGTCGAAAGAGCATCGCCCTCGACCTCAAAGACCCGGAAGGTATTGCGATTCTTCTCGACCTCGTCGAAGGAGCCGACGCACTGATTGAAGGTTTTCGGCCGGGCGTGATGGAGCGACTCGGTATCGGCCCCGATGTGTGTCACGAGCGCAATCCGAAACTCGTCTTCGGTCGAATGACCGGATGGGGCCAGACCGGCCCGTACTCCCAAGCAGCCGGCCACGACATTAACTACATCGCTCTCGGTGGCGCACTTGCGCACATCACCCGTGGTGGATCTGGCCCGGTCCCCCCACTCAATCTCGTCGGCGACTTCGGTGGCGGTGGAATGTTCCTCGCCTACGGAGTCGTTTGCGGGCTCCTTGAGGCGCAGCGGTCGGGCAGCGGTCAGGTGATCGACACCGCAATGGTCGATGGAACCGCATCTCTCATGTCGATGTTCTGGGGCATGGCCGCAATGGGCGCATTCGACACAGAGAACCCTGGGACCAACTTGCTCGACACCGGAGCCCACTTCTACGACACCTACGAGTGCTCAGATGGTAAGTGGATCTCTATCGGGTCGATCGAACCACAGTTCTACGCGTTGCTGCTTGAACACACCGGGCTGACCGACGACGCTGACTTCCAGCGGCAGATGGACAAGAGCAAGTGGCCTGAGTTGAAGACTCGATTGACTGAACTTTTCCTCTCGAAAACGAGAGATGAGTGGTGCGCCATCATGGAACACACCGACATCTGTTTTGCTCCGGTGCTCACCATGCCTGAAGCGGCGCAGCACCCGCATAACGTCGATCGCGGAACATTCTGTGAGGTTGACGGCCTGATGCAGGCATCTCCTGCGCCACGGTTCTCTCGAACTTCTCCCGAAACTCCAACTCCGGGCGCCCGCCCAGGTGAACACACGAAAGAAGTTCTTCTCAGTTGGGGTCTCGATGCAGGGCGCATCGATGCTGCTGTCGCTGGTGGCGCCGCGGCACAAGCTTGATGACAACGGTTCGACTCGTTCGACACGGCCAAGCATCAGCGGGGTGGGGAATCGATCCCGACCCCGATCTCGATGACCTCGGCCGGTCCCAAGCAGAAGCGGTTGCCGCGAGACTTGACGATCTTGTCGGCGAAGCAACACCTGAGGTGTGGACATCACCCCTCCTGCGATGCAGGAATACCGCCGAACCATTTCGACAGCGCCGAGGGGTTGAGGCGTTAGTCAAAGAGGCGGTGCGCGAAATTCCGTCACCGCTGGGAATGGCGACGAGCGAGCGAGCAGACTGGCTGCGGTCGGCGATGGATGGCACATGGTCTGATCTCGGCGGAGAATTTGTTGCGTTCCGAGACCATCTCGTCGAGCGCATAGCGGCAATCGAACATGACACCGTCGTGTTTTCTCATTTCGTTGCAATCAACGCAATCATTGGGGCTTGCAATGGAGATGATCGTCTTGTCATTCGAACTCTCGACAACACGTCAATCACCACCGTCGATGTAACCGACGGCATCTTGACCCTTGTTGAGGGCGGTGCTGAGGCTGACACCATCATTCGTTAAGCCTGACGTCGCGCGGTGACACCTTGATGGCACACTGATGTGGTGCGGACGGCGTTGCATCATCTCTCACGACTGATCGTCGTTGCAATCGCCGTGACCGGATGCGCATATCTCACTCCGCAAGATGAGACGTCGTCGGTTCCTGATACTTCCTCGTCATCGGGTGGCGACGTCGTCACTTCTCCGGCAGAAGAAGCGCCAGATGAGGCGCCGGATACGACCCAGAGCGTTCAAACGAGTGTCACGACGACTCCGCCGACGACACCCACCACGACGATCCCGGAGCCGTTGGGAGTGACTGAACTCATCCTCACCGCAGGTGGCCTTGGAGAGGCAGCATTCGGCAGTGAACCCGACGCGGTCATTAGTTATGTCTCATCGATTCTCGGATCGCCGACCGAAGATTCAGACTGGACCACGCCCGAAACATTCTTGTGCGCGGGCACGGTCATCCGGGAGGTGAATTGGGGCGTGTTGTCCCTGATGTTTGGAGATGAATCATCGAGCGCCTCGGGTCGCCCACATTTCATGTCGTACACCTACGGATTGATCGATCTATTGGGCGGCGAACCGCAGGGGCTTGTAACGAGCGAGGGTCTCACGATCTCAAATACGGTCGCAACGCTGCTCGCTCGCACCGATGCACAACTCGACGAGGGAGATGAGGAACTCGACATTCCTCCTTCATTCTTTTATGACCGCGAACCATTCCCCGTCACGGGCCTGTTGACCGGAACTTCCGATGAAGATGTCGTGTTAGTGATATTGGGAGGTTCAGGGTGTTTCGGGTGATGATGTCATGGTGAGAGAACTTCACGACCTCTTTGGGTGGATACTCATTTTTTCGAATGGGCTGCTCGGCCTTTGGTTCGTCATTGCTCAGCAATGGCAGCCTGCCCGAGTGAAGTGGATGTGGTGGCCTGTCATCCCTGCGCAGATCATCGTGGTGCTGCAGGCTGTCCTCGGTGCCGTGCTGGCGAGTCAGCCAGGCGTGGTGTTAGACGATATGCACGCTCTGTACGGGTTCTCCGCGATCGTGGCAGTTGGAATTCTCTACAGCTATCGAACAAGCCCGTTTATTCGTGACCGGCAGTACATGCTGTACGGAGTCGGCAGCTTGTTCATTATGGGTCTCGGTATCCGAAACTTTTTTGGCTGACCCGCTACTCGCCACTGCTTGACGATGGAGCTGCCGGAGGAATCAGCTCATTCAAGAAACCAAGCAGAAATTCTGACGGCATTGACCCTCGTGGAATCGGAACCACCAGTTGACGTTGCGATTCTTTGTGCATTGCCTGTCGGCTGAGTCGGCGCAACCTCATCGATTCACTTGCTTTGAGGTCAATCGGTGACAGTTTTGCGGTTCGACCTGCCGATTGGCTTCCGGTCACACTGAGATCGGTGATGCCGAGTCGCATGCACTCAATACGAAGTCGAGCAACGACGAGCAGTGCTGCGGCGGGCTCAGGGATCGGGCCGTAGCGATCAGTCCATTCAGAAGAGATGTCGTCCACCTCTGAGAATGATGATGCTGCCGCAATTCGTCGGTAGGCCTCGAGACGAAGGTCTTCACGGCTGATGTAATCAGAAGGCAAGAACGCGTCAGCGGGTACGTCAAGGTTGAGTTCAACTACTGGTTCAGGGGTCTCACCCTTCATTTCTGCAACCGCCTCGGTCACCATTTGGCAATACAAGTCGTATCCGACGGCTGCGATATGTCCTGATTGTGCTGCACCAAGCAGATTGCCTGCGCCGCGAATTTCGAGGTCGCGCATGGCAATCCTGAAGCCAGATCCGAGTTCGGTTGATTCGCCGATCGTGCGGAGACGTTCGTAGGCCTCCTCCGAGAGAGTTCGGTCTTGAGGATGGAAGAGATACGCATAAGCACGTTGCCCACTGCGGCCGACACGACCACGCAACTGATGCAGTTGTCCGAGACCGAGAAGATCAGATCGTTCGACGACCAACGTGTTTACCGTGGGCATATCGATTCCTGACTCGATGATTGTCGTGCAGACGAGCACGTCATACCGACCTTCCCAGAAATCGATGACGACTTGCTCAAGGGTTGCTTCATCCATGCGGCCGTGAGCGATTGCGATGCGAGCCTCCGGCACCAACTCTCTGAGACGAGCGGCTGACTGCTCAATTGATTTCACCCGGTTGTGGACCCAAAAGACCTGTCCTTCTCGGAGCAGTTCACGACGGATTGCCTCGACAGCGACACGCTCGTCGTATTCGCCAACATGGGTAAGGATCGGTTGTCGGTCAGCCGGAGGGGTCTGAAGGAGTGACATATCTCGAATACCGACCAGCGACATTTCCAACGTCCGAGGAATTGGTGTGGCGCTCATTGTCAATACGTCGACATCGGTCGCAAGCGACTTGATGAGTTCTTTGTGTTGCACCCCGAACCGTTGCTCTTCATCGATGACAAGCAACCCAAGGTCTTTAAACGTCACTTGCGATGACAGCAGCCGATGAGTACCGATGACACAATCAACATCACCCGAAGCGAGGTCAGCGATGACCGACGCTGCTTGCTTGTCGGTCAAAAATCGCGACAGCACTTCGACTCGCACGGGAAAGCCGGCAAAGCGATCGTTAAACGTCGTGCCATGTTGAGTGGCAAGCAGCGTGGTGGGTGCGAGTACCGCGACCTGCTTACCCCCTTGAATCGCTTTAAAGGCAGCACGGATAGCAACCTCAGTTTTGCCGAACCCGACGTCACCACAGATGAGTCGATCCATCGGAATCTCGCGCTCCATGTCGGCTTTCACATCAACGATCGCAGTTCGCTGGTCGGGGGTCTCGACAAACCCGAATGCGTCTTCCATTTCAGACTGCCACGGTGTGTCGGGAGCAAAGGAATGCCCAGGTGTGTTCACGCGCTGCTGGTAGAGAACAACAAGTTCTTGGGCGATCTCTTGCACCGCAGAACGCACCCGTGATTTTGCTGAGGCAAAGTCGCTTCCGCCGAGCCGATGAAGCGAGGGTGCCTCGCCTCCCGAATATGGTCGCAAGACGTGGATTTGGTCTGAAGGGATATAGAGCCGGTCTTCACCGCGATAAGCCACGAGGAGGTAGTCACGTTCCGCTCCGCCGATTGCCCGAGTCACCATGCCCTCATAGCGGCCGACTCCATGATGAACATGCACCACGTAACTGCCCGGCTTGAGGTCATCAAACCCTGCGGTTCCCTGTCGAGGCCGTGCCCGTCGGCGCGATCGACGACGACCGGTGAGATCGGCTTCGGCGAGCACGCTGAGGCGAGCCCGTGGAAGATGAAACCCTCGATGAAGGGGAGCAACGGTGATGTAGGCGCCTGGTGCAGTGAGGTCGGTCTCTGCGCTTGCAATCGTGAACTCAAGTTCGTGATCGAGCATCAGCGAGCGAAGTCGCTCAGCAGACCCAGTTCCATCGGCCGCGATGATGACTCGCTCACCGGCACTCAGTAGTTCTTGCACTCGTGACACGTGACCAGAACCGTCGCCGATGATTGGTCCCCACCCAGTGCTCTCCACAAACGGAGTTTCTGGTCCTTCTGGGGTTGCATCGATCGTCCAAAACGAGCCAGTCGATGCGAGTAACCGGTCGGGCTCAGCATGCAGATGGGGGAATTGCAGATCAGGGTCACGAGCCCAGGTGCCAGCGAGTGCGGCGGCGAGGTCAGCTTCTTCGGCGAGAAGATCATGAGCACGATCTCGCATACGGCGGGGCTCGATAAGGACAACTTTGCCGCGTTCATCGACGAGGTCGGTGAGCAGCAGATCGTCATCGGTCAACCAGGGGAGCCACGACTCCATTCCGTCAAAGTGCGCTCCCGCTGCGAGCCGTTCCCACTGCTCTCGGCCCCACGATTCGGTGGCGATGAGGCCTGCTGCTCGCTCTCTGACGCGTTCGTCTGGGGTCACTTCTCGCGCGGGGAAGATACGTACCTCGTCGAGGTCGGCGATCGATCGTTGATCATTGACAGAGAACTGGGTCAGTCGGTCGACGTCATCTCCCCACAGATCAATTCGGATTGGTGCATCTGCCGTTGAAGGAAAAATGTCGATGATCGCTCCTCGGCGCGCAAATTCCCCTCGGTGCTCAACGAGTTCTTCGCGTCGGTATCCCGAGATTGAGAGTTGTTCGGTGAGAGCGTCGGCATCGATACGGCCGCCTGCTGAAACATGGATTGCCGAAATGGTGCGGGCACCGGGACCCAACCGTTGTAGGAGGGCCCGCACTCCGGCGACAATCACTCGTGGCTGGTGATCGGTCGATGTGAGCCTCCACAGCACCTCCATACGCCGGCCCATCGTTTCGACAGCAGGACTGACACGTTCGAACGGCAACGTTTCCCAGGCGGGAAAGAGTAAGCATTTATCTCGTCCAAGAAAATGAACAAGATCATCGTGTAGTCGAGCAGCATCGGTGCCCGTGGGACATGCGACGATAAGCGGCGACCGGTCAGAAAGATGAGCGAGCGCAGCAATACTGATCGGCCGTGCAACCTCGGTAATGGCGAGTCGAGCAGAAGGGGTGCCGAGCGCCACCGTGAGTGCCGGCTCATCACGAAGAAGTGGCGGCAGATCTTGAAGTGCGGCTGCGGTCGTTAGCGATGTCACCGTCGGTTCACCGACTGCATTGCCTTAACAACTCCGCTCGTGATGACGAGCTCAACGGCGTCAGCTGCGGCGGCAACTCCGCTGTCGAGTTCTGCACGGCTCCGCTGGGGCACCTTTGATAACACCCAGTTGCCACCGCGGTCAGCAGATGGCGGGCGGCCCACACCGATTCGAACTCGAAGGAATTCGTTCGTGCCGATGTGCTGGGCAATGCTGCGAAGACCATTGTGTCCGGCGAGGCCCCCTCCCATTTTGAGGCGGGTATCTCCGGGTTCAAGATCGAGTTCATCGTGTACGACGATGAGCCTGCTCGAATCGGTGATGCCAAAGCGCTTGATAAGTGATGCGGCAGATTGGCCCGATTTGTTCATGAAGGTAACGGGGATTGCGAGCACGCAGCGGATGTCTGAGATGCGTGTTTCGGCAACGAAGGCGTCATTCTTGCCTGCCTTGAAGTGAGCATCGACGCGGGTGCCGACGAGGCGAACCGCGTCGTCGCCGACATTGTGGCGGGTGTTGGTGTACCGGTCGCCCGGGTTTCCGAGCCCAAGAATGATCCACTCGGGTGGAGTGTCACCAGACCGGCGACCTGAGAACAGGCCCACGAGAGCGATCAGTCGGCGTCTGAATCGCCAGAGTTATCGGAGCCACCATCAGATGACTCGTCGGATGCCTCTGCGTCACCCTCTGCGCCCTCGCCTTCGCCTTCCTCGGCGGCTGGCTCTTCGGCGGCCACGCGGAGCGTGACGACGGTGACAACGGTTTGGTCTTCTGCGCTGACGGCGGTGACTCCGCTCGGCAGGTCAACATCGGCAACGGTGATGACGGTGTCGACCGTCATTTCGTTGATGTCGATGACAAGTTCGTCAGGAATGTTACGTGGTGTCGTGCGAACTTGGATTTCCATCATTTGCTGGTCGACGAGGCCGTTATTCATTGCGACCTGCTTAGCTTCGCCTTCCAGGCGGACTGGAACGCTCACGGTGATCTCTTCAGTGAGATCGATCTGGATGAAGTCGACGTGAGCCACGGTGCGTCGCACTGGGTGTCGTTGCACTTCCTTCACGATGGCGGGGTACACATCGCCATTGACGGTGAGGTCAAGAATCGTATTCATGCCCGCTGTTCCTGAGAGTGCAATGCGCAGATCTCGGCGGTTAACGGAGATGCTGAGTGGTTCCATGCCTTGTCCGTAGACGACAGCAGGGATGCGATCCTCACGGCGAATGCGGCGTGATTCTGCACTTCCGGTCGTGCGACCGGCTTCGGCGATGAGAACTGAATCTGACATGGTGAGCCTCGAGTTACCTAGACCTCAGAATGAACTGGTGTGGCGGCAGGATTACCTCCACAGCGTCTCCCGAGGTTATCGGCGACTTGCCAAGGCCACACCTGCTGCGCAACGGTTCCCGCACAGGGTCGTTTTCATCATCGGCGATCAATATCAACTCCAGCACATCAGCGATCCCAACCTCATTGGGTGGAGATCAGGTCGAGTGGCCTCAGGCGTAATTTTCGCCGCTGAAGATTTCGCTCACACTCGTATCGTCGAACACCGCAGACAGGGCTTGAGCGATGAGTGGTGCAATCGATAGCACTTCGACCTGTGAAAGCCGCTTCTGTTCTGGCAGTGGCAACGTATTGGTGAGAACGAGCCGCTCAAGAGGTGATGCGCTGAGGCGCTCGACGGCAGGCCCTGAGAGCACCCCGTGGGTCGCCATCGCCCAGACTTCGGTAGCGCCTCGCTCGAGAAGAAGTTCGGCAGCCGAGACGATAGTTCCGCCGGTATCGATCATGTCGTCGGTCAAGACACATAGACGGCCCTCTACATCGCCGTTGACATCTTTTGCTTCGACGACATTAGCTTGGCCGTGTGGACGGCGTTTGTAACTGAACGCGAGATCGGCCTCACAGTCGTGAAGGTGCTGAGCCATTCGTTCTGCAACCTTGATGCGACCCGAATCAGGAGACACGATTACCGGAGCATCTGGGGCGTTTTGGCGGATGTAGTTTTCGAGAACGGGTGCTGCGGTGAGATGGTCAACCGGCCCATCAAAAAACCCCTGAATCTGACCGGAGTGAAGGTCGATGGAGATGAGACGATTTGCGCCCGCAAGTTTGAACATGTCGGCTACGAGTCGCGCCGTCACGGGTTCGCGCCCTTCTGCTTTGCGGTCTTGGCGCGCGTAACCGTAAAACGGACATACCGCAGTGATTCGCTTTGCAGACGCTCGGGCTGCGGCGTCGATCATTGCGAGTTGTTCCATGATGGAGTCGTTCACCGAACTGCCATCGATGCCGTAATGGCTTTGCATGATGAACACGTCAGTTCCACGAACACTCTCAGCGAAACGTGGCCGGATTTCACCGTTCGAGAACTGGGTGATGTTGGGGTCGCCTAAGGAGAGTCCGAGATGTTGAGCGACCTCACCCGCAAGGTCTGGATGCGTGCGTCCGGAGTACAGCGCAAGCTTCTTCGTTGTTACCTTCTCGAGTGACTCCACCTTGCTCCCCTCCGCGCCGAAGGTCGACGCCGCCTTCATCCTAGAACGCTGGCCCGGTTCTCAACTGGGTCACAGGAGCGGAACACCGATATTCGAATCACCGATGAAGCGGCTCAGCCGTCGTGGTGTTCTCGAGCACGCATGATGTGCTCGACTTCTATGAGTTGTTCGCGGTCGTTCACACCCCGAGTTTCATCTGGTTCGGTGCTGACCGACCCGACATGTCCATCTTGAGCGAGTGCAGCAATTGCGTCGGTGAGGTAGTACTCGTTTTGGGAATTATCGGTACTGAGTTCGCCCAGAGCGGGCAGCAATTTGGAATGGTTGAACACATAGACCCCGGCATTCCACTCTGTAATGAGCAACTCAGTCGGTGTGGCATCGCGCTGTTCGACAATTCGCTCGACAGAGCCATCAGTTTTGCGAACGATGCGCCCGTATCCGGTGGGGTCATCGAGTTCGCTCGTGAGAAGGGTCGATGAGTGGTCGTTCGCAGTGTGCTCTGACACCAGACGATTGATGGTCTCGGCGGCTAACAGCGGTGTATCTCCCGAAAGCACGATCACCGCGTCATCTGCCGAGGGCGCAGAGAGAGCGGTGATGCCGACTTGGGTGGCGTGACCGGTTCCGTGCTGCTCATGTTGCGTTGCGAACTTGATGTTGGCCCAGGTGGGCGCTGCTTGTTCCACAGTCTCTGCGACGAGGTCACCGCCGTGTCCGACAACAACAGCGATCTCATCGGGTTGGGAGGCTGCGAGCGCATCAATGACGTGCAGCACCATCGCTTTCCCGCACACCTCATGCAGCGGCTTCGGCAGATCGGACTTCATACGAGTGCCGGCCCCGGCAGCGAGAACGACGGCACGGAGGGTCATGGTTCCGGGGAGAGGACTCGAACCCCTACAAACGGCACCAAAAACCGCTGTCCTGCCAATTAGACGACCCCGGATCGCTCCCCATACGGTACCGCCTGATTGACCGGTCTCTGCGCCGAGCACTGCATGTCACAAAAGTTGAGTTTCACATCAACTGGTGCTCAGGAGCGTGAACAAGAGTTTGTGACGGTAGCGTCTGCAACCCTATGGGTTCGCTCGTTAAGAAGCGCCGCAAGCGCATGCGTAAGAAAAAGCACAAGAAGATGTTGCGACGGACGCGTCACCAGCGTCGCAAATAGCGCCGTCTCTTACATCGCTTTACTCGTGCGCACGACGCGCACAACAGCGCCCTCGCCGATCAGTTCGACGAGGGCGTCATCGCGCTCACCCTCCACGAACCAAGTGGCCCCGCTTCCTGCAAGTACGGGGACCAGGCCGGTGAGACTCATGATTTGTTCGCGCCACCAGTTGAGTTTCGGCTCAACATGCAGAGCAGCTGGTTCGAGGTCATTCGAACCCTCACCGGTCGGCCCGCCAAGTTCATCCCACGCTCGATAGACCGCAGGAGTACTGACGTGCAGCGGCGGTGCAACCAGTGTGAAAGTACGGTCAAGATATGGAAGAGGCTCAATGTTCTCGCCAATTCCGGTGACCCGAGCTCTTCCGCCGTGAAGACAGAATGGGATGTCAGCGCCAAGTGTGACCGTCGATGCCACGTCGGAGATACCAGCCCATCTCAGAACTGCCGCCGCATCGGCTGAACCCCCGCCGAGACCCCCTCCGTGAGGGATGTTCTTTTCAAGACGAATTGACGCCGGACGTCGAGCGAACTCTGCGGCGGCGAGGCAGAGGTTGCTCGAATCGATCGGAACACCCTCAGCAAACGGTCCGCTTACCGATAGCGAAGACGTTTCGGCTTCGGTGATCGTCAGCGTGTCGCAAAGGTTAAGCGTGACCATTTCTGCATCGATGAGGTGGAAGCCGTCAGGGCGAAGCCCGGTCACTCGAAGAGAGATAGTGAGTTTTGCGGGGGCGTTGACCGTGGCGCTCATGCCGAGACTGCTTTCGTGAGCGCATACCACTCATCGAGTGAGAGCGTTTCAGGGCGCCGCGCAGAGTCGATGCAAGCATTCGCAAACTGTTCTGCGGTGACAGCGGCGCTCAGCGAGCGGCGAAGCATTTTTCGACGCTGACCGAACGCGGTCTTCACCAGCGAAAACATGGTGTTGGCGTTCACCTCAGCCACAGTGTCTTTGCGGCGAATGTCAACAAGAGCAGATTCAACATTTGGCTGGGGCATGAAGACGGTGCGTGGGATGTGGGCAACCTTCTTGGCATGTGCGTAGTGCGAAACCTTGATACTGACAGCCCCGTATTGTTTCGATCCCTCAGATGCGACAAATCGGTCGGCTGCCTCGTCCTGGACGAGGATCAACATTCGTGAAATCTGGGGCACCTCATCGAGCAGGTCGCAGACGAGCGGTGTTGCAATGTTGTAAGGAAGATTGGCAACTAGTACCCAGTCATCATTTTCGACCACTGCATGCCAGTCGACCCGCATCGCATCGGCCTCTATGACTGAGATGTTGTCGGTGTCGGCCACAACATCGCGAAGTGCAGCAACCATGCCTTTGTCGTATTCGATCGCCACAATGCGTGGTCGATACTGGTGAAGGGCGAGGGTGAGCGAGCCGAGGCCGGGGCCGATTTCTAGGACGTTGTCGGTCGATGTGACGTCGGCAAGCGCGGCGATTCGCCGAGCTGTGTTGGCGTCGATCATGAAGTTTTGTCCAAGATCGCGTCGAAGATGAAGATCGTGCGCTTCGAGTAGCTCTTTGATCTGGGACTTGCTGTGAGTCACCAGCGATACTCCACGGTGATCGGAGCATCGGTGGGGTCGCCGATCGCAGCAAATCGGTTTGGATGCATGACAATGTCTGCGGCGTTCTCATCGAGTGCAAGGGCAGCGATGCAGGTGGTTGATCGGCTGTTATCGAGATTGACGATGGTGACGAACATGCCGAGTTCAGCGCCTCGAGCAAAGCACACATCATTCGCTTCGATGCTGTAATCAAATGATGCAGTCCCTCGAAATGCGCTATTCGAGTCGGGCACGGCGATGACGGCTCCCCCCGATGGGGGTGTCGTCACACTTCGATCAAATTGTGCAAGTCCAGGTTGACCGAGTGGGTCTTCACTGGAGCGAGTTGTTGTCGGTTGCTCAACCGCAACGGTGCTGAGAGTGGAGGCGACATCACCTTCATCACCGGCGTTAAAGAGAAAAGCCACGGGAACCGCCACCACGGTGATTGCAGCGGCGATTGCAATGCGGCGACGCTGAGCCCCTTGGCTGTCGATCATGTGAGACCAAACACGCTGCGAGTGTTTCGAGAGGTAGCAGCTGCGACGTCGAGTGCCGATTCGTTTCGCAGATCGGCAATCGCTGTCCCGACGGTCGCAACGTTGGCCGGCTGGTTTGGTTTGCCTCGAAATGGAACAGGTGCGAGGTAGGGGCTGTCGGTCTCGACGAGCATTCGGTCAAGAGGGCACGCCTGTGCTGCGAGTTGAAGTTCGGTTGCTGAGCGGAAGGTCACGATGCCAGAAAAACTGACGTAGGTGTCTCGCTCGAGACAGCGTTCTAATTCGGTAGGCCCGCCAGTGAAACAGTGAAACACTGTGCGAGGAGGCACACCAGCGGAGTCAAGGATGTCGAATGTGTCGTCCCAGGCGCTTCGGGTGTGAATGACCAATGGCAGGTTGCGATCGTGAGCGATCGCTATTTGTTCTTCGAATGCAGAACGCTGTAGGTCGCGAGGCGAGTTGTCGTAGTGGTAGTCGAGTCCCGCCTCTCCGATGGCGACGACGCGAGGCTCATCAAGAAGGTCGGTGATCGAGGCAACACCGTGACTCGCTTCATGGGGATGAAGGCCGACCGTGGCGAACACATCATCATGATGACGGGCGGCATTGAGCGCAGCGAGACTGCTGTCTCGGTCACAGCCCACGACGACGAATGCCTCAACTCCAGCCTCACGTGCCACGTCGAGAGCGGCGTGTGCTCCTCCGGGGGTGCGCTCGTCGTAGACGTGGCAGTGAGAGTCGATCCAGCGAGGTTGTGAGCGCTCGGTCATCTCAACTCGCAATGCGTGGAAAGAGCGGTGTGCCCTTTTCGACGGGGGCGCCGCCTGTGTAGCCGCCCCACTCGACGTCAGATGGGATGCGCTGATCGGTCACCGAGCCGCTTAGTCCAAGGCGTTGCCAGATGAGTTCGCTGGTCTGAGGAACAGCCGGGCTCGCAAGGATGGTGATAATTCGCAGTGCTTCGAGGGCGTCACCCATGACAGCATTGACTTCTGCGCCTGGCTCGGATTTCCATGGCTCATTTGTTTCGAGATAGGCGTTCGTTGCCTTGATGAGACCCCAGGTGGCATCGAGAGCCCGTGAAGGAGCAACAGCATCCCATCCGGATGTGGCACCTGCGACGGCATTCGCGGCGGCTTCTGCAAGGGGGGAGTCTGACCGGGGGGCAGGACCGACACCGTCACATTTCTTTCCGACAACGGTTGCGACGCGGGCTGCAAGGTTGCCGAGATTGTTTGCAAGGTCTGAGTTGTAGCGACCCACAAGGCCTTCGAATGAGAAGTCGCCGTCCGATCCGTATGAGGTCTCTGCAAGCACGTAGTAGCGGAATCCGTCGACCCCAACGACGTCGATGAGATCGAGAGGGTTCACTACATTTCCTGTGCTTTTCGCCATCTTTTCGCCATCGACAAGAAGCCATCCGCCTACAGCCCAACCCTTCGGAAGATCAACTCCTGCGCTCATCAACATGGCGGGCCAGTAGACGCAGTGGTGGCGAATGATGTCTTTGCCAATGAGGTGGTAATCGACTGGCCAGCGGTTGGTGTAATCGACCGACGGGTCTCCGAAACCTGTTGCCGACAGGTAATTGGTGAGGGCGTCAAACCAGACGTAGGCGACGTGACGCTCATCCCAGGGAAGCGGGATACCCCAGTCAAGACTCGTTCGACTCACCGAGAAATCACGCAAGCCGCCACGGATAAGACCGAGCGCCTCGTTACCGCGAAATTCAGGCTTGATCACTCCGGGATGTTCGTCGTACCACTTCAACAATCGGTCTTGAAAGCGGCTGAGCCGGAAGAAGTAATTCTCTTCTTCGAAATGGTCGACTGGACGCTTATGGATTGGGCAGAGACCATCCTCGAGCAGTTCTTCATCAGTGAAATACTCTTCGCACGCCACGCAGTACTTGCCTGAATAGGTGTCGAGTTCGATATCGCCAGCGTCATAGCAACGCTGGAGGAGTTCTTCCACTGCTGCGTAATGGCGTGGTTCGGTGGTTCGGATGAAGTCGTCGTTCGTAATGTTGAGGCGTGTCCATGCATCAGCGAACTTTGGAGCGATGGTGTCGCAAAATGCTTGAGGGGTCTGCCCTGCAGCGTCCGCAGCTTGACGGATTTTGAGGCCGTGTTCATCGGTGCCGGTGAGGTACATCACATCGTCGCCGAGCAGGCGATGCCAACGGCTGAGCGCGTCACCAACAATGGTTGTGTATGCATGACCAAGGTGGGGTTCTGCGTTGACGTAATAAATTGGGGTAGTGACGTAAAAGCCGCTCACCCTGTAGACGCTACCGGTGTCACCATGTTGAGGCTCGGCATGTAAGCGGTTCGGTTAGTGGCGGTAGTTTCGACACTCATGTCGCATAACTTCGCTGAAGCAACCTCGGTTCGTCAGAGCAGCGCAACGAACGTATCGGGTGGGATGCGCTACGAGGCAACGGTCTTTGAAGGCTGGGACATTCTTGGTAACACCAACGGTGGGTATCTCATGGTGATGGCCGCGCGCGCAATGGCAGATGCCGCAGGTCGCCCGCCGTTGACGATCACTGCTCATTATTTGTCTCCGGGAGCGGTTGGCGCTCTCTTCGTCGATGTCACTGAGGTGCGCTCTGGTCGACGTTTTGCAACAATGACGGCGGCGGTCATTAATGTTGAAACCGGTCGCGAACTCATCAGAGTACTGGGAACATTTGGCCACCATGATCCTGACGGCATAGAGAAGTTCGACCGAACCCCGCCGTCGATCCCGCCGTATGACGATTGTGAGATCGACGTCGATGGCGATGACCCGAATGCCCAGCCGGTGCCAGAGCTTCAGCGACGATTGTCGGTTCGGTTGTCGCCGGATTCGACCGGGTTCCGTTCGGGAAAGCCTCGAGGAGTAGCGGAGATCAAGGGATGGTTTGATTTTGCGGACGGCCAGACCATTGACCAGTACGGTTTGATCCTTGCGTGTGATTCCTTCCCGCCTGCGGTCTTCAACAGTGGAGTTCCGGTGAGTTGGGTCCCGACTGTCGAGCTAACGGTTCACTTGCGCGGCCTTCCTGTACCTGGTCCCCTCGCAGTTGCGTTTAGAACTCGCTACATCTCAGGAGGCGTCCTCGAAGAAGATGGCGAGCTGTGGGATTCGTCGGGTCGACTTGTCGCGCAGTCGCGTCAACTCGCTCTCACGCCACGTCCGACCTGACCGGCTCGACGTGCACCTGCCGTCATGCCGATTGCGAACGCCCCCGCCGTGAGGCCGACAGCTGAGGTGATGATGAAGCCTCTGCGAGCAAACGTTCGGGTTTGTTGACGGAAATGCACGACAGGCCAGCCGTGTTGCCGGGCATGGCGTTCAAGGCGGCTATCAGGGTTGACGACCACGGGGTGACCGACGGCTGACAGCATCGGCAGGTCGCTTGACGAGTCGCTGTAGGCGTAGCACTGACTCAAGTCGAGATTGTCCCATCGGGCAAGATCGGTGATCGCTTCAACTTTGCCTTGCCCGTAGCAGAAAGGTCCGTCGAGTTCACCGGTGTAGACACCGTCAATAACGCGACCTCGTGTGCCGATACCTCCGGTCATTCCGAGTGAGAGCGCAAGGGGTTCAACGATTTCTGTCGGAGCGGCCGACACGATGAAGGTGCCCCTTCCGGCCTGGCGGTGGAGGTCGAGTAGTCGGCGTGCTTCGGGGCGTATTTTTCCGAGCAGTGTTGGGATAACGCGTTCATTTAACGATTGAAGGTCATCTTGACGCTGTCCTCTAATGAAACCGAGGATGCGATCTCGCGCCTCATCTGCCACGTCGCTGCCATGGTCACCGCGAAGTTTAAACAACCCTGCGGTCACTGCATCGCGAACAAGTTCGGTGGTGGGCATGAGGTGGGCAGCACGCCCTGCAAGAGCGAGCGTGAACGCCGATGAGCCGCTGATGAGGGTCCGGTCAAGGTCGAAGAATGCGGCGCTGGGGCCAGGTGTCGCGAGGTGGAGATATTCACTCATGGTGTGTTCATCTCTTGAGGTGAGGGTGACTGTATGACGAGATCGTAGGCCTGCCGTCGCGGAATCCCGAGGCGTCGCGCAACATCTGCTGCCGCGTCGCGACGACTTAGTCCTCGGGACAAGGCTTCTTCGAGAGCGTTGCGGATCGACTCTTCGGTGATCGTTTGCTGTTCGCGTGGGCGCCCTGCGATGACGATGACATATTCACCGCGTGGTTCCTCGAGGCGAAGCTCGGCAAGGGTTGAGCGGATCGTTTCTTCATGCACTTTCGTGAGTTCACGACTAATGCTGATCTGCCTGTCGCCGCCACAGATTTCGGTGAGGTCGGAAAGCGTCCGAACGATGCGGTGTGGGGCCTCGTAGAGCACGATCGTTCGGTGTTCGGCTGCGATGTCGGTGAGGCGATCGGTTCGTTCTCGACCGCGCCGTGGCAAAAACCCCTCCATGACGAAACGTTCGGTGGGGAGACCGCTTGTAATAAGTGCGGTGATGGCGGCGCAGGCTCCGGGAATTGCGCTGACGTTGGCGCCGGCATTGATTGCGGCGTGCACGAGGCGTTCACCTGGGTCTGAGATACCCGGCGTTCCGGCGTCAGAGACGACTGCGACGTCATGCCCAGCGGCCAATTCGTCGACGACTCGTTTGGCGAGTCGGTGTTCGGTGTGTTCGTTGCATACCGCTAGAGCTCGAGCGGAAACACCAAGGTGGTGCAATAGCCGACCGGTTCGTCGAGTGTCCTCGCAACACACGAGCGCAGACTGTTCAAGTGTCTCTCGGGCGCGAGGAGTGATGTCTCCTAGATTGCCGATCGGTGTGGCGACGAGCCATAGAGTGCCGGTCATTGGCTCTCCGATGTGTCGGGTTGTCGACCTCGAAATTCGAGTTCATCGCCGACGTGAAGCCCCCAGCGAGAGAAGGCTCCTGACTCAGCCTCAACGACGTACGCAGCGCCGATGACGGGCATACCCAGCCGATTTCGTCGCATCCGCTGTGTCTTGATGACGGTCCCATTTCGGTCGACAAACGCGACGTCGATTGCGAACTTCATCCCAATGGTGTGAACCCAATTACACGGCTCGATGACGAGAGCACCTGAAAACGAGGTGCGGCCTAGTAAGCCCTTGCGACGTGATGACGGGTCGGCAGCACGTTCTGCTGAGGCGAGCACACGAGCGCCACTGACGATCCATCCCACGACACCAGTGTGGCAGGAGGTGATGTAGAAATCGACGGATCAGACGTTGAAACGGAATTCCATGACATCGCCGTCGCTGGCGATGTAAGCCTTTCCCTCTAAGCGGAGCTTGCCGACGTCTCTTGACGCATTCCATGAGCCGAGTTCAAGAAGTTGTTCCCATTCAATGACCTCAGCCCGAATGAATCCCCGTTGGAAATCGGTGTGAATTCGTCCGGCGCACACCGGCGCAGTCGAACCTTCGCGGAACGTCCATGCGCGTGACTCTTTGTCTCCGGTGGTGAAAAAGGTGCGTAATCCGAGAAGGTGATAGGCCGAACGCACCATCCGGAACAGCGCTCCCTCGCCAAGCCCAAGGCCGTCGAGCATTTCTGCACGTTCTATTGGATCTGAAATTGCTGCGGCTTCAGCTTCGAGTTGAACGCACATACCGATGACTTCAACATTGTCGCCGGCGTCGTTGAATGCTTCGGCGACCTTGTGCTCCTCGGCAGAAATGTTGTCGAGTTCGTCTTCGCCAACGTTGACCACGGCGAGCACCCTGCGATTCGTGAGAAGGAAATACGGCTCGAGGGTTTCGCGGATTCCGTCGGAGAGCCCGGCTCGGTACAGAGGCCTTCCATCTGACAGTGCCTCGTTTGCTGCGCGCAGTGCGTCGAGTTCATCACCGAGCCCCTTGTCAAGCTTTGATCGTCGCTCAACATCGGCAAGGCGCTTTTCGACTGTCTCAAGGTCGGCGAGGGCGAGTTCTAGTTCGACCACTCGGAGGTGTTCGAGAGGATCTGATGGTCCGGGAACATCGTCATCGGCGAATGCTCGGAGAACAAACACGATGGCATCAACTTCCCGAATGTTCGCAAGAAACTTGTTGCCGAGCCCCTCACCTTTGCTCGCTCCTTCGACGAGGCCACCGATATCGACTACTTCGACGGATGCGTGAATCGTATTTTTTGATAACGACATCGCAGCAAGGCGGTCGAGACGTTCGTCGGGAACTTTCGCAACCCCAATATTGGGATCTTTTGTTGCGAAGGCATATGGCGCAGCGAGCGCACCGCCGCCGGTGAGCGCGTTGTAGAGCGAACTTTTGCCTGCATTAGGCAGACCGACGAGACCGAAACGTTCCATGAGTGACAGACGCTATCGCTCGAGCTGTTAGCCGCTGAAAACTGCAACGCCCGGGACAAGCGGGGGGATGCTCGTCCCGGGCGTCGATTCGGTGTCTGTGGGGGGATTTGACACCGGGCGAGGTGGGGGAACCCCGCCAGATCTTTGTCGCTTTCTTACTCGCTGGGTGAGTCGTTCTCCTCGGCAAGTTGCGCACGAATATCGTCCATATCGAGATTGCGGACCTGACCAAGCAGGTCTTCAAGGGCTCCTTTCGGGAGCGCCCCGGGCTGAGCGAAGAGTTGTATGCCGTCTCTGAAGATCATGACGGTCGGTATCGACATGATGCCGAGTGAGCCCGCAAGTTGCTGTTCAGCCTCGGTATCTACTTTCGCAAATGTGACATCGGGGTTTGCGTCAGATACCTCTTCAAAGATTGGTCCAAACATCTTGCAAGGACCGCACCATTCAGCCCAAAAGTCGACAATGGTGATGCCCTCGGCGGTGACCGTTGACTCAAATGAGTCGAGGGTGAGGTTAGTTGTCGACATAAGTACTCCGTTCGGCTGATGTATGAAGCCATTGAGACCAACACCTGCTGTGCTCATTTCATTCCAACATCT
>JAAXJF010000027.1 GCA_012269985.1 Acidimicrobiaceae bacterium
CGATCGGTGTTCGGGCGTTTCGTCTTCGGCGCCAGCGCTAGCCCATTGCACTCACGATGACTGCCGCCACGACCGCTACGGTCACGGCGATCACCCCGGTGATGAGAGCAGAAATTCGAAGTCGTCGACTTGGCGGCTCTGCAGCGAACACGATGCGGTGCTCGGCTGAGATCTCGGCCGGATGACGCCATTCGCGCTCGTGAGGTGGGGGAACAAGATCCACGAGTAGTCGACTGTAGTAACTGTTCAGCCGAATCTGCAGTCATGGCACGCCTCGGGCACTACGATGCAAATGTGCAGGCTCCCGAACGAGACGACAACTGGTTTGACGTCACGTCTGCTGTGTTGAATGCCGGCGAAGCCCATGACTGGGCGGTCAGACCAGAGTGTGGAGCGGTCACGTTGTTCTCAGGAACCGTGCGAGATCATGCAGACGGCCGAGATGATGTCGTGGCCCTGACCTATGAGGCGTACGAAGAAAAGACGATTGATTCATTCGCAGCAATCGCTGACGAACTGCGCAACCGTTGGCCCGACGTTGGTCGAGTGCTGATTTGGCATCGCATTGGCCGCCTCGAGTTGTGCGAGGTGTCGGTGATTGTTGCCGTGTCATCCCCTCATCGTCCAGTCGCATTTGAAGCAGCCCGGTTTGCGATTGATGCGCTCAAGGTTTCCTCTCCCATTTGGAAGCATGAAGAGTGGTCAGAAGGCTCTGATTGGGGAACCGGAGCATCTCCGATCGAGCGGCCCAGCGGTATTGCATCGGAGCCGAACTGACATGCCGCTCCTCATCATCGCAATAGCAATTGTCGCTCTTGCGCTGTTGTTGATTATCCGTCGAACGAAGCGAAGTGACGACGCAGTATCTGACTTTCGCCGGCAGATCAATGCACTGTCGTCCGATGCCCGCAAGAACGTGACCGAACGGGTTCGTCAGATTTCTGACGAGTCATCTGAAGACGAAGAGGGTGAATCCAATGGCTCGTGACCTTGCGATTGACCTCGGTACCGCAAACACCCTGGTGTATATGAAAGGCAAGGGCATCGTGTTGAACGAGCCCTCGGTGATCGCGCTCAACCGGCAGACTGGTGAAGTGCTTGCGACCGGTCGCGAGGCATGGCAGATGATTGGCCGTACACCTGGTTACATCGTTGCGGTGCGGCCCCTTCGCGGAGGCGCAATCACCGACTTTGAAATTACTGAACGAATGATTCGTCTGTTGCTGCAGCGGGTTGGTGTGAGCAGGTTCACGAGACCAAAGGTCGTCATTTGCGTACCATCAGCAATCACCGAGGTTGAGCGACGAGCGGTCACCGACGCAGCACGTCGTGCTGGTGCGGCCGACGCGAACCTCATCGAGCAACCAATGGCTGCCGCAATTGGGGCCGATCTCCCGATCGACGAGCCCGTCGGAAACATGGTGATCGACATCGGTGGTGGCACGAGCGAAACCGCAGTGATCTCTCTCGGAGGCATTGTTGCCCTTGAAGCTGTTCGGGTTGGTTCATTCGACATTGATGCCGCGATTCAGAACCACATCAGACGCGAGCATGGTATTGCCATCGGAGAACGAACCGCAGAAGAGATCAAGATTGCAATCGGCTCGGCAGCGGAGACTGTCGACGAGGCCACCGCAGAGGTGCGTGGGCGCGACCTGATGTCGGGGCTGCCGAAGACGGTGGTGCTCACGCCGGAAGAAATTCGAGAAGCGATCGAAGATCCGGTGTCGTCAATCGTTGCGTCGGTGGTGCGATGTCTCGCTAAAGCTCCTCCTGAACTTTCCCAAGACTTTTTGGTGCGTGGTATGTATCTCGTCGGCGGAGGCGGTCTATTGCGTGGGCTTGCCGCTCGGATTGAACGAGAAACTGAGGTTCCTGTGCGGATGTCGAACGTCCCTCTTGAAGCGGTCGTTCTTGGTGCCGGTCATGTGATTGAGCACTACGACGCCCTTAAAGGCATGTTCATGGGCGCACGACGCTGACGACATCGCCGGTTGCGGTTGCGATGACGATCTCTCCTCGGTGGTCTCGCTCAATTGACGTCTGCATTGCGACAACCCCAAGTTCGACAGTTGATTGCAAGACGTAGTTGTCCGCACTGATTAGGCGGGCGCAAACGTCTCCGAACACGTACCAGCCCCAAAGATCGTCGTGACGGCTCAAACGGTCATCGTTCGAGTCTGATGAGGCCTTCTTGAACAACGTTGATGGCGAGGTGACCCTCGGCGTTGTAGATCGAGCCGGCAGCAAGCCCGCGCGCACTCGACGATGAAATTGCGTGCTGTTCGTAGAGCAACCAATCATCAGCTCGGAATGGTCGGTGAAACCACATCGCATGATCGAGAGACGCCATCTGTACGCCGTCAAACCAGTTGCGGCCATGTGGAAGCAATGTCGTGTCGAGCAATGTCATATCGCTTGCGTAGGTGACGATGCAGGCGTGCAGTGTCGGGTCTGAGGGCAAACTGCCGTTAGCTCGCATCCACACCTTTTGCCCATTCGTCGGTTGGCTACCCCGAGACATCGGATCACCGTTCACATATCGCACATCAATGGGACGCGGTGTGTCATACATCGGACCGATTTTGTCTTTGTACGGCGCCATACGCTCTTGGAAGTTCGGCAAGGTCTCCGGCTTTGGCACGTCAAGAGGGGCGGCGTTTTGGTGATCAAGCCCCGGCTCTTGATCGTGGAAACTAGCCTGAAGGTTAAAAATTGCTCGACCATGTTGAATCGCCACGACACGGCGAGTCGAGAAACTTTTGCCGTCACGGATTCGGTCAACCTCGTACACAATGGGCACTTTCGGGTCTCCCGGGCGAAGGAAGTAGGCATGGAGTGAATGCACGAGCCGCCCAGGTTCTTCAATCGTCCGTGCCGCTGCAACCAAAGCTTGGCCGGCTACCTGTCCACCAAAGACTCGTTGCCGATCCTCGTCGGGAGACAGTCCGCGAAACAGGTTGACCTCGATGGGTTCGAGGTCAAGAAGAGAAATGAGATCGTCGAGTGCTTCTTGCACATCTCCATTCTTCCATCACATAGCCTGATTCAGTGCAATTAGATGACAAGAAGCGGCGAGTGTTGGCTGAAACGAAGGGATTCATGTCTGATGATGAAGGGGAAGCTCTCTTTCGCGCCGCGGCAGACATCTGTCGATCATCGGTTGAAGGACCGATTGTTGAAATCGGTTCGTATTGCGGCCGTTCAACTATCTGGCTTGGCGCAGCTGCCCAAGATGCGGGTCGTGTGGTCGTTACGGTCGACCATCACCGAGGTTCTGAAGAAACCCAAGCCGGCTGGGAGCACCACGACCCCGAAGTTGTGGATCAGCGAATCAACAAGATGGATACGTTGCCATTTCTGAGGCGAGCGCTATGTGACGCCGAACTAGAAGACACCGTGATCGCAGTCGTTGGCGCGTCACCGAAAGTCGCAACGGTGTGGTCTACAGAGATCGCAATGTTGTTCATCGACGGAGGGCACGGCGCCGAGCACGCCGCAGCCGACTATCGCTTGTGGGTGCATCACGTAGCCCAAGGTGGGGTGCTTGCCATTCATGACGTGTTCGCTGACCCAGCTGATGGTGGTCAAGCCCCACACGATGAGATTTACCGCCCGGCGCTCAACTCTGGAGCATTCGTGGAGATCGGCGCAACAGGGTCGTTACGACTGTTACGCCGCCAGTAAGGGTCCCTGACGGCGCTCGAGGACAATAAACGTAACGGCAGCCATGATCATGATTGCTGCTCCGACAAGGCCGAGCAGTTGCGGGCTCACCGCAAACATGGTTCCACCGATGAGTGGTCCAATGACTCGGCCCCCAGCCATGTAGGCCTGCGCATCACCGGCTCGTTCTGCGGGGTATTTCGAATGTGCAGCGAGTACTGAGAAACAAGCCGGGACCGCCATCCAGAAGAAAAATCCCCACGATGTCACTGCGAGTGCAAATGCGATCGGATGATGAGCAAAGCCGAGAGTGATTGCGCATGCCGCCGTTGCAAGAATCCAGCGACCAGCGTGTTTACGTTGACCTGAATAGCGAGACGATGGAATGCCCGCAATTGAATTACACGAGTAGACGAGCGAAACAAGTAGGGCCGACATACCGACATCGCCTCGCCCGATACTGTTCGAAAACACAAAGACCGAACTGCCGCCAAGGGTGAAACAGCCGAGAGCAAGCATTGCGAGAAGTGCCGATCGGGTCGGCCGATGTCGTTCACGATGAACTCGTTCACCCGAGTTCAAGCGACTGGTATGCACGAAGAGCAGCGGAACAAGGTGGAGGACACCGAGCGCGATGAACAACGTGTCAGTGCCGAATCGGTCGAGAAACATTCCGACTGCTGGTGAGCCGATGGTGCCAACGATTGGTCCAATGACTGCGATGTCGCCAGTTCTCGAGTCATCACCGAAGACTTCGGCCCACGCGAGCCATGCGATGGTGCCGAGCGCAATTCCGTTCACAAACCGGAAGCCGACAAGAGGCCAGAACTCGACAAGACCTGAACCAACATTGGCGATGACGCCGAGCAGCACGGCAGCCACCAGCAGTTTGCGTCGCGGGCGAAACACTCGGCCCGATCCCCATGAACCAATCACGAAACCCAAGAGTTGAGTGCTCGAGATGAGTCCGACGCGGTTCACATTGATGTTGCCTTGTTCGGAAAGGCCTGTAATGAGAAATGGCGTCGCAATAAACACCAGGGTGCTGATAGCCGATGCGGCAAAAATTACCGGTGGCACGCGCAGCCGAAGGGTGGCGAGAGCCCGTATCGGGGTCTGAAACATGACTCAGGCGGCAGATGCGAGTTCGGCTTTAGTTTCTGCGATGAGGTCGCGGACTTGTTCGCGCAGTTCAGCAACATCGTCGAGCGACATCCCTGCCGTTGGAATTGGGTCAAGAATCTGCACCGTTGCGTTGCAACGCCCAAATCGCCAGTCGTGCTTGATGAGCGCATTGCGAGTTCCGTGCACCACTAACGGGACAATCGGCGCTTGAGCTTCAATTGCGATCTTGAATGCACCATCCTTGAACTCTCCGAGTTCACCGGTGGCACTCCTTGTTCCCTCAGGAAACAGCATCACCGATGACCGGGTCGAAAGACGTTCTGCTGCTTCGGTGTAGACACGGGCACCAGCGCCTTTGGCTCCACGAATGAGTTTGATGTCACGGGAGAGCATGAGAAGGAAACCGACCAGGGGAAGATTGAAGAACGTACTTTTCGCAACCCATTTCATTTCAATGGGGATCTGCGAAATTGCGAGCATGTCGACAAAGCTCTCGTGATTTGACACCACTACATAAGGCAGGCGCGGGTTCTCGGGGAAAGCGCCGCGAACGGTGAAGGTCCACAGCGGGTTGAGACGGCCGTGCATTCGGGCGACTGATCGAAAGGTGTACCCAGCCCAGTAGGCGCCACGATCAAATGGCATCGTCACCAATCGAACGATGGCCACGATAGGAACAAGCCCAACAAGGAGAACAGCAAAGGAAATCCAGGCGTATACAGAAATAACAGTTCGAGCAAAAGTGGAGTCAAGTGCGCGTGTCACGAGAAGAGTGTACGGCGGCGGCCCGGTTTGGCTTGGGACGCTCAGCGATCGAAGGGATCTGCGAGGTCAAACCTGAATAATGAACTCGCAGGTGATGATTGGCATATGCTGTCGGCTGCAAGCACGACAGCCGCTGCGGTATAAGACGTGTGCTCGCCGTCGGGAAACACGATGCGATCAGGATGAACGATGCCGGTCCAGTAGGAACCATCGTCTCGGCGGTGACTTCGAGTCCATGAGAGAAGTTGAGAGGCGGTGTCGACATCTCCAATCGCTGCGAAGGCAAGAGCTGTCTCGGCGGTCTCTGAGGCCGTCACCCAGGGTTCGTCGCTCACACAACGAGTGCCGAGCCCATCCATGATGAACGTGTTCCATCCAGATGAGAGTCGTGCGGTCGCTGCAGATTCTGTGAGAGCCCCGGTGAGCACTGGGTAGTACCAGTCCATCGCCCAACGTGACTTATCTTCGAAAGAGTGGGGTCGGGTAGTGATGGCATCGCGCATATGGTCTGCTGCCTGCAGCCATTCATCGGCATCTTCACCGCAAAAGCCAGCAAGTACAGCCCCGCATCGAAGGGCGTGCTGGATACTCGACGTGCCGGTGAGAAGTGCGTAATCCCATGGACGGTCATCTTCTTCGACCGCCCACAGCGCAAGACCATCACTTCGTCGTTGGGCAAGCACCCACGACAGCGCGGCGTTGACCATTGGCCATCGCTGTTGAGCGCGACGATCACGTTCGTGTTCGCTTGGCGCGCACAGAGCGTGATGTACAACACCGGTCGCGACATAGGCACATACGTTGGTGTCGAGTTTGCGCTCTGAAATTGAGCGATCACCATCATGATCACCGACGTAGTAGTTGTGCCAGGCACCGTCGGGGCGTTGCACCTGTGCGAGCCAGTCGTAGGCGAGTTCGGCCTCAGCGGAACGCCCCGCAATATCGAGTGCCATCGCGGATTCAACATGGTTCCACGGGTCGCAATGACCGTTCGTGAACCAGGGAATCATTCCCGACGGACGCTGCAGCGACGCAAGATGAGCGGCGGATGCGGCCACCTCATCGGCAGTGATCACGCCAGGAAGGTGAGGAATTACTAGACCCTTATTCGCCGTCACGGGACCACCTTTGTGCCGTACACGATTCGGCTTTTGCCCAACAAGGGAGCGAGCAACTTTTCCGCAATCGCGAGCGAGGTGGGTTGATGAGTGATTTCACGTTCGAGCAGCTTGCGATAACGCGTCACGAGAGGGTGATCATCATTTCTGACCCCCACCGCACACTTCAGCCACCAATACGGCGAGTGCAGTGCATGAGCGCGATGTCCACCGGTGATGTCGAGGCCTGCTGAACGCAGTTTCGCTCTCAGTTCGGTAGCGCTGTAGATGCGAACATGTCCTCCGGGGCTTTTTGGAGCGTGATACTCATCTGAGAGCCACCAATTGATGGTTTCGGGAAGTTGGGCAGGAACCGTTGCTGCAAACCGGCCGCCTGGCCGTAACACCCGAACCATTTCTGAGAGCGCCGATCGGTCATCGTGTCTGGGTTCGAGAACTTCAGAGGTAATGACAACGTCGAAACTGCCGTCGTTAAATGGGAGTGAGGTTGCGTCGCCACGCAACACCCCGAGGGAGCCCTCAGGCGGAATTTCGCCAGCTTCCAACATTGCTCCCAATGTGTGTCGGGTTTGCACGACCTCTTCCTCGGCGTAATCGAGAGCGACAGATCGTGCACCCCGACGCGCGCATTCGTACACGTGACGACCGAAACCAGCCCCGACATCGAGCACGCGATCTCCTGGTCGCAGCCCAAGCTCATCGAACCTGATCGTCAGCATCTACAGCCGTCCGTTTCGCTGGAGTTTCGCAATGTTGTCGGGCATGTCGAGAACTTCTCGGTATTGGTCAACGGTGAGTTCGGCGCAGTGCCGCCACGACCAGCGCTCGGTGACACGCTGTCGGCCAGCAATCCCAAGTGCGGCACGGGCCTCTGGTTGGTCAAGAGCCTGTCGAATTGACGTGGCGAGTGACGACACATCTCCCGCTGTGCATCGAAAGACAGTTTCACCATCTGCACCGGTGACCTCTGGTAGAGCGCCACCATCGGTGGCGACGAGGGGCGTACCGGTGCACATCGCTTCGATGGCAGGGAGGCTAAAGCCTTCGTACAGGCTCGGAACGACCGCAAGTTCGGCCTCGGCGTACAGCTCAACGATTCGTTCATCACTCACACCTGAGACAAATTCAATGTGGGGATGAAGGTTGTAACGATCGATGAGATCCATGCTTTTGCCTGGTTTGGGTCGACCGATGATCGTGAGCGAGATGTCTCGCCCTTCTTCGCGTAAGGCGACCATCGCCTCGATGAGGTATGCGAGGCCTTTCAGGGCCACGTCTGCAGATGCAGTGGTGATGAGGCGCCCAGACTTTCGCTCGATGTGGGGGAGTGGGGTGAAGAGTTCAGGGTCAACACCAACCGGCACCAATCGCATGCGGTCGAGAGCAACGCCCATGTCAGCGTGGATGTCGTTGATTGAATTCTCGCTCACCACGACGACTCGTGGCATTTGGCTTGCGACCTTTCCCTGCATTTTCACAAACGAATACCAACGGCCAATCGACCACCGCTTGTAGAAATTTGGCGCAGCTGCCATTTCGAGCGCCCGATCTCGTGTGATGGGGTGGTGCAGGGTGACGATCGTAGGGATGAACTTTTCAAGTCGCTTGATTCCCCATCCGAGACATTGGTTGTCATGGATGAGATCGAACTCGTGAGCGCGCAGTGCTAGGTGGCGATGCACACGGGCGCTGAAGGCCAGTGGTTCAGGGAACACACCGGTTGAGAAGACACCGACCTCAAGGAAATCTTCGCGAGTTTTGAATTCCCAAAATGCGGGGAAACGGCCGGGATAGTGGTCGTTGAAGAGGTCGAGACTTGGCAGTTTGGTGAGGGTGATGCGCTCATCGAGCACGGGGTAGGGCTGGCCGCCGAATACTTCGACCTCATGTCCGAGATCGAGGAGCGCTTTCGTGAGATGACGGGTGTAGACGCCCTGGCCGCCAACGTGGGGCTTTCCTCGGTACGTGAGGTAGGCGATCCGCAGGGGACCGTTCGGATCAAGACCCTGCGGCACCCGAGCAAGGCTATCGGCAGAAGCTACCGGCGGGTAGTCGCTGCTAGAGGCAGTTTGATGAAGGCTTGAAGCTGAATGTTGCGACGGTTGCGCTGTCAATTCCATCGGTAACGGTGCCGCCAATCTGAATTTCGGCGAGGCTTTGAGCACTCTGAGCAATGAAGCTAAAGGATTTCGAGTCTCCTGAATTGACCGATGCCGATTCGATTGTGGAGATGGTCGATGAAGGAGTCGATGATGCGGTTGGCGTGATGGTGATGATGTCGTTGTCGTCGTCGCTCGCGGTCACAGTGAATTGGACGACGTAGCGAATGGAACTGCCAAGAACCTGCCGGTAGCAACGCGGGGCGCTCACGGGGAGGGAGCCCGCCGGAGCGCCATGTGGCGGTGGGGGCG
>JAAXJF010000039.1 GCA_012269985.1 Acidimicrobiaceae bacterium
ATCCGTTCACGACATCGTCAGCGGTCCTGTTGGCATCAGGACCCTTCCGAATGTCGAGAGTTGCGTGATTGCGGTAACTATACCCTCGACTGCCCTCATCGAGTTGGTAAGAGGAAACACCTAGATCGAAGATTGCTCCGCTGAGTGCCTCGACCCCATGCTCGGCAAGGCCTTGGTCGATGTCGTCAAATCGACGCATGGTCGAGCGGAATCGCGGTCCAAAGTGTTCGAGGCGCTGTGCCGCCGCGTGTAGGGCCTCAGGGTCGCGGTCGAGACCGATGACATCAACATCATCGCGGGCCTCCAGCAAAGCCTCGGAGTGGCCGCCACCGCCGAGGGTTGCATCGAGAATCGTCCCCGGAGGAACTTCGGCAAACACGTCAACGATTTCGTCTCTCATCACGGGGTCGTGAGAGAACGAAGTCTGCTGACCGTCTGCCATCGTCGTCAGTCCTGCCACACCCGAGGATTCGTTGCGTGTAAGTCTTCCGCTTCGATGGTTTCGTAGCGGGAGGGTCTCCACACCTCGATCGAGCTGAGGTTGCCAACGATCACCGCCTGATCGCCGCCGGTGAGGCCGGCAAACTCACGAGCTTTTTCGTCAAGGGTGAGACGTCCCTGCTTGTCAACCGAAACTGACACCGTTTGGGTCGCAACCGAACGTCGCTGCCTTGCGGTGGCGGTGCCAGATTTCACCGCTTCGATGACATCGTTTGCCTCGGCTTCGAATACGGCGACCGTCCGGAGGGTGATACATCCCTGTGGATCAAGGGTTGCGTAACAACGGTCACCGAGTTCACCACGGAAGGGTGCGGGGAGGCCAAGACGACCATTGTCGTCAATGCTGCGGTCGTACACGCCGACGAACATCTTTCCCTCCCTTTAATCCCGCTCCGCCTCGGCTCACAAGTAGCGGTTTCCTGCAAGCGCACAAAGTATTTCACCTATTTACACCAAAATCAACCATTTTCATCCAATCAACACCAAAACCGTGAAATGCAGTGTCAGCGTCTTCGGCACGGTTGGGATGCTCGAAGGCCTCTAGATGAGATGACGCAAGGGGGTGCGCAGTCTGAACAAATCAGTCAATAGTGACGTGCAGTAGCGAAAATGCTGGAGGTACGACCGCTACCGGCCGCTGAGTGAAGCGCTCACCACCGATGTCAGCGCATCAAGGAACCTGTCGTTGAGCACATCTCGACCCTGCTCATCAACAATCGCAGGCCTTCGAAGCGGTCCCCGGGCTTCCTCGACGAGGAGAGCAAGAATCTCATCTGTCGGATCAACAAAATGCAACTGACCCTGAACCCGAGCACCGTCCCTCGTTCTCCTTTGGCTCAGACCCACAAGCTTTGACTGCTCCACCATGAGTTCGCCATGGGAACGCCCAGCAAAACAAACGAGCTCACCATCCGAATCGCTACCCGTCTGACCAACGAACTGCCATATGCCAGGAAAAGCGCAGTCGAGAGATACAAGAGCGGCGAGCCACCAACGGCCGACCTGTGCCATCATTCCGAGGGGCTCATCAACATACCGAGAGTCGTCAGCACCAATCTCAATATCAATCCACAACGATCGATGAGGGTCGACAAGAACTATTCCCCCACCTGATCGGCGACGAATCACCTCGATGTTTCGCTGAGCCGCGCGTCCGAGGTCGATGAGGCGTTCTGACTGCCGAGACCCGAGCACCAGCGCCATCGATTCTGGAATGCACCGCACCAGGCGAACCCCATCACGACGAATCGGTGTCACCGCATGCAACTCTTCAGCGGTTGCCGAGCGACTGAGAGATTCAGTGTTCAACTTGCGACCGGAAGGTACGCACGCCAGGCAGAAGGCATTCGCGATACACCGATCACTACCCACGCCGGGGACTTCGGTGCGACCGATGGGCGCCGAAGCACCATACCTGCCTCTTCTGGGGTGCGATCACGTTTCGAAAGGTTGCAGGGTTTGCAGGCAGCGACGAGATTTTCCCAGCTGTGATGGCCCCCACGGGAGCGCGGCACGATGTGGTCGATCGAGTCAGCATGAGTCCCGCAGTACTGGCACTGGTAGTCGTCTCGAGCAAAAACCGCTCGGCGAGACAGCACGGCCCGTCGTTGTCGGGGGGCTTTCACCATGTATCGCAACCGGACGACAAGAGGGACGTTCATTGCAAAGGAGGGCGAACGAACGAGTTCTTCACCCGACTCAATAATCTCGGCCTTATCAGCGAGAACAAGGCATGTCGCCCTTCGGGCAGACACCACACTTAGCGGCTCGAAACTTGCGTTAAGTACGAGCACGTTTCTCATCGCTTAAGCCCTAAAGCTCTCGAACATCATCGCTGCGCTAGCCGGCGCATCTCGCCACACCACATGAGGTATTCCACCACATCGCGGCTTGTTGGAGGGTGATCATTTGATCCGTACTGGGTCAAGGTTCGAAACGCGAGATAGTCAGGGGCCGGCACCGGCAGAAACGGAGTTCGAGTGAGCCACCCCTTTGGCGCAAGCAACATCATCTGGCGAAAAGCCGTGACCCACAAACGAGGGCGCCGAGAAATAGAGATGATGACGGCGAGAACGAATTTTGATCTCGCAATCAGTCGTTTCACGCTGGGCGGGGCTCTTTTGGCAGTCCGAGCACCATTTCACCGATTATGTTTCGTTGCACCTGTGATGATCCAGCGTAGATCGTGCCGGCTCGGGCCGACAGGAAAGTGTTGCCCCACGATGCCGAGGAGTTTGGCGCCCCAGCATCATCTGCTCCAAACGAAGATGACGGAGGACGGCCAGAAGGGACCATCGCATCTGCACCAAGAATCTTTGTTGCGAGTTCGGTGACCGTGAGATGGTATTCGCTCCAGTACAACTTGGATATGGCGCCATCTGGACCCGGGTGATGCCCCTTCAAGAACTGGGTGAGCACGCGCATGCCGCTATACCGCATGATCTGCACTTTGGCGTAGGCCTTCATGAGCTCCTGCCTAATAACAGGATCTTTTGTCAGTCCTCGCTCTGCCGCCAGCACCACCAAACGGTCAATTTCTGCTTGGAAGCGGATCGGCATTGTCGCCGCAGCCTCTCCTCGTTCAAACCCAAGCAACGTCATTGCAACGGCCCATCCGTTGTTCACGCCGCCGACAACATTGTCTTTCGGACAAAGAGCATCGGTGTAAAAGACCTCGTTGAACTCTGAGTCGCCGTTGATCATTTTGATTGGCCGCACTTCGACACCTGGCTGGCGCATATCGACAAGCAAGAACGAAATTCCCTTGTGCTTTGGAGCCTCGGGGTCGGTACGGGCGAGGGTGAAGATGTGGTCAGCGAGATGTCCTGCTGACGTCCAGATCTTTTGACCATTCAAGACCCACTGGTCACCGTCGAGTTGAGCTTTTAATCCGACGTTGCCGAGGTCAGAGCCGGCGTTCGGCTCGGAGTAGCCCTGACACCATGTGTCTTCACCAGAGAGAACCCTCGGCAGGTAATACTCTCGCTGCTCCTCACTACCCATAAGGAGCAAGGTGTTGCCAAGCATCTGAATGCCGATCTCGTCGTTCGGTCCCCCACTCGGAACACCGGCGATCGCAAACTCTTCAGCGAGGATCACCTGCTCAAGAGCCGACAGTCCTGCTCCGCCGTACTTCTGCGGCCAACCAGGAGCCAGGTAACCCGACTCGAAGAGGGTCTGTCGCCATTCTGAGACGAACTCAGTGATCTCATCACCTTCTAAAGATCCAATGCCGGTGAACCCGCTTGGCAATTTCTCAGCAAGGAAGGACTTCACCTTCGCTCGATAGGCGTCAGCGTCTACGTCATAAACAGGAAGCATGGCCAAAGCGTAGCGAGTGACGACGCCTCCAAAGTAGTGGAGCGCTGGAAATACTCAAGCAGAATCGAGACGCGATGCATCCGCCGCCAAGGCGACCGCAGATGCACCTGCGAGAACATGAAGCTGAGCAACACAGACATCTAAATGCTTGAGGTGGGTGAGGCGTGTCCGTTCAGCAAGCTCATCTCGAATCGACTCAATAAATGTCTCGCGAAATGCTTCAACCACAACCCCTCCAATTCGAATGCGTTGAATGTCCATCATTGCGGCAAGCGATGCACATGCCCTCGCAACCATCATTCCTGACTGGGTGATAAGAGAGCTCGGAGTTGAAACAAGCCCTCTGCCGGTTGTTGCTTCGATGCCGCGCACGCTGGCATAAGAATCGAGGCATCCAGACTTTCCGCAAACACACGGCCTGCCTTCGACATCGACTGCAAGATGAGCAAACGCTCCCGCTGATCCCCGCTCGCCCTGCAAGAGCCGACCTCCTACGACTACCCAACCATCTACGTCATCACCGAGGTGTAGGCCAATTGCCGACGAACCCTCAGAAGATGCGAGGGCGTATGCACGTCCCGTGCTTTCGAGAATTGTTGGGCAACCAACCACCTCTGTGATCGAATCGCGAATCGGTAATCCGCTCCAGTCGTTATCACCGATCGGTGCAAAGCCGCCGAGTTCTTCATCAACGGGGCCGGGTCCGGTGGCTGCGCAGAGGATTGGACGTTGCTCGGCTGGAGTCGCAGCTAGTACCCGCTGCACGAGCCTTGTCAGCGCCGTAAGCCGATCTCTCGACGGGGTTACGACCCGGTCTCTCACGCCAACGTTTCCCTCATGATCGATGATGCCGACCGCAAGGTGACGTTCGCCTAGGTTGACCACCATTCGGACGTCGACATGAAGAGAGCGCGACGGTTCGACCGCCATGTGTCCTCAGCCTTGACGACGAGCACGAGCCGACGCAGCCCAGGCCGAAATAGAAGCCCCGCTCAACTGCTCACGGCCGATCACTGCAATGTCGTGCGCAACCCCAATTCTGAGGGCGACGACGCCGACGAAAATAAGACATGCGACTAGGTAACTCACCGCAAGCGCCAGAACGGTTGCGACAACACCAACTACAGCTCCGAACAACGATATGAACAGGCGACGTCTCGACACCGCAACCCCACGTTCTGAAAACGATGGATCTTGTTCGAGTTCCTGCTCGATTTGCCGCAAAATACGCTGTTCGTCCTCAGAGAGTGGCATTGGTTTCCATTTCAATTATCTGCGAGCGGAAGGTCTCCCTATAGTTTCGCACGTGACGGGCCTCGACTCAACGTTTGCTCGAGGGATTCTCATCTCTTTCGGGGCGTAAGGACCCGGCAAGACGAAGCGCACCTCCACCAAAACGATCCCTTACACGGTCGATCGCATCATCTTTGCGACCTTGTTCAACATTTGCAGTCGAGAAGAGATCAAGTTGCTGCACTGCGGAGCCGAATCCCGATGCACTCACCCCAAGCAATCTGACCGAACGGCTATTTACTGCGCTCACCAAGAGTCTGTCGAGCACTCCGATCACCTCCGAGGTTGACGCGATCGGGATCGACCACGTGTGTGAACGCGTCAGAGTGGTGAAGTCAGAAAGCCGAACCTTGATTGACCATGTCTTTGCACCACCAACCCCTGACCGAATTCGGCTAGTAACGATGTCGGTCATTCGGACAAGTTCGGCATGAAGCACCTCAGCGTCGGCGAGATCTGAACCAAAGGTCTCCTCGTGGCCAATCGACTTTGCTTCTCGGTCTGGAATAACAGGTCGCTCATCTCGCCCGTGTGCCAGGGCAGTCAACTGCGCTGTTAGCGCTTCACCGAGCTGGGCCCTCAAGACCTCTTCGGGCATCGCCGAAAGTTCCGGAACAGTTCTTACACCAATCTTCTCAAGTTTTGCTCTCGACTTCGGACCAACCCCCCACAAGCGACCAACGTCGAGTCGTTGCACGTAGTCATACTCAGTTCCCGCATCCACGACGACAACGCCAGGGCCGGGCTGAATACCTGATGGAGATGCCACAGGCTTGGCATCAACTGACGCCAATTTCGCAATAAACTTGTTGGTGGCAACGCCCACTGAACTGCCGAGTCCGAGTTCAGATGAAATCTGTTGGCGTATCGACTGGGCAAGTCGAGCGGCAGCGTCAAGCCCGGGGGCCGGCACCGTCACGTCGAGGAATGCTTCGTCAAGTGCTAACGGTTCGACAAGTGAGGTTTGATCATCAAAGATCTTTCGCACGCGAGCGCTCATGGCGCTGTATTTCTTGTGATCTGGCGGAAGCGCAACAAGATGCGGACAACGACGTTTTGCCTCGGCTCCTGCCATTGCTGACCGAACACCAAATCGCCGAGCTTCATACGAGGCGGCTGCCACGACCCCTCGATCCGAACTTGCTCCGACCACGACTGGCTTGCCGGCAAGATCAGGTCGGTCGAGCAATTCAACTGAAACAAAAAACGCGTTCATATCGATATGAAGAATCGAGCGTGGGGCTTTCTCGTTTCGCGTTGTTTCGAAGATATCGATGCATTCAGTATCGCATCGATCCGCTCCACACGACAGTCACCGCACATGTACGGTGAGGGGGTGTCCAATCTGCCACAGCCGGCCGTACGACCCCGGGAACTTTCGGCACTGCCGCCCCAAACCGCTCGCGCTATCGCGTTCGCAATGATTGTGATCGTCGGGGTGCTCGGAGCAACTCTTGGCTACGCATTGGGAAATGCAACCTGCACCGATAACTGCTCGCTGAAGGCGGGATCGTTCCTCCTGATCGGAGCCGTCGCTGGTGCGCTCGGAAGTGCAATCATGTCGGTTCTTGCCCTCCGGGCGATGGGCGAATGGAACGAGAGTCGCGACCGAGAACGTGCCGGCCATGCCCCACAATGACGACCGCATCGCTGATCTAAGCGAGCTTTGCATTGAACTCGCGGTGGAAGCCGCATCGACTGCAGCGTCTGGCCGCTCCCATCAGCCAACTTTCACATCGGCGACCAAATCATCGGCCACCGACCTAGTTACACCTTTTGACCAAGCCGCCGAACGTTTCATTCGTGCTCAACTCTCCACCCAACGTCCGCACGATGGAATTATCGGCGAAGAAGAGAGTGACCTCACCGGGACAAGCGGATTGACATGGATAGTCGACCCCATCGATGGAACAACCAACTTTGTGTTCGGACTGCCCGCTTGGGGCTGCTCGATTGCGGTTGCACGTGGCGATCAGCTACTTGCGGGAGCAGTACATATCCCAGCGTTGTCGGAGACGTACTCGGCAACCTCCGGCCAAGGGGCGAGGTGCAACGGCAGTGTGATCGCAGCTTCAGCAACCTCGTCATTCGAGACAGCACTAATCGCAACTGGCTTTTCGTACCACCCGCAACGCCGGGCCCGGCAAGGGACCACCGTTGCTCGCCTGCTCCCACAGGTAAGAGACATTCGACGATCGGGCTCCGCCGCATACGACTTGTGTTGTGTTGCAGCCGGAACCGTTGATGGCTACTACGAAGAGAATCTCTCTCTATGGGATATCGCAGCCGGAGCGCTCATCGCTCGCGAGGCGGGTGCGCGGGTTGAGTATTCACCCTCCGGAGCTCGGACAAACATTGCGCTTGTCGCCTCTTCGCCGGACATCTTCGAATTATTACGGTCTTTTGTCGACGACTGAGAAAAGCCGCGAAACCTCCGTGTGCACGCGTTACGACTTAATTACGGCACAATACAGATGTGGGAACTCGCATCCTAAGCGTGGAAGACGACGAACGCATTCGCCAAGCCGTCAAACTTGCCCTCGAAGATGAGGGCTGGATTGTCGACGAAGCGGAAAGCGGCGAAGCGGCGATTGACATCTTTAAGCGTCACCCATCCGATGTTGTGCTTATCGACATCATGCTTCCCGGTATCGACGGGTTTGAGTTGTGCCGAACCATCCGTCGAACAAGTGACGTCCCCGTCGTCATGGTGACTGCCAGAAACGACACGCACGACATCGTGGCCGGTTTGGAAGCAGGCGCTGATGATTACTTGACCAAGCCATTCGCTCCCAAGGAGTTATCAGCACGCATTCGTGCGCTCCTGAGGCGAACACGGCCATCGTCGACTCCTCATGCCCGCATTTCTCTCGGCGACCTTGCAATCGTGCCCGATGAGGGCAAAGTCTCACGCGGCGGTGAAGAGGTTCATCTCACCAAGACTGAATTCAGATTGCTCTGCGAACTTGCAGACAACCCTGGCAAGGTGTTCAGCCGTGAAGCGCTCCTCGACAAAGTGTGGGGCTATGACTATTTCGGAGATGGCCGGCTTGTCGACGTTCACATCCGTCGACTTCGCACCAAAGTTGAGGCCGATCCTGCAAATCCTCGGCACGTCGTAACGGTTCGCGGACTCGGATATCGCTTACAGACGTGAGCCTTGCCGATCTTCCGAGCGACGAGCAGTCGACGGCAGAGCAACCTCAGCAACGCCGCAATCGATGGAGCCTCCGTCGTCGAATCCTCGTCACGTTCGCTACTGGCGCAATCTTCATGGCAGTTCTTCTTGCCGTCACCACCTATGGGCTTGCGAGCTCAAATGTTGTGCAACAGCGCGACCAAACCAGCGTCGAGACCGCCAAGCGGAATGCGCAGATCACCCAGACTGCTCTCAGGGGGCCTGCCGCAACGGCTCAACCCGCACTCGACGCTCTTGCGGCATTCGGTGTGAACAATGCTCTTGTGTGGTATGCCAACGGGTGGCACGCGACCGGAAACTACGAGCCCGTCACTCTTCCTCAATCACTCGTCGACCGCGTTATCGAAGATGCAGTGCCCGCCCGAATGGTCGCAGATGTTGTCGACGACCCTCACATCGTCGTTGGGTGGCCTCTCGCCAATAACGGTGCCTTCTTCGAGTTCTTCAGCCTTGCCGAGGTTGACTCAGCGCTGTCGAGCGTACGTCTTTCGCTGTACATCGCAGGTGGTCTAACTCTGGGTCTCAGCGTGATTGCCGGGGCATTTGCCGCTCGTCGGGCGCTACGACCGGTTGCAGATGCTGCCCGGGCGGCAAAGTCGATCGCAGGTGGCCGACTCGATACGCGGTTGAACCCCGAGAAGGACCCAGATCTTGGGGTTCTTGCTGAGTCGTTTAACGATATGGCTGAAGCGCTAGAGCAACGAGTTGAGCGAGATGCGCGCTTCGCTTCTGATGTGAGCCATGAACTCCGCTCCCCGCTCATGACGCTTGAAGCGTCCATTGAGGTGATGGAAAGCCGCAGGTCAGAAATGCCTGAGCGGGCTCGAGCCGCAGTCGACCTGCTCCGGAGTGACGTCACCCGCTTTCGAACCCTCGTAGAAGACCTCCTTGAAATTTCACGATTTGATGCCGGTGAAGTACCCCTCAACCTCGACGATCTCAGAGCGCTCCAATTTGTGGAGCAAGCAATTGGAGTGAGTAGCGCTCCTGACACGCTTCTTAAGAGCGAGCCCCGCGTTGCTGGGCTCATCATCCAGGGCGACCGACGACGACTCGCACGAGTGATCGCCAATCTCATTGACAATGCGCGAATCCACGGTGACAGCGAGGCGAGGATTTCACTTGAGATCCCTACCCACGCAGGACATGCTGAGCAACTGCTCCATATCGCGGTCGAAGATCATGGTCCAGGTGTTCCCGAACGCGAGCGGGCTTTAGTGTTCGAGCGGTTTGCCCGGGGTGTTGCCGCGGGACGACGTTCATCGGGGGATGGATCTGGCCTCGGCCTTGCCCTCGTCGCTGAGCACGTTCGACTTCACAAGGGAAGAGTCTGGGTTGAAGACCGGCACGATGGTCAACCAGGAGCGAGGTTCGTCATCGAATTGCCCGCAGAGGAAGTCGAAGTCGAATGAAACGAAGCCGCCTCGGACCCACCGTTCTTCTCCTGTTGCCGATGCTGATGTCCTGCGGCATTGCGATGGATGCAACACCGAGAGATATCCCAGCCTCTCAGCGTTTACTGCCACTAGAGAATGATGTAACTGCATTTGAATCGACTGGCTCAAGCCTCATCTACCTCGTCTCTGCCGGCGATGATCGATCACTGAAGTCCGTCAGGCGTGGCGGCGACACTCAGGCCGACCTCCTCGACATCCTTCTCGCTGGCCCGACCGAAGACGAATCGGTTGCTCAACTCAGCACTTCTCTCCCACCAGATCTCGAAATTTTGTCAACACGAAGTGTCGGTTCAGTCGCCTACATCGACCTCTCCGGCGCAATGACTGCACTTAGCGGGGAAGCCCTTCTCAGAGGTGCCGCCCAACTGGTACTCACGACTGTCGAACTCCCAGGAATCGAAGCTGTCCAACTCACCGTCGCCGGTGAACGCTTCCCTTGGCTCACGTCGCATGGCGACACGACCTCAGGATTGCTCCGTATATTCGACTTCGCCAGAACCTTCGAGAGCTCTCAGCCGAACTATCCGTCGCTGCCGCCGAGCACCTAGAGCGTTTATCTAAGCGAAGAACATTTCTGCGACGTTGCTCACGAGGTCAAGGTCAACTGTTCGCGATCGGCCCGCTGCTTCAGCGAGGGGGACGGTAACGATGTTGTTGTCTCGAAGAGCGACCATTGATCCCCATTTTCCCTCTCGCGCGGCGTCAACAGCGGCAACTCCAAACCTGGTTGAAAGCACTCTGTCGAATGCCGTTGGCGTTCCGCCGCGCTGCACGTGACCGAGAAGAACTGGTCGGGTCTCGAAGCCAGTTCGAAGACCAATTTCGGCTGCAACAATGCTTCCGATTCCTCCCAAACGAACGTGCCCGTACTCATCTCGGGTCTGATCGGGGAGTTCAATAGTTCCTTCTGCTGGCCGAGATCCCTCCGCGACGACCACGATCGATGCAAATCTGCCACGGGAGTGGCGGCGAACCAGACGCTCACAAACTTCGTCGATATCAAACGGCCGTTCAGGGATGAGTACAACCGCTGCACCACCGGCAAGACCCGCATGTGTCGCAATCCAACCACTGTGGCGACCCATGACTTCCACCACCATCACACGGTCATGAGATTCAGCGGTGGTATGCAACCGGTCGATTGCGTCAGTTGCAATCTGAACGGCCGTGTTGAACCCGAATGTGAGATCGGTGCCTTCAATGTCATTGTCAATGGTTTTCGGAACTCCAAGCACCGGGATTCCATGTTCTCGAAACAGGATTTCGCCAACGGTAAGCGACCCATTTCCGCCGATGATGACGAGTCCGTCAATCCCAATTTCAGAGATAGTTGAACGCACGCGATCAACACCGTCGGGACTGTCGAGAGGGCTTCCACGGGTGGCGCCGAGCACCGTCCCACCCCTCGGAAGGGTGCCCCGCATTGACTCAACGGTAATCGGGAGTGTTCGACGGCTCATCACGCCCTCCCATGCGTCAACAAAGCCGATGATCTCATCACCGAATACGCGCTCACCCTTGCGAATAATGGCTCGAATTACCGCATTTAGCCCAGGGCAATCTCCACCGCCTGTAAGAACTCCGAATCGCACCTTTCGAAGGATATGCCTATCGACTGATAGAACGAACCTATGGCGTGGGACAGCAGTCGACCGGTTCCTTGGCAACGACTCATTCGGGAATGGCTCATCTACGTCGCAATCATGGTGGTGATCATCTTTGTTGCGGTGCAGCCCTCGAGCAGGGTTGGAGCGTTTGCGGGTCTCTTTATCAGCGGACCTGCGTATCTTGCTTTTGGTGCCGTGCTTGCAAAATTTGGGTACAGCCGTGACCGTTTGCGGCGAGCAACCCCGAAACCGTCTACTCGTAGCGCCGACGCAAGTGAGCCCTCGGCCCGGCCTCGACCTTCCCCCACCAAACGAACTGGCGGCGGCACGCCGCGCAAACGCTAAACGGCAATGCATTCTCACCACCCGGTTACCATCGCTGCATGTCTACGGGTACGTGTGTAATTGCGATCGACGCCGGCACCACCGGTGTCCGAGCCCGCTCAGTGCATCTTGATGCCCGAGCTCCCGAGTCTGAGTATCAAGAGTTCACTCAATTTTTTCCCGAGCCAGGCTTGGTTGAGCACGATGTCGACGAAATTTGGTCCGCAGTTGTTGCGACCGTGAACGCAGTAATTGAACGCGTTGGTCGAGACAACATTGCTGCTATCGGCATCACGAACCAGCGGGAAACGGTTGTTGCGTGGTCGCGATCGACAGGAGAGCCTCACGGTCGAGCGATTGTCTGGCAAGATCGCCGCACTGCCGATGAGTGTACTCAACTTGAACTTGATGGTCTTCTTCCGATGGTTCGAGAGCGCACCGGACTGGTTCTTGACCCCTATTTCAGCGGCACAAAGTTTGCTCGCATGCTGCGCGATCGGTCGGTTGCTATCGATGGCGACCTCGCGCTCGGCACAATCGACAGTTGGATTATCTGGAAGCTCACCAACGGCGAGATGCACGTCACCGATCCAACAAATGCAAGCAGAACCATGCTGTACAACATTGTTGAACATCGATGGGATGACGCCCTCTGTGATGCTCTGAAAGTGCCGATCGGCGCCCTTCCTGAGGTTCGCCCGTCATCTGGGCGTTTCGGGTTGACGTCGGGCGGCTCAGGAATCCCCGACGGAATTCCGATCAGCGGAGTTGCCGGTGACCAACAGGCGGCGCTGTTCGGGCAAGCCTGCTTCGACCAGGGAATGGCCAAGAACACCTATGGCACAGGCAGTTTTGTTCTTCTCAACGTGGGAACAGAGTGCCCACCCGTCACCGACGGAATGCTCACGACGATTGCGTGGGACCTTGGCACGGGCTCTCCGACTTACGCTCTTGAGGGGTCAATTTTCGTCACTGGTGCGGCAATTCAGTGGCTGAGAGACGGACTCGGCATTATCTCATCGGCACCCGAGGTTGGCCCTCTTGCGGCAACGGTCCCAGACAGCGGTGGCGTTGTCATTGTTCCTGCGTTCACCGGCCTGGGCTCACCTTGGTGGGACCCGTATGCTCGGGGCACCATCTGTGGTCTCACCAGGGGCTCGACAGCTGCCCATCTTGCTCGCGCGACCATCGAGTCGATGGCGTTCCAGACCAGAGATGTGATCGATGCAATGACATCCGCATCGGGTATTGCCATTGAAGACCTGAGGGTTGATGGTGGCGCGTCGGTCATGGATCTCCTTCTCCAATTTCAGGCAGATCAACTTGGGGTGACCGTCCGACGACCGGTCGACCATGAAACAACTGCTCTTGGAGCCGCTCGACTCGCTGGTCTCGCCGAGGGGGTCTGGACTTCGCTCGATGAGTTGGCGGCAGATTGGGAACTCGATGCAGAGTTCTCCCCTGAACCCGACCGGACGATGACAGATCTCGCTCACCAGCAATGGAAGCGAGCAGTCGACCGATCACTCAACTGGGCCAGGTAGGCCTGCTGAGTTACTCTCCACCGAGCTTCGTGAGACCGCGCCGCAGGTTACGCATCGCCTGTGCAATGCGTTGCTCATTTTCAATGAGGGCAAAGCGCGCATAGCCCTCTCCCCCAGGCCCAAAACCAACTCCAGGTGAAAGCGCAACGTCACATTCTTTTACGAGCATCGAGCAGAACTCAACAGAGTCGAGATCGCTGTATGCCTCAGGAATTGGAGCCCAAACAAACATGGAGCCTCCAGGTTTTGGCACTTCCCAACCAATCTTCGAGAGGCCGTCAATGAGTGCCTCACAGCGCGATTCGTAGATCGAACAGATCTCTTTCGGGTAGTCAGCAGCTTCCCTGAATGCCACTGTCGCTGCTATCTGCACTGGTTGGAACATTCCGTAGTCGAGATAACTCTTCAACTTCACCAGTGCTTGCACAACTTCGGCACTCCCGACCATGAATGCGCTTCTCCACCCCGCCATCGAGAAGCTCTTCGTCATCGAGTACTGCTCGACAGCAACTTCTTTTGCGCCTTCAGCTTGCAGAATGCTCGGCGGTCTAACCCCATCGAACCCGATATCTGCGTACGCAAAGTCGTGAACGACGATCATTTCTCGTTCACGACAAAAGTCGACGACTCGCTGCATGAAGGCAAGATCGACGCACGCCCCGGTCGGGTTATGAGGAAAGGAAATAACAAGCACTCTTGGCTTTGGCCACCCGATGTCATATGCCCGGTGAAGGTTGTCGAAGAACTCCTCTGAGAAGTTGGCGCGCTCGTCGGGGTGAGAAAGCCCGCGCATAGGGAGCTGACGCAGGTCGGCTCCAGCGAACAAGGGGCCATACATATGTATCGGGTAACTCGGAGTCGGAACGATCGCTGCGTCACCGCGTTCGAGCAACACCCACATCAAATGAGAGAACCCCTCTTTCGAACCGATGGTGTTGGTGACCTCCAACTCGGGGTCAAGGTGCACCCCCCAAGTGCGTTCGTAATATTTCGCAACTTCTTCGCGAAGCCGGGGTAAGCCTCGACTCAGTGAGTACCGATGATTTCTTGGGTTTTTCGCCGATTCGGCGAGTTTCGCAACGGCAACATCAGGTGATGGAAGGTCAGGGTTTCCGAACCCAAGGTCGATGACATCTGCACCGCGCTGGCGAGCCTCAATCTTCAGCCCATTGATAACGGTGAATACATATGGTGGGAGGTTCGTGATCCGGCGAAATTCCATATACATCGACGCTACCGGCGGGTTGGCGATCGGCCGACGTTACTCAACCTCATGAAGCAATGAGGCTCCTACTGCTCCCGCCCGCTCGCCCAAATGAGCGAACGCAACTTCCGGGATCGTTCTCAAATGCGGCTGATACAGCAATTCTTCAAACCATCGCTTAATCGGATCAAGGTAAAGATCGGAGCCCACAACGAGACCACCCCCGAGTACAAAGCACTGAGGGTCGAGAACGTTGGTGAGGTTCACAAGGCCTAGGGCGACCCAGCGCCCGAACGCGTCGATTACCTTCATCGAGTCGGCATCACCCTCGCGCGCAGCCTGTTGCACATGCTCACCTCGGACAGCTTCTGCGTCTCCTCCAGCAAGTTCGGTCACCCGACTCACGCGCCGCCCGATTGCGTACTCACGCGCAAGGCGCGCAAGGCCACTTCCAGAGGCGTACCGCTCCCAGCATCCTCGACGACCGCAAGGACATGGAGCACCGTCTGGGTCGACCACCATGTGGCCGTACTCGCCAGCAAACCCGTTGGCACCCTGTTGTAATTTGCCGCCGGCAATAATGCCTCCGCCGATCCCGGTTCCGAGAGTGACAAGCATCATGTCTCGGGCACCCGCAGCGGCACCCAATTTCCATTCAGCTAGCGCCCCGCACGTAGCGTCGTTGCCTACCTTCACTGGCTGGCGAATTGTCGACCGGAGCTCATCAGCGATGGCGAGGTCGGCCACTCCGTCAAGATTTGGCGAAGCGCGCAACACACCGTCGTGGGTGACAAGCCCGGGCACTCCGACACCTACTGTGTCAATTACACCGCATTCTGCTTCGAACGCCGTCACCATTTCAGTAAGCGTCGTAATGAGCATCGGAAGACTTCCGTCACCCCGTGGGGTGGGTCGTTTCAGTGACGTCACCACTTCACCAGTGGGTGACAGCACTACGCCGAGGCACTTTGTGCCCCCGACATCAATTCCGATACGAAACCCCGACAAAGAGGCAGAGTCGCTCAAGCTTCGGCGACGGCCTTCATCTCATTGACAGCATTCAGGATGCGGCGTTCTGCCCGCCGTTTCACAAAGCCCGGAAGAGGTACTACGAGATCAATGCTGAGGTCATACCGCACCTCTGTCTGACCGTCATTCGGCGACGAAAGGGTGTACGCCCCATCGATCGATCGCTGAATGTCCCCAGACACCATCGACCAACTCAACTTGTGTGGGGCATCGGAGTAGTCGTACCGAAGGGTGTAATGCGTCGTTCGCCCTAAAGCCGATGCTCGGAACTCGACGTCGAGGGGGCGTCCCTCATCATCGCTTGACTGAACGTTCACCGATTTCACATCGTGGGCCCAACTTGGATATGAAGTCACATCTGCTGCGATCTCCCAGACCCGATCGATCGGCGCCTGAATGGTAATTGTTTCCGATGCGCTGTCGGCCATGGCTCTATTGTGCCTTATTCCGACTCGCCATTTGGTGACAGTCGTGAAGTGTCGGTCACGCGCTCGCCGAATGTTCCATGAGAACTTGCCCACAGACCATTCATCCCGAGGCCCAACATCGGCACGAGGATTCCTAGCGCAAGCGAGGAGCCCGGGTTTCCATCGGGTCCTGAAGATCGCCAGAACGTCGTTGCGAATGCAGTGATCACCTGGATGATGAGTGCGCTATTCATTTGCCAGCGCACAGACTTTGGAGCACAGCCACCGGTGAGGAAGTACACCGATGTCACCGCAAGTTCTTCTGTGCGGCTGCGCTGGACAGCACTCCAAAAGCCCCACAAAAACACGACGATGCCGACGCTGAACAAGACCATTGCAGTCACTGCGCCAACCCACTGCGCAGATGTGTCAAACACGATGGCGGCATAGAGCGCAGTGATGACAAACAGCGCGGTCAGCAGTTGATGTAGCCGAATGATTGCGGTTCCGGCGAAAGATGCCATCACGTCATCATGCCGACCGGCTGGCACTCAATCAACTCCTTCTTCATTGACTGTTCGATGGCTGAGACAGAATGTCAGACAACCGTTGCGAGAGCGCGTCGTAGGTGAATTGTTCGACGACTCGTGCTCGGGATCGTGCTGACATTTCATTTCGTTGTTCTTGATTTGCCAGCAAGGTTCGCAGTGCTTCTGCGACCTCACCGACGTCGGAGGGGCGTTCGACAACTTTGCCGGTACGTCCATCTTCAACAGCTTCATCACTGCCTCCGCTGCGGCCTGCAAGCTGGGGCGTACCGCAGGCTGCAGCTTCCAGAAAGACAATGCCGAAGCCTTCCTGTTCGAGTCCGAGCCAACGATCTCGGCACAGCATGGCACCAACATCAGCTGCGCCGTAGAGCAACGGTAACTCTTCATCGGAGACCCTTCCGAGAAGTTCAACGGGCGCCCTTGTTGTGTCGATGATCCTCTGCAGACGCTTGCTATCTCTGCCCGACCCCGCAATAAGAACCTGTAGGTGGGGAGACTCAGCACCAACGAGCGCAGCTGCTTTGATCAGCGTGTCGAAACCTTTTCGCGGCACGAGCCGCGAGACCCCAACGACAAGTTGTGTTTCTTCGGAAAGTCCGTGCCGTATCCGATACTCGTTTCGCACTTCTGGCTGCGGAGGCTGGAACCGTTCTGTATCAACCCCTGGATACAGAACGACGCCTGGCAGTTTGCGACGAATCGATCGCTCAGCCTCTGCTAACGCATATTCGCCGCACGAAATGACCTGGCGGGCATGACGCAGCGTTCGGTTAAGGAGTTGCCTTGAGACTGGGAGCCGCCCTGGGATGGTGACTTCAGCTCCGTGGAGAACGACGTCGTAGGGAACATCAAGATGCGGGCCGATCAAGCCGAGCGGCACAGCGGGGTCAAGAACCACAAGTTCAGCATCGGTTGCCTTCACGAGCGCGTTCACTCGTTTCACCATTGGTGGGTGAGGCAGTAGAACTGGTTCACGGGCTCGAACCACCTCGAAGGGTTGTGCTGCATCAAATTGCTGCGCGTCACGATGCGGGCTCGTGAGAACGGTGAATGAATCTGACGGAAGCCGGCGCCACCACTCCCACAGAACCGACTGAATTCCACCGACTTTTGGCGGGAAGTCATTCGTGACTAACAAGTGTTTGATCGTCATTGCGGCACCTGCAGAGCCCTGCGTGCAATTTCGTCGACCGCCCATTGTGCGTGCTCGGCAAGGACGACGTCTTGGCCGTCGGTCACGCTCTGGAGTACATCAAGCGTTTCGGAATCGTTGGGGTCGGTCGTATTTCCCAGCACGATGATGGCGTTGCGACGTAGCCAACGGGGGTCTCGCTCAGCGAAGTACCACAATCCATAGGTCTCAAGAAGTTCGTCGTCGCTCATCGTGAGCATGGCGAGCGGGTCGACCCACTCACCAAGACCTGGAGCCGCACTCGACATGTTGCGGCGACCGAGTCGAACCGTTGGCGGGCAGACCTCCTGACAATCGTCGCACCCGTATATGCGGTCTCCGAGTGCAGCTCTCATCTCGGTTGGGAATGTCCCTGATTTCTGCAGGAGCCATGCGAGACATCGGCGAGCATCGATGACCCCTGGTGCCACAATGGCGCCGGTTGGGCATCCGTCAAGGCATCGTGTGCACGAGCCGCAACCGTCGTCGACCGGTTGCGAAGGCTCGTACATTGCGGTCGTGATAATGCTGCCGAGCACGAAGTAGCTGCCTGCTCCTGGGACGAGCAGGTTGGCATTTTTTCCGAACCAGCCAATGCCGGCACGGTATGCGGCCTCGCGGTCGACAAGCGCATTGTCATCTGCAAATGCGACCGCGCGCTCCCCGGCCATTTTCAAGTTTCGGGCGGCAGAGCGCAACGCAGTGCGAAGGATTGAGTAGTGGTCGGTACGTGCATATCGGGCGATGTGTGCTCGACGGCCAGTTGGTGGTGTGACGTCATCAACAAGGTACGGCAGCGCTGCGACGATGATTGACTGTGCTTCGGCGACAGAGGCCGTCGGGGTCGTTGAACGTTCGGGGTTTCGCCAGGTGAACGACATGTTGTCGGCGAAGCCTGAGGCTTTTCTTTCGGCAAGGGCTGTACGGGCGCGCAGCATTGGGGTTGCGGGGGCGACCCCGACGTGAGTGATTCCATGGGCTTCGAGTTCGACCCTGATCTCGTCGATCGTCGGTACTGGTGGTTTCGCTCGCATGTTTACGAATACAAGACTTGTGAGAAGTGTGCGCTACTCACGATGTTTGCACCTTCGCTGCGCACGTCGCGTTGAATTGCTTGGTCGTCGGTGATGACCACAACCGGTCGGCTGAGTGGTAGGCGCCGGACTTCTTCACGAATGACGTCATCTGCGGTGATTCCGTTGGGCGAGTACATCACTCGAATGAGTGAACGGTTCACTCGATGGGCGCCCGCGATGTCGGCCCCGTCAAAGACGATGATGAGGTGCGTGCCGAAGCGTGCTGCGAGTTGCTCGGTGGCGGCAATCAGTAGTTCTCGCTGTTGTTCGAGTGAGCGATCTGGCCATGTGCCCTTGGTGACGTTGTAGCCGTCGATGATCACTGTTGCTGTTGACTTCAGCAGGTGAATCGTCATCCCTTGTGGGTTGCCGTTGAGGCGGCCGGGCGTTGGCAGGGGAAGCCGCTCTGCTGCGGCTTGTTCGTGAGGGAGGGCTGCTTCGAGCCGCTGGCCGAGACTGCGAAGATCATGAAGAATGCCTCCCAGGTCACTGAGATTTGCGAGAGCCGATCGGCGGTCTTCGAGAGCAAGATCTCGAACGTGCTCGGCGTTTCGTTGAGCGTCAACCGATTGGTCTTCGGCTTCGGATGACTTTGCAAGTCGGTCTTGAGCTGCTTGGAGCCGGTCGTTGGCGTGCCGGAGTTCTTGCCGTAAGCCGGCGATCGTCTCGTAGAGCTCTTGTTGTTTCGACTCGTAATGCGCGAGTTCTTCGCGTAGTGCGTCATTTTCTGCTCGAAGCGACGTGATGTGTTCGAGACTCTCGTCTCTTGCGGTTTCTGCGGTCTGCGCACGTTGCTCTGCTGCTCGACGGCGACGTTGCTCTCGGACGACATCGGCTGCTGCGTGGGCGTCTTCGGTCTGCCGAGCGCGTTCTTCTATTTCGGTGAGAATGAGATCTTCCCAGCCTTCAGGGCGGGTGATCCACCAGCGAACGATGAGATCGGCATCGTCTGGCATTGATGAGGCCATCAAGGCGCGGAACTCCTCGTCACCGTCGACTGCTTTTCGTACTCGCCGCAGATCTGATTTCAACAGTCTTGGCCTTGCGAGCAGCTGACGGAGGTGAGCCGGGTATCGGAAACCGGGGTCACTCACCCGGCCCTGCCGGACAAATTCAATGACGTACTCGAGGGCAGGCCGAATGGCGAGCTCTGAGATATCACCAGGGTTTGCCACGATGTGATCGTATCTAACGGTCATTGTTGTGTGGCCGGAGTTCGACCATCTGAGCGTGCACGGCTCGTCTCTCGTGGTTGTCATTCGCCGAAATTTCGGATCATGTCCCTGCCTTTGTCACACGTCTGTGGTACTTCTACAGAATCGTGAATGGCAGGGCAGACACTTCTGAGGAACTTGGATTTCAACTCAGCCTCGATGACCTCGGCCGCCCCCTGATCGACATAACATTTTGTGTGCTCCACCTCGAAACGACGGGCACGAATTCACAACGCGACCTCATCTGCGAGATCGGTGCAGTCAAGGTGAAGGCAGGCGAAACGGTTGGCACCTTTCACACCCTCGTCAATCCGGGTGTCGCGCTTCCACCGCGGATTACGGTCATCACCGGGCTGACCGACGCCGTGCTCGCACCCGCCCCACGAATTGAGCAGGTCATTACGAGCCTCCGGCAGTTCATTGGTGATGCGGTCTTCGTCGCCCATAACGCGTCGTTTGATCTCGGGTTTGTCAAAGCTGCGTTTGAACGAGCGGGTTTTGATGACTTCTCTCCAACGGTTGTCGACACCCTCACTCTGTCGCGACGACTCTTCCGAGATGAGGTACGTAACTTCAAACTCGGCACTCTCGCTCAACGCTTCGGTATCGAAAACCGTCCGAGCCACCGAGCGTTAGACGACGCTCTCGCAACGCGTGATCTGCTCTATCTACTGATTGAACGAGCAGCGGGCTGGGGCGTGACTGGCCTTGACGATCTTGTTGCCGTCGGCAAACTCACAGGACACCCCCAAGCGAAAAAGTTGCGGCTCACCGAGTCACTCCCCCGCTCGCCCGGCGTGTATCTCATGGTCGATGACCACGATGTCGTCACATACGTTGGCAAAGCAACAAATCTTCGGCAGCGGGTCAGAAGTTATTTCGGAAATGACGAACGCCGAAGTGTGATTCCGATGTTGCGGCATCTTTCCCGAATCGAACACATCGCGACCCCTGATGTGTTCACAGCAGAGGTTCTTGAGCGACGCCTCATCAGTTCTCTGGCACCTCGGCACAATCGTGTCGGCAGGAAGAAGCGCCGTCCGATATATGTTCGCCTCGACACCAACGAGTTATGGCCGCGTTTGTCAATCGTGTACCAGACCCGATCACAGGGCCAGTACTTGGGGCCCCTTGCCGGACGCCACCAGGCCGAGCAGGCCATCGAAGCCCTTCAGACCGCATACCCGATTCGTCGATGCACCACCCACATCGGGCCTCGATACATCGTCGAACCCGATGCGGCTCCGTGTTCTGCAGCCCAACTCGGTGTTGCCCCGTGCCCGTGTTCAGGATCTGCCGACCCTGCTGCACATGCATCAGCAGTCGAGGGTGTTGCTCTTGCGATGCAGGGTGAAAGTGAACATGTCATCGATGCGCTCTCTGAGCGGATGCGAAGCCTCGCCGTACAGCAGAGGTTCGAAGAGGCTGCGTCGGTACGAGATCGCTTGTCGTCGTTGTTATCGGCAACCACAACTGCACGACTCGTTGATGCCGTCACCTCTGCTGGACGCGCACGCTTCACGCTTGCCGGCATCGATCACCAAATTGATCAGGGGCTCGTTGACCTCGACCATCTCGGCGTCATCCACCGATTTGACACAAGTGAAGCCGATACCGATGCAGAGCGACTGCTCGTTGCTCGAATGATTCAGCGAGCCGCTGCACAGTCTCGCACGATCAGCAATGTTGAGAGTTCCGGGCAATGGCGGTTCCCGCTGAGCGAACCGACCGTTAAGCGTCTCGGTTCGTCAGAGCGAGATCCCTCCCTGTCGGGCAATGGCGACGATACGACTCTGCCCGCCGGCGAGTGATTGTTCGGCCGCTTCGGTCTCACCTCGGCGGTAGAACCCCGCGACCGTTGGCCCACTACCCGATAGCCATGCTGCGATTGCCCCGCTTTCTTGCATCAACGTCAAGGCGTTGGCTGATTCGGGAACACCAGCAAGACGTTGAGTCTGATGCAACCGATCGTTGACCCCCGCCCGCACCAACGACTCATCACCTGTGGAGACGCCGGAAACAAAGTGTGCGATTGCAGCGAGATTCGCTACCGCATCAACACGCGGAACGACCGCATCGAGTTGGGTTCGAGATTTGTCGGTCGACGTGGTGCTATCGGGAATCCACACCAGAAGCACCCAGTCGTGAACAATCGGCAGCTGTGCAACACGATCTGCTGAGGCTGCGATGAGGCCCCCATACACCGAAGCTCCTGCGTTATCTGGGTGTCCTTCGAGTTCAGCAACGACAGCGAACACCTCTTCGCGCGCTGCGGGTTCGGTCGCAACTGCAGATGAGTGTTCCCGCTCGACGACGGCGAGCATCGCTCCTGCGGCTCGAGCGGCGCCGCTGTATCCCAACCCTCGCCCCATTGGAAGCCGCGAGCGCGACCATAGTTGTTGGCTCCCGCCGACACGTTCGTACGCAATTGCTGCGGGGTGGTGTTTGTCGATTGGTTGCGCCCCTTGCGGAGCATCACCCAGACCAACCTCGGCTCTCAAATCAACGGCGAGGCCAAGCACGTCAAAACCTGCGCCGAGATTTGCTGATGACCCGGGAGCGGAAACACTGAATGCTGATGTCATTGCACTAGTGCTCGGATGACTCTTCTTGCGAGGCAACCACGAGGGCGTCAAGTGCTGCAGATGCAGATCCGTTATCGATACTGTCGTCCGCTAACTGGATCGCCTCGCCGATACTGGTTGCGTTACCAGCGACGACGAGCGCAGCAGCTGCGTTGAGTACGACGATGTCGCGATGCGCGCCCGGTGCGCCGCTCAACACGTTTCGAACGACCTCTGCGTTTTCGGCTGGTCCTCCTCCAGTGAGGTCGTCTTGGCTGGCGGGTGCGAGCCCCAACTCTGTCGCATCGATCGTGAAGGTGTTGATCGTGTCATCGATAAGTTCGTGGACAATCGAAGGCCCGGTGGTCGACAGTTCATCAAGTCCGGTTCCGTGCACAACCCAGACAAGCTTCGCACCTCGTAGCCGCAATGTTCCCAGTCCGAGTTCGGCTCGACTCGGATCAGCAACCCCGATCACCTGCCGCTGCACTCGACCCGGGTTGGCCATTGGGCCGAGGAGATTGAACGCTGTCGGAATGCCAATCTCGCGCCGAGGCGGGCCAGCGAAACGAAAGGCTGGATGAAATGTTGGCGCAAAGCAGAATCCGATTCCAGCTTCTGAAACACATCGAGCCACGGTGTCGGCAGTAGCGCCAATGTTGACGCCGAGCTCTTCGAGCACATCGGCGGTTCCGCACGATGATGAGGCCGATCGATTGCCGTGTTTACACACAAGCGCGCCTGCACCGGCAGCGACTATTGCAGCCATCGTCGACACGTTGATCGAGTGCGATCCGTCGCCACCGGTTCCCACCACATCGATGGCAAGTGAGCGTTGTGACTCGTTGAGAGGAACCTCAACGCCGTGAGCGAGCACGACGTCAAGCATTGCGGAGAGTTCAGAGGAGGTTTCGCCTCGACCTCGCAACGCGACGAGAAATCCGGCGATCTGTGCTGGCGATGCGTCGCCTTGCAGAATGACTTCGACAGCGGTGGCGATCGTCGCTGCATCAAGTTGTTCTCCGGCGAGTACACGCGTAATGACCGTGCTCCATCCGCCTACGACATCGATTTCTGCCATAGGGGCAGGCTAAGAGAAAATGTGCCGTTGCCCTCAGGCGGAACGACGACGTTGGCGGATCATCCTGCGACGTTCACGTTCTGTTGCCCCACCCCAGACGCCTACTCTTTCCCGGCGGGTGAGCGCATGTTCGAGGCATGCGACCTGCACGACGCATGAATCACAAATCTCTTTGGCGATTTCGGCATCGTCGTGTTCTTCCGGGTAAAAGATGTCGGGATCCAACCCGCGGCAGGCTCCAGCCATTCGCCATTCAAAGTCGTGATCGGCCATTGCTGCTACCCCCCTTGGTTACCAGCTGTGACTTTTGACACTAGGACGCAGCGCTGCTGAAACGCAATGGGAATCTGAACATTTTTTGATGTCTCGCACGTCTCTCCTGCCTGCTCCTAGGTCTCACTACGATGTGACGGTGCGGAAAGTTCTTGCCGGAAATGGCCTTGACCGGACCGTCAAGCTGGAGCAGGTCCCGGCGACGGCTGATCGCCCCGACGCAGTCGATCTGGTTGGCGCCGCTGGTGGCATTCCTGGCGCTGGTGTCGCTCTCGATGCGGCGCTTCGAGGGTTTGACGTTGTCCTAGTCGAGCGAGGCGATTTTGCCTCTGGCACGTCGTCAAAAAGCTCGAAGCTCGTGCACGGAGGCCTGCGCTACCTTCAACAGGGTGATGTGGCGTTAGTTCGCGAGGCACTTCGGGAGCGAAGCATCTTGCAGCGAATTGCGCAGGGTCGAGTGGAGGTTCTTCCGTTTCTTCTACCGATTTTCATGAAAGATGGATTGTTTCCACGTCGCATTGCAAGAGCGTTAGGGAGTGCGCTGTGGGCCTACGACACCGCCGGCGGCTGGCGCATTGGGCGTTTACATCGAAGGTTGAGGAAGTCGGGAGTGGCGAAGATGGCGCCTTTACTGAACAGCGACCGAATCGCTGGCGGGTATCTCTATTACGACGCACGTGCAGATGACGCAAGGCTCACCCTCGATGTGGCCGCAACCGCAGTGCGCGAAGGCGCTCTGGCGGTGAACTACTGCTCGCTAACTGGTGTAACGGTCGATAGTGGCGCCGTCAACACCGTTGAACTTGACGTTGATGGTTCCCACATCTCGCTTCAGACTCGATGCGTTGTAAATGCAGCCGGCGTGTGGGCCGAGCGGGTTGACGATCTTGTAAATGGCGAACTTGCAGATCCACTACCTGCATTAACTGTTCGCCCGGCTCGCGGTGTGCATGTCACCATTCCTTGGGAGTTGGTGCAAACGCAGGTCGCGATGGTGCTGCCCGTACCCGGCGATAAGCGAAGCGTGTTTCTTGTACCCGACAAACCCCAGCCCGACGGAACGTTCGATGTTGCTTACATTGGCACGACCGATACCGACCATTCCGGAACGCTTGATGACCCGGCATGCACTTCAGATGACGTCGAGTATCTGCTTCGTTCAGTGAATGCAGCAATGGAGTCATCGGTTACCCGAGACCATGTGATCGGTGTGTGGTCGGGCCTTCGGCCGTTGGTGACGTCAGATGATGACAGCGACGGTCGCACAGCCGATGTCAGCCGACGTCATCGAGTTGATATGAGTTCTTCTGGCTACGTTCGGGTCGTCGGGGGGAAACTCACCACCTACCGCTCGATGGCCGAAGATACGTTGAACCATGTCGAGCGCATTCTTGGAAAACGACAGCCCTGTTCAACCCGAAAGACTCCACTCGCCGATCGCAACCCTCAGCTACTCGACAGTATCCGCAGCAACGCCTCTTTGGGCGTGCTTCCTCTGCACTCAACTCTGACCGAAGGTGATGTGGTGTACGCAGTTCGACATGAGGCAGCGATTCACCTCGTCGACGTGTTGACGAGACGCTCCCGACTGCATCTATTGCATCGAGATCTTGCAATGGAGTGTTCCGAACCGGTGTCATTCATCATGCAGCGAGAACTCGGCTGGTCAGAATCGACTCGCCAACAAGAACTTCAGAGCTACACCGACCTGTGTCACTCTGAAATCGATGCAATGCGTGAAGGAATTCAGTAATGCCAACAACACCTACTCCCCCTATTGAACTCGGCGGCGCCGATCAACATCTCGAAGGCACCTGGGTTCCCGTTCAGAAATCGGTCGCCGAGTCGCTCTCATCGATCTGTCGAGTCACCCGTCTCGAAGGAAACGAACTCGCTGTCGCTGAACTGAGCCGCGACTGGTGGCCGCTTGCTCTGCATTGGGCACTCGCTGGCGAGGTTGGTGCGCTTGCAGCAGTGGTAGTTCATCCGACGTCGACCGAAGAGGTCTCTCAGGTGATGTCGGTCTGCCATGACGCCGTCATACCTGTCACTGCTGCCGGGGGAAGATCAGGGGTGTGCGGTGGATCGATACCAGTGCATGGTGGTGTTGTCATTGATCTGTCCGAGATGAACTTGATCATCGAAGTTGACGAGGTGTCAGGCATCGTCACTGCACAATGCGGGGTCTTTGGCCCCGATCTCGAACACTTCCTCCGTTCAAAGCACAGCATCACCGTCGGGCACCACCCGCAAAGTTTCGACCTGTCGACTGTCGGCGGCTGGGTTGCTTGTCGGGGCGCAGGCCAATATTCGACTCGATACGGAAAGATCGAAGAGATGGTGGTCGGCCTCGAGGTCGTGCTTGCCGATGGAGCGAGTATTCACACCGGAGGCCACGCTTCTGGGGCGGTCGGCCCTGACCTCAATCACGTCTTTATCGGTTCAGAGGGGACGCTTGGCATCATCACATCGGCCACGCTGCGAACCCACCCGGCGAGCGACTATCAGGGTCGTGCCACCTATTCGTTCCCCACATTGTCTGACGCGTTCGAAGCATGCCGACTAGCGATTCGCCATGAGGCAACTCCTGCGGTTCTGCGGCTCTATGACCCGATTGAATCTGCGAGGTCGCATGGCGGCGATGGCGAAGAAACGATTGTGCTCGTGCTCGATGAGGGTCATCAGCGCATTGTCGACGCCACCCTTGCGACCGTCGATGAGTTTTTTATGAAGCGTGGTGGCTCAGTTGTCGAGCACGACCGAGTTGAACATTGGCTTGAACATCGCAATGACACCACGGCTCTGCAGGGGCTTACCAAAAAGGGATTTGTTATCGACACGATGGAAGTCACTGTGCCGTGGTCGAAACTTGATGCGGTCTATCAGGCGGTGCGTGATGCTGCCCTGTCGACTCCTCACGCGGTCTCTGCTTCTGCTCATCTTTCGCACAGCTATCTCGATGGAGCCTGCCTGTACTTCAGCCTTGCGTCACGGCCACCTCGAGACACACCGCTTCCAGAAATTGACGCCATCCACCGAACTCTGTGGGATGAGTCTCAACGGGCCGCCCTTCGTACTGGAGCGAACCTGTCGCACCACCATGGTGTGGGTTTGAACAGGTCGAGATACATGCATGAGGCACTTGGCTCGGCATTCAACTCTCTACAGCACATCAAAGACGCCCTCGACCCTCATGGAATCATGAATCCCGGGAAGATGGGTTTCGTCGACAAATTTGGAACGTCAGGTTGGTAGCGATGGAGACATCACACCGTTGGGATACCGCTGCGCTCCGCATGGGGGCAATGGTTTCGCTCATTTTTGCAATCCCATTTTCGATCGGGGCATCGTGGGCTGCGAGCCGTGACTCGACAGCCCTTGCGATCTGGCTGGTGCTTGGAGCCATCGGCGGTTTCACCCTCGGTGCTGGCTGCGCGGCTTGGGTGCAGCGCCTTGCTCTTCCGCTCAGCCATGGTCTCGTCACCGCAGTCGGCACCTACTCGGCAGCGCAAATGATCTTCATCGTTGTTCGGCTCGTCTCGGGCAACAGTGTCAACTGGTTTGGGGCGTTCTTCAATCTCAGCGTCGTCGGAGGGGCTGGGCTCATCGGCGGTTGGATTGGCCGGCGGCTTCGAGCCAAAGGATTCGTTCCTTCGTTTGAACGGTCGTCACAGTGATCCTTGTCATCGACATTGGCACGACAAGCGTTCGTGTTGCAACGATGAGTTCCGACGGCGACATTGTTGGATTCCAACAGCAACAGCAGCCACCGTCGTCGCCATTTGCTGGCCTCGTCGAGTTTGACCCGATTGCCCTGGCCAACACAGTTCAAGAGCTGGCTACCTCGGCAGTGAACGCTGTCGGCGCGGTTACCGGGGTAGCGATTACCACACAGCGTGCAAGCACCGTCGTCTGGGATCGCTCATCGGGCGAACCGGTCGGGCCGGGGCTCAGTTGGCAAGACCTTCGCACCGTTGGCGAATGCATGACCGCACGAAGCGAGCACGGAGTCACGGTTGCACCGAACCAGAGCGCGACGAAAGCACAATGGTTACTGCAGTCAGTCGAATCTGCTGAGCCCAACAACCTCTGCATTGGCACAGTCGATTCGTGGATCACGTGGATGCTGTCTCGTGGCGAGTCTCACGTGACCGATCACACCAACGCTGCAGTCACCGGTTGGTACGACCCGCAGGGCGCGTCGTGGAGCGAGCATCTGTGCGACGTGTTCACCACTCCAACATCAATGCTTCCTCAGATTGTCAACAGCGTAGGTGAGTGTGCGATCGCTCACAGTTTGCCGGGTGCGCCACCAATCGTTGCGCTAATTGGGGACCAGCAGGCGTCTCTCGTCGGCCAAGGTTGCGTCAGCCCTGGACTTGCGAAGATCACCTTTGGGACGGGTGGCATGCTTGACACTGTCGTCAATGATGACTCGCCCCTCGCTCAAACAACCCGGCGCGGCGACGGAGGATGTTTCGGCATCGTTGCGTGGGCAGAAGACGGCCAACGCACATTTGGTGCTGAGTCGATCATGCTGGCAGCGGGCTCAAACATCGATTGGCTCCGAGACGATCTCAAGATCATTTCATCAAGCGTCGAGAGTCACGACATTGCCTCGTCATGCTCGTCGACTGATGGCGTCATGTTTGTTCCTGCACCGCTTGGATTGGGAACCCCCCATTGGGACTATGGAGCACGAAGCACCTTTGTCGGGCTCACCCGAGGCACCACCCGAGCCCACATGGTGAGAGCAGTCGTCGAGGGAATTGCGCATCGTGGAGCAGATCTTGTTGAAGCGGTTCGCGCCGATGCTGTCGCCGACGTCGATGTTCTCAGAGTTGATGGCGGCATGAGCCAAAACGCGTTCTTTGTTCAGGCTCTCGCAGACTTCACCGGACTGACAGTCGAGGTGTCGCCCCACACCGAAGGCACGACCGTTGGGGCGGGCCGGCTGGCTCTCGTTGGAACACATGAGATGTCGACCGTTGTCGACACTGCAGAAATGTGGGACCCTCAGGTCATAGTGCACCCTGATGACTCGTTTGACCGCGTCGACGCTCGCTCGCGTTGGGAGGAGGCGTCATCTCGATCACGTGGTTGGATTCCAGAGCTTTCGAGCCTCGACTTCTAAATCGTTGCTCCGCGGCTCACCCCCGTCGAGGGCTGTCATTTTTTTCTCGACGGAGTCATTCAGCTGACGACTCTCCCCCTGAATCCGCTACTTCAGCGGTCTCAACATCCGAAGTCTCAGTTTCTGGTGTCTCCGCCGCATTGGTCTTCCGACGAAGCAAAAATATGGAGACCCCAGCGAGCAGCACGAGCGCGATGATGATGATCACCACGGTGGAACTGCTTGAGTCTCCTTGTGATGACTGCACGAAGAACACTTCTTCTTCCGGAGGGTCGAGCAGATTGACCCTCCACGAAACGGTGCTTCCTGCTACTTCTCCATTGTGTGCTGTGATCGACCCTGGGAGTGTCACAGCCAACGCATAATTGATCTCAACTCCCATTAGGGCGAGCATTGCCGGGTCCATCTCTTCGTCATCACCGAGGTCAGATGTAAGACTCTCCAAGTTGAACTCGAAGCGCCAACCGTCGCCGACTTGGGAGAGAGTGAGGTCTTCAGCACTGTCTTCAACGAGTTCAGCGGCGCCTGCATCCCAAGATCCAGTGATGATCTGGCGACAAACCGTGCCATCGTTTTCAACCTGTATTTCGGCGCTGCCGCCAGCAAGTTCGTCACCGCCAGCGTCGCTCAGCATGTCATCGCATATCGATGTCGGGTCGATATCGTCGCCCTCCTCTGCGAGAAGCGCGGCGACTGCATCTAAGTCGACTTCGAGACCCAGTTCATAGGTGCCTGAGCCGTCGTCGTTGACATTGAAGTCCATTGAAATCTCGTAACATCCCGCCAAGACAAATGGAACCATCAAAGCCGCAATAAATCTGGTCATTTTCATTCTCGAAAAGTACCAGACCTCGCCCTTTGCGGCCTCTAACTCCATTGGCCTTAGCCCAATGTCAAATTCTCTACGCCCAGCCAACCGACAGCGTGGGGCTCGAGCCCACAGCCCCTGAGACGAACCTCCGTCCTGGTGGGTGAGGAACAGCAACGAAATAAAGCCTTCAGGGACACGCAGAGATAGACTCTGCGAGGAACTTTCTTCTTGAACTTTCCGCTGTGACCACAAAGTTAAGAAAGGTAGCCCCGTGACGAGTACCCGGGACGACTCCCCACAACTCAACGAGACTGATTTCCGACGCAAGTTGCTTGCGGGAGGTTCAGCAGCGCTGGCAATGACGATGATCGGCGGACGCTCCGCCTCTGCGGCAGGCCTCTCGTCAACCGAACTCGATCTTCTCAAGTTCGCTCAACGAATAGAGCTCTCTCTTCACGACCTCTACGACGAAGCTCTGCAAGTCGACAAGGGCTCGGCTGCCTGGACGATCATGGCCGACAGTCACGAATCGTTCGCCCAAGCCATTGCAGGATTTGCTGGCCTCAGTGCGAATGAGCGCAACGAAGACGTCTTCGGGTCGTACCGGGCAGCGATGCGAGGCGCTGACCGTGCCATGACGGCTTATGAGCTTGAGTCGATTGCAGCAGCCACTCATATCGAGTTGCTCGGCAAATTATCGGACGCCGGCTCTGCTGAAGTCATTGCCTCAATCGCCTCAGCAGAATCACGCCACTGTGTCGTGCTAGCTGATGTACTCGGTAGCGGAAGTGACGTAACAATGACATTGACTAACTCGGCGCAGCCGATCGAAGCGTGAGAGGCACCGAGATGACTACTCCAACTTCTCCAAAGAACAACGATTTCGATCGCCGGACCTTAATTCGTCGTGGCGGTCTTACCCTTGGCCTTGGCGCATTTCTCTCGGCGTGCGCTGCTGATTTTGGTGGCGATACGGCTCCCGGCCGCGTAGGACTCGCTCAGAGCGAAACCGAGCTTCCAGAAGGCATCGTCAACGATGTTGTGTACTTGCGGACAATGCAATCACTTGAACACTCCTTAGTCGAATTGCTGTCAGCGCTAATTGCTTCCGGCCATTTCTCCGAATCTCAGCAGACGTACGTCGACCGATTCGTGAGCGACCATGTTGCCGCTTCGGGTGTGCTCGGCGAACACATTGCTGCGGCGGGAGGCGAGCCCTTTGCATGTGAGAACCAATGGGTGCGGAACCGTTTCGTCAACCCGGTGATTGCCGCAGTTGATTCGTCAGATGACAGCCGTCGTGATGCCCGCAACGTGGCGCACGCGTTCGAGACTATGCTCTCGCACTCGTATCAGCATCTCGTTGGTCTCGCGGAGACCCCGGAACATCGCCAAGGGCTGATGAGTCTTGGAGCGTCGGCATCTCGCCGTTCGGCGCTCCTTGCAACGCAGATCAGCTCCGCAAAATACGGCTACTTTGGGCCAGATATCAGCCCCGACGCAGCGGAGACGACTGATGAGGGGTTCCCGATCGGCTATGCGGTTCCTGCAACCTTTGGGCAAGTTGGACAGATTCTTCTAGTTGCGGGTGACGTCGATGATGAGGGTGCTCGCTACTCACTTCTTCTTCAAACTCCAGCAGAGAACACCTTCGTCTACGAATACATGTCCTGCTGAACCCTTGGGCGAACTCTTTAAGTAATGCCGGTAGCCATCTTCGGCTGACGGCGGTTGTCAACATTGCCGGACAAACGCGGTCGTTGATTAACGGTCCTAGACTCTCCGCTGACGGGGAGTTGAACGGGTGGCCGCGGCTCAGCAACGACTGGGTCGAGGAAAGTCGGGACTTCACAGGGCAGGATGCTGGTGAGAGCCAGGTTGGGGCGACCTAACGGATAGTGCAACAGAGAACAGACCGCCGATGGGTCGGGTAACCGACCACAGGCAAGGCTGAAACGGTGCGGTAAGAGCGCACCAGCACACAGAGCGATCTGTGTGGCTTGGCAAACCCCCTCCGGAGCAAGGCCAAGCAGGGAGTGAGTGGCCCGCTCAACACTCCCGGGTAGGCCGCGTAGATGGATGGTCACCGGCGCTTCGGCGTCACAGGATCCCGCTTACAGGTCAACTCCCCGTCACAACCTCATCATCTCCTCGATCGTATGGTTCTTGCTACGGTCAGAGTCATGCAGAAATACCGCATCTCTATTACCTATTGCGTGCCTTGAGACTATTCAGACCGCGCCGTGAGCGTGGCCCACGATCTCATCCACAACTATCAACATGTCATCGATGAACTCACGCTCATCACAGGGTCAGCTGGAGTCTTCGACGTCATCGTCAACGACGAGATGCTGTACTCGAAAGCCAATACCGGCCGACATGCTGAACCAGGTGAAGTGCTTTCGCTTTTCAGCGCCCGTCTCCCCGATGACACCCCTCGTTACGAACGCGGGTAACTCTTACGGGGTCTCGTTAAACGTGACGAGAATCGGCAGTGCGCCCGAGACGTCAATGCGACATATTGCGGCTTGATCGAGACGCGATCGGTGCGACACGGAGGGGTTGGCTCCTAGCGCCCAGGCGGACGCTGACTTCATCGGTGACACATGCGAAACCACGATGACGTCGTTCGTTGCTGCTTCTTCAATGAGTGCTCCACAAGCTGCGTGCACTCGTTGGTGGAGAGTCGCGAAACTCTCACCCCCGTCAGGAGTGAATTCAGGATCGGTGCGCCACGAATTCCAAACATCACCCGGCACGTCTCCAAGTGGCAGTCCGTCGTAGATGCCGTAGTCGATTTCGATCCAACGGTCATCAATATCAACCGACCCGATTTCGAACTGCTGGGCAATTCGCGATGCTGTTTGTTGAGCCCGTTGCAAAGGGCTTGAAATGATGCGTGATACCTGGAGGTCAGATGCCAGATAGGTGCCGACCGTGTCGGCTTGCTGCTCCCCTACTTCGTCAAGTGTTGCGTCGACGCGTCCTTGTAAGCAGCGCGATCTATTGAGTTCAGTTCTGCCGTGGCGCACCAAGATGATCATCGAAAGGTCAGCTTTCCGTCTCGAGTCCACGATCGCAGCTGTTCCCACGATTGCAGTTGGTTTCTCTTCATGATCCAGACCGTTAACCCAACGCCGACGATCTCGAGCAAAAGAGGTGTGAAACCTCGGCTCAATATGGCGGCATCAGATGTGCCGAGATCGAGTCCTCCGAATGGCCACCAGAACACTTTGTTTGTGGCCCATGAGGCTCCGAATACCGAATGCAGCAGGAACCCGATGGGTAGTCCCAAGAGGAAGCGGCGTCTCGGTCGACGACCGATGGTCATCGCCATCACTCCAATGAGCGCAGCTACTGCGATGGTGATCGAGTTGAGTGCTGTTAGCCACCCTCCAGTGATGTCTCCAATCACAGGGACAGTTGAACCGATGATCAACATTCGATAGTCGAATTGAGGGTCGGTGAAGACGTAGTGAATGACAAGCACTGCGGTGGCGGCATACCAGAACAGCATCAGCGCACAAGCAATCGGCCGCATTGTGGGCAGTCAGGGATGGCGTCTGCCGGTGAGCGCCGGACGTCGTCCACTTCCGCTGGGGAAAGGTCGAGGTGGCATCCCTCGCACTGGCTGCCGGTGAGCATCGCCGCGGCAACACCTAATTTGGCACGCACATGTTGGTATCGATCGACGAGAGCCTCGGGAAGTGCAGAGACGAGCTGCTCTCGTTGTGTGCCGATGTCAGCGAGTCCAGCGTCAATGGCTGTCTCCACCTCAGTTAAGACCGTCGTCGCAGCAGATGCCTTTTCCCGCAGGTCGGCCTCCTGCGCCTGCAACGCAGACAACTCATCTTCAGCCGACGACTGCTCATCCATCCTGATGAGCGCTTCTTCGTCGAGAGTTGATCGCTCCTCATCGAGGACCGCAATCTCGTGCTGCAGGGCTTCAGCTTCACGCGGCGCAATGACCGTCTTGAGTTGCTCCTGCAGTCGTGAGCGTTTCGCATCAATCTCACCCGACTGCTGTTCTGCGCAAGCAATTGCATCTTCGGCACCCGTAATGAATGCTGTGAGTTCAGTGCAGCGCTTCTCCCACGCAATGACAGACTCCGCCACAGATTTCAACGTCTCCCGTTCGGCAAGATTGGCTTTACGGTGTTGCGCTTGATCTGCTGCAGTGTCGAGACCCTGCAGTTTGAGAAGTATCTGTCCAACATTGTTCGAAGCATCGGAAGCGGATTCGGCGTCACTCACATGGAACAACATACGCGTCCGCAGGTACCGATGGCATCTCGGCGTACGGATCGATCACTCCCGGGGCAATCGTTGTTCCTGTGGGAACCTCTTCAAGTATCGGAACAGGCTCTATTAGCTCAGAATCTAGTACCCCTTCGGGTGCATCGGGAGTAGTTGTCGTAGTCGTTGGTGTCTCGAAACCAACAATGATTGATGGGCATTCGGTACCCGGCAAATACAGTCGTTCAGCAGGACCCCTAAGTGGCGGTGGCGCTGGCCAATCGGTGACGGTGACACCAGAATGAGCAGATTGCATGTAGGTCCCCCAGATTCGAGCAGGGAAAGTTCCGCCTCGAACTAGCGGCACGCCTGCCTCGACGAACTCTGGGATATTCACCATTGAGGTGTACCGGTCAGGATCTCGCACCATGACTGCGGTTGAAAGATAGGTTGACGCCCCAACAAACCATGCGGCGTAGTTGTTTTGCTGAGTGCCAGTCTTGCCGGCCGCCGGAATAAGTTGCGCAAATTCTGCGAGTTCGCGGCGAGCCGTACCAGTTGTGAGAGTCGCTTTCATCGTGTCGATGGTGGTGAGTGCAGCCCCGCTCTCGAGTACTCGTTCGGGGTCGCTTTGATGGGTGTAGAGGCGACGACCCTCAGAGTCATCAACTTTCTCGATGAAGTACGGCTCGTGGTGAACACCTTCATTCGCAATTGACTGCATTCCTGCGGCCATATCGAGGGTGCTCATTTCGTTCGCTCCAGTTGCAAAACTCGCATACGGCCTCAACGGTTCTCTCACACTTTCGGGTAGGTCTGGACGCAAGAAGTCAGACGCAGCCATTCGGTAGGTCGTGTCAACAACTCGATCGAGACCCACAATTTGCGACAACCGAGCAAACGCGCAATTTATCGAACGGTAAGTGTGCTCGGCGAGTGTCGCAATGCCACCGCTCACACCATCTGTAATGATGAACTCGGGTTCAAGGTTGTCTCCAGGGTTGGGAAGCACACACGGGCGCGTTCCATCAATGACGTCATTGGGTTGGGCCCCAGCCTGAATAGCCGCAGCAAGAATAAAAATCTTGATGCTCGAGCCTGTCTGACTCGGTGCCAGTGCAAGGTTGACCTCATTCTGTTTCGGGACGAAACCTCGTCCTCCTACGAGTGCGCGCACCGCTCCTGTTTCATTTTCAATGGAGGTCAATGCAGCGTCAAAGCCCTCGGTGGTGTCAGGTAACTCGTTTCGTGCGGTTTCTGCTGCAGTTTGAAGGTCGGGGTCAAGGGTTGTGTAGATACGAAGCCCCCCGCGGTACAAAGCCGTATAGCGCTCTTCGTAGGTGTCACCGAGAATGTCAGAGCCATTAAGAAGCAGATCTCGGACTGTTTCTGAAAAGTAAGTTCGTTCGACATCTCGTGTTGGAATCTGGTTCACACGTTCTGGAATAACAAATGTTTCAGACACTTCGATGGCTTCGTCTTCAGTGAGCAACTCATCTTCAACGAGTCGATCAACTACCTGGGCAAAGCGAGCACGGCTTCGTTCAGGGCGATTGATCGGGTCGTAGCTGGTGGGGGCTCGCACAAGTCCAGCAAGGAAGGCTGATTCCGGGAAAGTGAGTTCGTGGACAAATTTCCCAAAATACGTTTCGGCAGCAGCTGCAATTCCGTAAGAGTTATTTCCGAAGAACACCGTGTTCAGATAGCGCTCCATGATTTCTTCTTTCGAGCGTTCTTTCTCAAGCCGCACTGCGTAAGTGAGTTGTAGCAGTTTGTAACGACCGTTGCGCTCAAACCCAGCCATGAAATCATTCTTGACAACTTGCATAGTGATCGTTGAAGCCCCTTGACGAGGAGCATCAGACGCGAAGTTCGACAGCAGAGCTCGAATGAACGACCGCGCATTAACGCCGTGATGCACCCAGAATTCGTTGTCTTCGACAGCTACAAATGCCTGAATGACGTGCTCTGGAATGTCGCCAAACGAGACGGGCTGTATGTTCTCGAGTTCATAAACCGCAATTTCGTTTCCTGCGGCGTCGTAGACATAGCTGCGTTGCGAAAGTGGAATGAAGTCGGGCAGCGGCACCGGCTCTTCTGAATGAGCATTTGCAATTCGCCATAGCCGCGGAGCGATGCCGATAGTGACTGCAGTAATCAGCAACGCGCCCGAAATGATGATGACACCAAGTCGCCCCGCCAATAGATATCTTTCCACACCATTGAGCGTAATGACCTGCCGCTCCGGTGTTCCGTCATGGGTTCCCAAACAAGGGTCAGGCTCGGTAATCAATGGCAGTGAAGCCAAAGGTTTCTCTGGTCACACTGGGTGTGCGAGATGTTGATCGAGCCAGAGCGTTCGATGAGTGCCGCGGGTGGACCGCCTCGAGTGACCAAGGCACGCTCGCATTGTGCGCACTGGAGGGCGGGGTGCTTGGGCTGTTCGGATGGGATGATCTCGCAGATGACGCAGGTTTGCCGACGTCTCATGGCTCAGGTTTTCGAGGGCAGAGCCTGGACCATAACGAGCCATCTCCGCAGGATGTCGACCGAGTCTTCCAAGAATTCCTTGAGGCTGGAGCCACTGTTGTGAAGCACCCTGGACGAACTCCGTGGGGAGGTTATTCGAGTTATGTGGCTGACCTCGACGGACACTTGTGGGAGATTGCCCACAACCCGTTCTCTGATTGGACGTGACGGGATCTGGATTACCAAGGTTCAAGTGACTAAGCGAACTCGCAGATCTTGTCTCCTAGGCGATAGACAACTCGTATGACGATGCCTCTACGTCCCTTTCGGTTCGGTGTTCAAGTTCGTAATGGTGACGATGCTGCATCATGGGTTTCGAATGCCCGCCGCTTCGAGGAGCTCGGCTATGCCGCCGTGACGATGCCAGATCATTTTGATGAGCAACTCGCACCGATCCCTGCTTTGCAGGCTGTTGCCGATGCGACGTCAACTATTCGTGTCGGGGCACTCGTCTTCGATAACGATTACAAGCATCCAGTGGTGCTTGCGAAAGAGTTAGCGACCATCGATGTGCTTTCCGGTGGGCGTCTCGATATCGGCCTTGGTGCTGGCTGGATGGCAACCGACTATGAACGGTCTGGGATTCCGTACGATCGTCCAGGCGTGCGCATCGATCGTTTCCTGGAGGGTCTAGACATCATTCGTAGCGCAATGGGCGAGGGCGCGTTTTCTTACGAAGGTGAGCACTACACCATTTCTGACTATGACGGCTTTCCGAAACCAATTCAGAGCCCCTGCCCTCCGGTGCTGATCGGCGGTGGAGGTCCGCGCATGCTGAAGATTGCGGCGCAACAAGCCGACATTGTTGGCATTAACGCAACGTTGACTTCGGGCGCAGTTGACCAGTCGACGTTCGACTCGATGACAGCTGAGGCGACTGATGAGAAAGTCGACATTGTGCGTGTTGCCGCAGGTGACCGTCTCGGTCATATTGAGATGAATATTCGAGCATTCCTTGTGTCGGTGACTGAAGATGTCGATGCTGCACTTGAGGGGATCGCAGCGTTCACTGGGTCACCAACTTCGGTGATCGCTGAGTCACCGTTCGCGCTCGTTGGCCCACCATCAAAGCTTGCTGAGGATCTCATTGCCCGTCGTGAACGCTGGGGATTCAGCTATGTCATCGTTGGGCCTGATGAAGCCGAAGCGTTCGCTCCGGTGGTTGCTGCACTCGCAGGAAGCTGAGGAGAGACGATTTCACCGATGTATCTGCGAAATGTTTGCGCCCCGGGTTGCACATGAGGCAGTCGTCGCATTCCCCTAATACGGTAATTGCTGTTGCGATCGCTGCTGCGGTGTCGGTTGCTCTTCCGGGTGTTCTGGTCGGTGGATTATCGGTCCAGATCAGAGGTGAGTTTGGTGTTGCCGAGGGCCGTTACGGCTGGGCAATGAGTACGTATTTCCTTGCGGCAACTGCAGGTTCGATCGTGCTCGGTCGGCTCGCCCAAGTCATCGGACCACGTCGTCAACTCACGCTTGCTCTCCTCGGTGCGGCGGTAGTTGACATTAGCATTGCGCGGTTTGCTCACGAATATGGGGACATCATTGCGTATCTTGCGATCGCAGGGCATAGCGATGCTGCCGCCCAGACGGGGCT
>JAAXJF010000085.1 GCA_012269985.1 Acidimicrobiaceae bacterium
TGCGTGGGCTTTCGTTGAACGGTTGATGACCGACGGGGGAGCACTTGTGAGCCCCGGAGAGTTCTACGGCGAAGCGGGATCTGAATTTGTAAGGGTTGCAGTGGTCCAACCATCGGAGCGCATACAGCTTGTTGCTGATCGTCTCTTGAGATCTGTGTCGTGAACGAAATAGGGGCATCTCAAGCACCTCGTCGTGGCATTCTGTTGATGTTTGTGGCGGGAGTGTTGCTTGCCTTTGGGGTTTTTTCGGTGCTTCTCGCAAGTCGTCAGGCAAGCGATGTCGATGTTGCGGCGGCGCGCGTGGTGAGCGGATGCGAATCGATTGTCGAGTTGCCGACGAGCGGTCGATATCTCGTGAGCGTTGAGAGCTCTGGGCGCTCGTTGTCGGCGGAGCAGGCCTGCCGTGAGATTCCAGCAGGCTTGCGATCTGGTGAACTTGAATCGGTTCGGATGCTGTCGCCGACAGGTTCGAGGGCGGAGATTCCGGTTGCGGCGGCGACAAGCCGGATTGTTGCCGGCGGTCAGCGGGCGTCGCTGGGCGTAGTGGAGGTCGATGTCGCGGGGGAGTATGAGATTGAGGTCGTGGGCGCCGGAGATGTGGTTGTCACGATTGGTGCTGACCCTTCAGGGGTGCGAACCCGGGGCTGGTGGTGGGGGATCGGCTGCCTCGTCGCGGCGGTGGCCGGTCTGCTTGTGGTCCGCCCACGTTCTCGTCAGCGTGGTGTTGCTACTGAAACCAACCAATGGTCGGCGCCTCTCGCAGAAGATCGTTTGGGGTGAGGCTGGGCTTAGAGACGTCGCATCACAGTGACGACACGCCCGAAAATTGACACGTCGTCGGCTGGAAATTCCATTTCGCTCATCGTCGAATTCGCTGGGATGAGCACGACGTTCGAACCCCGCTGTTCGTAGGTCTTCACGGTGGCTTCATCGCCGGGTATTCCAGCGACAACGATGTCACCGTTGTTGGCAGAGGTTTGCTGCATCGCGATGATGAAGTCGCCGTCGAGGATGCCAAGATCGATCATTGAATCGCCGCGAACGCGAAGCATGAACAGTTCGCCATCGCCTGCGAAGTCGAGTGGTATCGGGTGCACCTCTTCAACATTTTCTTGCGCAAGCACATCGGTGCCGGCTGCGACATCACCGATAAGGGGGACGTGGCGCATGGGTCGGCGTTCCATTGCGACTCCGGAGGATGGGTCCCACGTGACTTCGATCGCCCGGGGTTTGGTGGGGTCTCGGCGTAGGTACCCCAAGCGGGTGAGGGTATTGAGGTGGGTGTGAACGGTTGACGGTGACGTCAGGCCGACCGCGTCGCCAATCTCTCTCACCGATGGCGGGTACCCATGGTCTTGAATCTGGGCCTCGATGAACTCAAGGATTTGCCGCTGGCGAGCTGTCATGCCTTTTCCAGTCATGCGCACATCGTACAGGCGTTCGATCGCGTAGTCAAACACCTGTTCGTCGAACAAATGTTTGCTTTGGGGGTTGACACGAACAAACGTTCGTATACACTGTTCTCGAACAGGTGTTCGCTATGAGGGTCATACGGACACTGAGTTGACATACGAACTCGCTGTCACACCCCTTCCTTACGGTGTGTTGTATCGAGAGTTCGACGGTTTCGAGGAGATACGACATGAGCACATACGCAATTCCAACATCCGATCTCACGGTTCGCCGCCACACCGCCCAGATGGCGCTACCGGTTCGGCGGCCGACGGCAGCGACGTACCGTCGCCGTCGCGTCGTTGTTGGTGGAATCCTTGCGTTCATGACGGTTTCCGCTGGGCTCGCAGTGAACGAGGTGCTGGCTGGCGCAAGCGGTGTGACCGCCTCCGCCGCGGTCGCCGGTGCAGCACCCGTTCGCTCAACCGTTACCGCCCAGCCAGGCGACACGTTGTGGGCCATTGCGCGAGTTCATCACGGCGGTATCGACCTCGACCGATACCTGGATCGGCTTATCACGTTGAATGGCGGCCCATCGATTCAGGTTGGCCAGGCAGTCGTTCTTCCCTGACGACCATCTGAACGGCCCCCGACTGGTGGCCATCCACCGTCCGTCGTGGTACCGATGGCGTGTCCTGCAGACAAAATCATGAGAGCCCGACACATTTCGTCATTTGCCCGACATTGGTGACGGCCGACGACTACTGTGTGGGCGTGCGTTGCCCAACTTGCAACACCTATGACACGCGGGTCGCTGACTCACGGATGGCTGAAAACGGCTCGTCGATTCGGCGTCGGCGTCACTGCAGTGGCTGCGGGCATCGGTTTACGACGTTTGAACGAATTGAAGAAGTGCCTCTGACCGTTGTCAAGTCATGCGGTCGCCAAGAATCGTTTGACCGATCGAAGGTCGAAAGCGGAATCGCTGCAGCCGCAAAGGGAAGAAATATCGACGACGATGTGATCGCCACGATGGTGAGCGACGTTGAAGAAGCGGTCAGGGTGTCTGGTTCGGTTATTCCCGCTACTCAGATCGGTGTTGCGGTGCTCGAGCAACTTCGAGTGGTTGACGAGGTTGCGTACCTTCGCTTTGCATCGGTGTACAAAGAGTTTGATGGAGCGGCAGATTTCCACCGCGAAATCGAACTCCTTACGAAGCAGCCTCAGACCGCCGAAGCCATCTCGTAAAGAGACAGTCTCCGTCGGTGACGGCGTGTTGCAATCTGAACCGGTAGGCGTGCTCATCCGTTGACTCAATCATTCGTTGACCGGCGCCCCCGATGAGTTGAGGGGACACCGTGAGGTTGATCGCATCGATGAGGTCGAGTTGATGCAGTGAAGCGTTCAACGTTGGACCTCCCTCTAGCTGAACAAAACCGTCGTTCGGCACCAGAGTTTGGAGTTGGTCGATTGCGTCAATGAGGTCGACAGACGTCTCACCAGCGCGTATCGACCGAATTTCATCGGGGAGTGTGGCTGACCGATGGGTGATCACCACGGCTTGACCAGACCGAAACAGCGGACTCTCCCAGTCGAGTGAGCCTGAGTTCGTCACAACGGCAATCGTGAGGTCGGGGCTGATGGGAGTTCCATATCCTTCGCTTTGAACCGTGCCGGCAGCGACAAGTACGCAGCCAGACGCAACTCGAAGCGTGGAGAGCACCTTTCGGTCAGCGGTGTTTGAAAGGCCACCCGAGAGCCCGTCGAGAGAGATTGATCCGTCAAGCGACGCAACCATGCAAAGCTCGATCGGCGCGCGCCCGTTGCTCAATCTTTGCCGCGGGTGCTGATACAGCCTCGCGACTTGGTCATCGGTGAGAGGGGTCATCGCATCGGACACGTCTCCAGCATGGCATTCGATTGAGCGAAGAGACCGGTCATCCCCACACTGTCCCCAAAAGTTTTCACGTCATCCACAGGATTTCTTAGTTGTCCACTTTCGTTCCACAGGGCTCCGTATTTAGGGTGAGATCAGTTCGCAGTACCGGTGCGCGGAGGACTATGTCGGGGGGTCATGAGGTTCTCTGATCTGGGGTGAAAATCCCTGAACCTGCGCACCGGTACTGAGTTCAACATCGGTGAATGCGTCCAGATTTTTCGACTTTCTTTGAGCGGTCGTTGACACGGGCCTAACTACAATGGTGTAATTGCAGACCGCCTTCAACACAACCAGTTGTGTCAGCGGTGAATTGAAAAGTCAGTGTTACCCAAGATCTTGTGTTTGGAAATCAGGGTCGATTTCCAGCCAATAGGGGAGGAGGCCACACCGCAGACATGGCGGTAGTCCTATCTCCAAAGTCAACGGGTGGGCGGAAATGGTTAAGGAAACGCAAGGAGTAGAACATGACATTGGCATCAGAGAACAGCACCGAACTCGCAGCCCCTGATGGCACTATTGGCATTTCTCGATTGTTTACTTCGCCGGGAGTAAACCCCTATGACGAAGTGGTGTGGGAGCGTCGTGACGCACGCATCACCAACTGGAAAGACGGCAGCGTTGCCTTCGAGCAACTCGACGTCGAGTTCCCAGAAACATGGTCGGTTAACGCAACGAACATCGTTGCGCAAAAGTACTTCAGAGGAACGCTTGGCACACCCGAACGCGAAACATCACTCCGTCAAGTGATCGAGCGTGTCGTTCGCACCATCACCACCTGGGGCCGAGAGGGTGGATACTTCGCAGACGATGCAGAAGAAGATGCTTTCGCTGACGAACTTCGCTACATCCTCGTGACGCAGCGGGCAGCGTTTAACAGCCCCGTGTGGTTCAACATCGGTGTCCCAGGGGTGCGCCAGCAGGCGAGCGCATGTTTCATCTTGTCGGTTGACGACACGATGAACTCCATCCTCAACTGGTACCGAGAAGAGGGAGTCATTTTCAAAGGTGGCTCTGGCTCAGGTGTCAACCTGTCGAAGATTCGTTCCAGCGCTGAGCTGTTGGAAGGTGGCGGCACGGCCTCGGGCCCGGTGAGCTTCATGCGGGGCGCCGACGCATCTGCCGGAACAATTAAGTCTGGCGGCAAGACCCGCCGGGCAGCCAAAATGGCAATCCTCAATGTTGAGCACCCCGACGTTGAAGAGTTCATCTGGTGCAAGGTCAAAGAAGAGCGCAAGGCACGCGTGCTTCGCGATGCCGGCTTCGACATGGACCTCGACGGTGCCGATTCGTTCTCGATCCAGTACCAAAACGCGAACAACTCAGTTCGTGTTTCCGACGAATTCATGCAGGCAGTCGTTGACGATGCCGACTGGAGCCTCGTAGGAGTGGTGACAGGTCAAGTCATCAAGACGATGAAAGCCCGTGACATGTGGCGTCAAATCGCAGAAGCGGCGTGGGAATGCGCCGACCCGGGTCTCCAGTTCGATTCCACGATCAATCGTTGGCATACAGCAGCAACAACCGACCGTATCAACGGGTCGAACCCATGCTCGGAGTACATGCACATCGATAACTCGGCGTGCAACCTTGCATCGATCAACCTCTTGAAGTATCTCGATGCAGACGGCACCTTCGACGTTGATGCCTACCGGCACACCGTCGAAGTGGTCTTCACCGCCCAAGAAATCCTTGTCGGGCGGGCTGATTACCCGACCGAGCCGATCGCTGAGAACAGCCGTCGGTTCCGTCAGCTTGGTCTTGGCTACGCAAACCTCGGGGCACTGTTGATGGCTCTTGGCTACGCCTACGACTCACCAGAAGGTCGTGCATGGGCAGCCGCTCTCACCTCGCTCATGACCGGTCATGCATACGCGACAAGTGCTCGCACGGCAGCCCGTCTCGGAGCCTTTGAGGGTTATGCCGAGAATGCAGAGCACATGACTCGAGTGCTCGGAATGCATCGTGACGCAAGTTACGAAATTGAGATGACCGAGGTTGTTCCCAACGACCTAATCGCTGCAGGACAAGCCTCTTGGGAAGCAGCAGTGCGCGACGGAGCCCTCAACGGTGTTCGTAACTCTCAAGCATCAGTGCTCGCACCCACCGGCACGATCGGTCTCATGATGGACTGTGACACCACCGGCATCGAGCCAGACCTCGGACTCGTCAAGATGAAGAAACTGGTCGGTGGCGGAACGATGCAGATCGTCAACCAAACGATCCCACGAGCACTTTCTCGTCTCGGATACACGGCTCAGCAGGTCGACGACATCATTGCGTATATCGACGAGAACAAGTCGATTCTCGGTGCGCCACACCTCTCGGCTGACCATGTAGCAGTGTTCGCCTGCTCAATGGGTGACAACACCATCCACTATGAAGGTCATGTTCGCATGATGGGTGCAGTGCAGCCGTTCCTTTCTGGAGCGATCTCGAAGACTGTCAACATGCCAGAGGAGGCATCGGTCGAAGACATCGAGGCGTTGCACCTTCTCTCATGGGAACTCGGCCTCAAGGCCGTTGCGATTTACCGCGATAACTGCAAAGTTGCCCAGCCGTTGTCAACGGCGAAGAAAGACGACGATTCTGCTGACGACGCGGTTGCTGAAGCAGCATCGATTGCCGACAACGTCGTCGAGACCATCGCTCATCGTCCTGTCCGTCAGAAGTTGCCTCGCACTCGCACCTCAAAGACGTTTGAGTTCCGTGTTGCTGATTGCAAGGGCTTCGCAACGGTTGGTGAGTATTCGCATGGCCAGCCAGGGGAGATTTTCCTCACCGTGTCGAAGCAGGGTTCAACACTTGCCGGCATCATGGACGCCTTCGCCAAGTCGGTCAGCTACGGCTTGCAGTACGGAGTTCCTTTGCGGGCGTACGTTGAGGCGTTCACCAACATGAAGTTTGAACCAGCCGGCATGACCGATGATCCAGATGTTCGTTTCGCTGGTTCCATCATGGACTATCTCTTCCGGCGTCTCGCCCTGGAGTACATGTCATATGACGAGCGGGCCGAACTCGGCATCTTCACCGTTGCTGAGCGCACGCAGCCAACTCTGCCAGGTGTTGAAGAAATGGCGGTTGATTCATCAACTGGCTCCGAAATGGTCGCTGACCCAAAGTCGGTGCCATCAGTTGATGAATTGCTCGCAGGCCTCGAGTCTGGAGCGATTGCGCCAACCGTGGAAGATAACACCCCAGCCCGCGGTGTTATCAACACACCGATTGATGCTCCAATGTGCATGCAATGCGGGGTTCACATGGTGCGCGCGGGCTCATGCCATGCGTGTCCGTCATGCGGTAGCACCTCTGGTTGCAGCTGACAGTTCGGCTTCCGATATCTCATGATTAAGGGGCGTGCAGTGCGCGCCCCTCAATCGTTTTTTGCCGCATTGCACAAGGTGTCGGATGGGGTGGTGATGGACGTCATCGCATAATTTAGAACCATGGCTGCAACCGATGAACTTGCGCACATTGATGCACTGATCGATGAACTGTTGGCGGAGTGTCCACTGCCGGCCACACCAATGCCGGAGTTTCTCGGAGCTCAGTTCGATCGAGGTCTTGCCTGGGTGCACTTTCCAACCGGCCACGGCGGTCTCGGGCTTTCACCCAAGCATCAAACCCATATCAACAGCCGTCTTTTTGCGGCCGGAGCGGCAAATCCGTTTTTCTTAAACCCCATGGGTTACGGCATGTGCGGCCCGACCGTCGTTGAGTGGGGGAGCGATGATCAACGCTCCCGTTACTTGCGGCCTCTTTTCACTGCGAATGAGATGTGGTGTCAGTTGTTCTCAGAACCAGGGGCAGGTTCAGATGTTGCAGGCTTGTCGATGACTGCGGTGCAAGACGGCGAAGAATGGATCTTGAACGGCCAAAAGGTATGGACCTCCCTCGCTCATATCGCGAAGTGGGGGCTCGTTATTGTTCGCACTGATCCCACTGCGGTGAAGCACAGCGGTATCACTGCCTTCGTTGTTGACATGCATGCTCCCGGAGTCGAGGTTCGTCCGTTGCGGCAGATAACTGGCGGTGCCGAATTCAACGAGGTGTACTTCACCGATGTTCGCGTGCCGGCCGCAGAGATGCTTGGGAGCCCTGGTGAAGGGTGGCGGGTGAGTTTGACGACGCTCATGAACGAGAGAACTGCTATCGGCGGTTCGACACCCCCGCGTGGTGCTGGCCCGATCGCCCACGCGGTCGAATTGTTCAACGAGCTTGACGATGTGCAGCAGCCCCCCTACCGCAATCGTTTGATGGAGCTGTGGTGTGAGGCCGAAGCAATTCGCCTCAATAACCTCCGCGCTGCAGCAAACCGCAGGATGGGCAGCCCGGGTCCTGAAGGCTCAATCGGCAAAATGGCGGGCGCCGAGCACAATAAACGGGTGTACGAGTTCTGTATGGACCTGTTAGGCCCTCAAGGTCTGCTGTATGACGACTACGCCTCTGGTGGCGAGGGTTCTGGCCTTGTTTCGATCTCTCGGGTTGCGTTTTTACGGAGTCGAGCGAACACGATCGAAGGTGGCACTGCTGAGATCATGCGAAATATTCTCGGTGAACGAGTTCTTGGCCTTCCTGGTGACGTGCGTGTCGATCGCGATCGACCTTGGAAAGACGTACCCCGCAGTTGATCTAGGGTGAGCCTCCAGCACAACTGCCGAGCACATTTGTTGATTCACAGTTGCATCAACAACTCATTGCGGTGGCGTTGCTCGCGGCGTTGTCGGTCGGTGCCCTCATCGGCTCGTTCTTCGCCTGACTCGTTACGCAGGTCCGAAGCGGCTCTGTAAAACGGCAGTTCCTGGGGGGTCGTGGGCCCATGGTGCAGCTTCACCCCATGTGTCGGCAAAGACGAGGTTCGACAGGGGTCTGCGCCGTACAGGGCCATGTGAGCCGGCTGGAACCCCGAGGGTGATGGCTGCGGCGAGTGCGACCTCTTCGGGAATCTCAAGGTAGGAGCGGAGTTCTTCTTCGACGAATCCTTGAAACCCGGTGAGGACCCCTCCGTAGCCAAGTGCCCGAGCAGCGAGCAACAGGTTTTGGCATGCCGGGTACACCGACGCGCCTTCGGTTGGCGACGGTTCGCGGTAGCGGATCAGGCAGGCAAGAACGAGCACCGGCGCATCAGCGAAATGATCAACGTAATGCTGCATTGTTCGTGCCATCCGCGCTTTTGGTGAATCGTCTTCGATGCCCGAACCCTGGTCGTATCCGTCATCAGATCGCTTCTCATTCCACAGCGACTGGGCCCCTTGGGCGATGAGTTGCTTAACGTGTTGCGATCGCTCGCTATCGGTAAACACCATGAATCTAAA
>JAAXJF010000023.1 GCA_012269985.1 Acidimicrobiaceae bacterium
TAACTTGAGCGAGTGCGTCAAACTTCCACATATGCGACGGCGGTCTTCCTCCTCCACTCATGGAGTTGAAGTGTCATCAGATCTCCGCGCGCTAGCCGAAGCATCTTGTGATGTGGTGGTTGATTTCACGACGGCCGAGGCTGCACGGGTCACGCTTCCATTTCTCGCTCTGCATGGCATCCACGCAGTTGTTGGTACGACCGGTTTTGATGACGATGACATGGCTGCCTTTGCGTCTGCGTTCGACGGGTCGGGTGCCAATTGTCTGATCGCCGCAAATTTTGCGATTTCAGCGGTGCTGATGATGAAGTTCGCAGCGGAAGCCGCTGCGCTGTTCGATACAGCGGAGATCATTGAGTTGCATCACGACGAGAAAATTGACGCGCCGTCGGGGACTGCACTTGCGACCGCAAGAATGATGCAGCCCGGCGAGCACGGCTGGGCAGATGATCCAACTCAGATTGAGGATCCCGAGGGCGCTCGAGGCGGACACGGCCCAAACGGAGTTCGAATTCATTCGGTGAGAATGCGAGGAATGACTGCCCACCAGGAGGTCATCCTCGGCGCTCAGGGGCAGACGCTCACCATTCGGCAAGACTCGTACGACCGTACGAGCTTCATGCCCGGAGTCGTACTTGCATGTAAGAAGATCCAGGAGGCACCGGGCCTCACTGTTGGTTTAGACGCCCTGTTGTAGAGCGAGGCGAAACGCTGCGAATCGGCGTCAGCCGAGTGTGCACGCCATATCGACGCCGCAGCAGAGCGGCGACTTGATTTTGCCGTGGTCGTTCGGGCATTTCGAGATCTGCACAGTTGAGCCATCATCACGAGTGAGGACATCGTTTTCAAGGGGTGCGTTGCAGGCTCCGCATGATGCGTTGACCGTCATTCCACATGATGAACATTCGTAGGTATGCATGTTGCTCCAATCTCTCCCGGAAACTTCCAGAACGTGTTCAAACAGTATCAAATGGTGTGATCGCTCTTAGGGCCTACGTGTATTTCTCATATTGGTGAGAAGCACGAGAATGACAGAACCGCCGACAAACCACCACGAGTATTTCTGAAGCAGATTGATCACGTCGGTGAGCTGTTCGTTGAAGACATGTGCGAGCCATTGGATGAGGGCGAGACGCGCAATGAGGCCGAGAGTAATAAGAGCCGCAAGTCTGGCGGGTGCGGTCCGTTGAATGCCGCTGATTGCCGCAACGATGTTTGAGCCCACGAAAACGGGGATCAGCGCCCAGTCGGCTTTCGTGAAGCCTGCTCGAAGTCGCGCAATCGTCGGCTCGTCAACGCCAAGGTATTTCACGAACAGGGCAAGAATCTGATCACCGTATGCACGACCGGCAAGGTGGCAGACAACGAATGCAATTGCGATGCGTGAACTTCCGATGAGCCAGTAGGTGACTCCGCTGATGTCGGTGCCGAGCGCAAGAGCGAGATAGCGATTTCTTGACGACAGCGCGAGGAGCATTTCGGGCGATGACAACACGAGGCGAGCCCATGTGATCGCTGCAATGTTGGTGCAGACCACAAGGGCGACGAAAACACCAATCGACGCTCGGCCCCACCAGGGGCGGAGTGGCATCGCGTCTGTCGGTTCGGAGGTCACATGCAAACGATATCTGTCAGCCCTTCGGCCTGAGATTCTGAGTCGGTTAGCGTTTGAGTTCATGCAAGGCCTCATGCAAGACGTACCGCTAAATATCTCTCATCTCTTCGATCGAGCGGAGCGGTATCACCCTCATAAAGAACTGGTGACGGCGACAGTACATGGTCGAGAGCGGACGAATTACGGCGAGTGGGCAACAAGAACTCGACAACTAGGTGGTGTGCTCGACGCACTAGAGATTTCAGAGTACGGGCGGGTGGCGACCTTTTCATGGAACACCGCACAACATCTTGAGTTGTACTTTGCTGCCCCGTGCACCGGTCGGGTCTTGCACACGCTGAACATCAGGTTGTTCCCAGAACAACTCACCTACATCGTGAACCACGCTGATGATGAAGTGATCTTTGTTGACCGTTCGTTGCTGTCATTGCTCGCTCCGTTGCTGCCGACGTTTGAGCGTTTGAAGCATCTCGTTCTTATCGATGACGGCGATGGTGAGATCCCTGAAGATCTTTCAGGCTTCGAGTTGTTGAATTACGAAGATCTGTTGGCGCAGGCGTCTCCAGTCGAATGGAAACCGGTTGATGAGCACCGAGCGGCAAGCATGTGTTACACCTCGGGTACGACAGGAAACCCCAAAGGTGTCGTGTACTCACACCGCAGCACGTTCCTTCACACCATGGGCACGATGACCGCAGATTCGCTCGGAGCACGAGAATCAGATGTCGTGATGCCGGTGGTGCCAATGTTCCATGCAAATGCGTGGGGGCTCGCGCATGCGGGTGTCGCAACAGGAGCGAAGATGGTGATGCCCGGTGCCGACCTTTCTGGCAAAGCGTTGGCCGACCTCATTGTGGAAGAGCGGGTGTCCCTTGCCGCAGGTGTGCCCACGATCTGGATGCAGGTGCTGCCCGAACTTGAGGGACGCGATACGTCATGTTTGCGGGCGATTCCGTGTGGAGGGTCAGCAGTCCCGCGCGGCCTTTCGGAGGGCTATCGCGAGGTGACGGGACTTCCGCTTCTTCAAGCGTGGGGAATGACTGAGACAAGTCCGATTTGCGCGGTGTCGCACCTCGATGCAGATCAGCACGACCTGTCGATTGATGAGCAAGCTGAACTGCGGACAACGGTTGGACGGATTTCGTTTGGTGTTGAGATGCGCGTTGTTGATCCAGATTCGCAAGAGCGGGTCGATTGGGATGGCGAGTCGAGTGGAGAATTGCAGGTAAGCGGCAACTGGATCGCGAAGACGTATTACGACGATGAGCGAGCGAACGAGAGTTTCACTTCCGATGGCTGGCTGCGTACAGGTGACGTTGCGAGTGTTGATGAGCGGGGAAGGGTGCGACTCTTGGATCGAACAAAAGATCTCATTAAGTCTGGAGGCGAGTGGATCTCGTCGGTTGAGTTGGAAAACGAGTTGATGTCACATCCAGGAATTGCCGAGGCTGCAGTGATTGGGGTACCGCACCCGCGATGGTCAGAGCGTCCGTTGGCCTGTGTTGTGCGGGCTGAAGGTAGCGACATCTCCTCCGAAGAAGTGATCGACTTCCTTCGTGACCGAGTGGCTCGGTGGCAATTGCCTGATGCGGTTGAGTTCATCGCCGAGGTGCCAAAAACCAGTGTGGGCAAATTTTCAAAGAAAGACCTGCGGGCGCAATATGCCGACTACATGCTGCCTGAAGGGTGAGAGGGTTGCCTCACGGTTGACGTGAGACATTTTTGGCAATACTGTCTCAAGTGTGACAGTTGCCACATCGCGAAAAGACTCTGCGGTTATCGAACACGCAGTTCTCGACGCGGCCCTCGTCTGCATCCACCGATTTGGCTTCTCAAAGGTGACGATTGACGACATCTGCCAAGAATCAGGCGTATCGCGCGCTTCTGTATATCGACTGTTCCCGGGAGGTCGCGATGTGCTCTTCGAGGCGTTGCACGTCCGCGAATTACACCAGTTTTTCGAGCAGGTGCTCGCAGAAATCGATGGCCTCGACACTGTCGAAGATGTTGTTGCCCACAGCGTCGCCGCAGCAACTTCGCTTCTGCGCACCCACTCACATCTCGCAATGATGCTGAGTTCTGAGCCAGGTGAAGCTCTTGGACAACTCACCGCAACCGGACTGCCGAGAATCATTCGAATGGCAACAGTTGCGCTTTCACCACAACTTGACCCTCTCATCGGTCGAGAGTCGGCCCACAGACTAATCGACCTTGTCGCCCGCCTTACCGTCTCGTATTTCCTCTCACCGGACGAATCAGTTGACCTCAGTGATGCTGATACCGCCCGCCAATTTCTCCGCCCAATCATCACCTCAGTGGCCTTGCCGGAGTCGTTTTCTGGCACAGCCGCAACCCTTAATAGGAGCACATCATGAGCACCACCGAACAACCAACAGGTCACGCAGCAAACGCCGACATCATCGGCCGCGACGAAATCGATGATATCGAGGCAATTCTGTCGGTATCCAACGTCGACGTTGACGAGGTTGAACACGTTGTCAAAGACAACGCCGACGCCATCTTCACCTGGGACTATTCCCTTGCGAGGCCACAACTTCGAAAGTTGTACGAAAAGGCAAAAGTAGGACAGTGGAACGGCACGACCGACTTGCCGTGGGACACCGAAATCCAACTCGACGAGGTCGTGACCTCTGATCAGGCGGCATTTTCTGCCGGTCTTAGCCCCGACCATTACGCCGGCACTGTCGTCGAGAAGTGGGGCGATAAAGAGTGGCTCGAATTCGGCATCGATAGTCGTCGATGGACGCTGTCGCAGTTCCTTCACGGTGAGCAAGGTGCGTTGCTGTGCACCGCCAAAATCACCGAAACGGTTCCGTGGTACGACGCCAAACTGTATGCCGCAACTCAAGTTGTTGATGAGGCCCGTCACGTTGAGGTCTTCGCTCGCTACCTCGATGAGAAAATGGACGGAGGATTCCAAGTCAACGCACACCTTCGGATGCTGCTCGATGACATCATCGAAGACTCGCGATGGGATATGACCTACCTCGGCATGCAAGTCATGGTCGAAGGTCTCGCTCTCGCAGCATTCGGATTCATGCACCAAATGACTGAAGAGCCCCTCCTGAAGCAATTGCTTCGCTACGTGATGAGCGACGAAGCTCGACATGTCGCCTTCGGTGTTCTGTCGCTGAAAGAGGTGTACGCCGAGATGACCGATCGCGAATTGATGGAGCGGCAAGAGTTTGCCTTCGAGGCAGCCATTCGCATGCGCGATCGTTTCTTGCAACAAGAGGTATGGGAAAAGCAGGGTGTGAACCCGAAAGATGTTGTTCCCCTGGTGTTGCGTGACCCGACCCGCGATGTGTTCCAGCAGATGTTGTTTTCGAAGATCGTGCCCAACTGTAAGAAGCTTGGGCTTCTCGATCGCAACGAATCATGGCTCCGCCGCCGATTTGAAGACATGAACGTCATTCAGTTTGAAGATTGGGAAGACACCGGCTCGGAATACCTCAAGTTCGAACTGGGGTCAGAGATTTCCTAAGCGTGGCGACGTGTCGTCAGATCACTAGTCTTTGATCTGCATGTCATCGCCAACGTTCGGACGAATCCTCACCGCTCTGATCACTCCATTTCGGAGTGACGGCAGCGTTGATCTCGACGTAGCTCAGCAACTTGCCCGCCGGCTTGTAGACGAGGGCAACGAGGGTCTTGTCGTATGTGGCACCACTGGCGAGTCGCCAACGCTGTCCGATGACGAAAAACTTTCGATGTTTTCAGCGGTGCTTGAAGCTGTCGACGTTCCGGTCATCGCAGGCACTGTTGGAAATAACACCGCTCATTCGGTCGAACTCTCGCTGCGGGCAAAGGCGCTTGGCGTACACGGAATCTTGTCGCTGTGCCCCTATTACAACCGACCGTCGCAGGCAGGTATCGAGCAGCATTTACGCGCCATTGCCCAAGCGGTTGAACTGCCACAAGTGATTTATGACATCCCGGTTCGAACAGGCCGGAAGGTCTCATCAGAGGTATTGCTTCGGTTGGCCCATGACGAGAAGAACGTCATCGGATTGAAAGACGCCGCAGCGAACCCCGCTGAAACTGCCCGAGTCATTCGCGAAGCACCGGCAGATTTCGAGGTGTACAGCGGCGACGATGGTCTCACCCTTCCGCTGTTGTCAGTGGGCGCTGTGGGAACGATCGGTGTTGCGACCCACTGGACGGCTCCGGACCATGTCGACATGTTCGCCGCGCTCGAGAGTGGCAACCTTGCGGCGGCGACAGCGATTAACCAGCGAATGTTGCCAAGTTTCGCGTTTGAAACTGGAGACCTCACCCCTAACCCAATTCCGTCAAAAGCGATGATGCGAACCCTCGGTTTCGAGGTGGGTCAGTGCCGACTCCCGTTAGGTGATGCACCTGCCGGTCTCGAAGACGAGGCTCGTCGAATTTACGCAGAGCTGGTGTCAGCACGTGGCTGAACCGGTCCGGATCGTCATCCTCGGCGGTCTCGGAGAGATTGGCCGAAACTGTCTCGCAATCGAACAAGGAACAGACGTCGACCGATCGATTCTTGTGATCGACTGCGGCATCATGTTTCCGTCGGCCGACCTGCACGGCATCGATCTCGTATTACCCGACTTCACCTACTTACGGGAGAACGCGTCATCGATCGTTGGTCTTGTCGCGACCCACGGCCACGAGGATCACGTTGGCGGTATTCAGTTCCTTTTGCGTGACGAACACGGAATCGGTGATCGCCGGGATACTCCTTTGCCAGTGTTTGGGTCGAGGCTCACCCTCGGCCTGGCACGTAACCGCATTGAAGAAGCCGGTCTTCTCGGCAGAGTTGATTTCGTGCCGACGAACGATGGTGACCGGGTGTCGATCGGTCCATTTGAGGTCGAGTTTGTGCCGGTCACCCACTCGGTGCCGCATGCGCATGCAATTGTCGTTCGCACCGAGCAGGGCGTCATCTTGCATTCGGGCGACTACAAGCTTGACCTCACACCGGTTGATGACCGGCGTTGCGATCTCGCCCGTCTTGGGGAGATTGCGCGCTCAGAAGGAATCCGCTTGCTGCTCGCAGATTCAACGAACGCCGAGGAGGCTGGCTTTGCCCCGAGCGAGACGTCCGTCGGCAGCGTGCTCCGCCAGGTCTTCGCCGAGGAGGAAGGCAGGCGCCTTATCACTGGGTGTTTCTCTTGTCACTTAAATCGCATCCCGCAGATTGCCGCTGCAGCCATCGCGGCAGGTGGAATAGTTGAGAGGCTCGGTGTCAGCATGCGAAAGAACGTGCAGCTCGGACGAGACCTTGGTGTCATCTCAATTCCCGACGCGTCACTTATTGACGTAGACGACATCGATCGGTACCCGCCAGGCGAAATCTGCGTGATTTCCACCGGTAGCCAGGGTGAGCCGATGTCAGCCCTTGCGTTGCTCGCTCGAGGCGAGAATCGTTTCGTGCAACTTGGTGACAGCGACACTGTTGTGCTGTCGAGTCACGCAATTCCGGGTAATGAGAACAATGTGAACCGAGTCATCGATGGGTTGCTGCGCCGGGGAGCGCAAGTCGTTCACTCCGGTGTCGCCGATGTTCATGCAACCGGTCACGCTCAGGCTGATGACATCAAGACGTACCTCTCGATCGTGCAGCCCGAGTGGTTTGTTCCCGTACACGGGGAATATCGACACCTCGTTGCGAACGCCGCTCTCGGTCGAGTCATGGGTCTCGCTGATGACCGAGTGCTGCTGTGCGAAGACGGCGATGTGTTGTTGCTCGATAGCGATGGCGCCGGCCATATCGAGCGGGTTCCTGCCGGATATGTCTACGTCGACGGCATCATCGGCGATGTTGGCACTGGTGTCATTCGCGACCGACGGGTGCTCGCCGAAGAAGGCGTCGTCGTCGTTGTGGTGACGGTCGATGTGCAATCTGGGTCGGTGCTCACTGGCCCGGAGATCATCACTCGCGGGTGGGTATATGCCCCGGAGGCTGAAGATCTTCTCGATGAGGCATGTGACACGGTGGCTGCGTCGGTCGAACGAGCCCTCGCTGACGGCATCAGAGATGTCGAGACGCTCGAACGAGAGGTTCGTCGCTCTGCCGGGCGGTTTGTCAACGAACGAACGAAACGTCGACCGATGATCGTTCCGGTTGTTATGGAAACCTGATGCGACTCGCACGGCTGGTTGCTATTGCGGCCGTTGTTATCGCAGGGTGTGGTTCGTCAGCAAACAGTGCTCGGCCGTTGATCGACGATATTCCGTTGGCGATCAGTGCCCTCGAATCTTCGATCGGCAGTGACCTTGAATACTTCGAAGTCTCGGCCGACCTCGCAGGGGTCACTCTCATCCTTGCGGAAACCGCTGAATCTGATTCGGGGGAGGCTTCCGGTATGTACGCAACGACATATCGGTTCGAAGAGGGCGAACTTTCCTCTGCCGGTGAAACATTGCCTGCTGAAGGAGCGACGTTTCGGGCTGCGGCGATCGACATCGACCCAACGAAACTCTTCAATCAGATCGATGCCGAGTTATCGCAACCGGTGATTGTCGATGTGGCGGTGCAGGGCGCCGGCGATGGAACTGCCATCGTCGATGCAACCGTGGTGAACGAAAAAGGGGGGACACTGCTCGTACTCCTGTCGGGCGACGGTCGAATACTTGGCGTTCAAGCGTCATAGCGGGGTATGGCTGAACCAAAGGGCGCCGCGTTGGTACCGTTAGAGGTGCAGGGCAAACGGCAAAAATGACCCAAAGTCTCGCCCCTCCGCCCAAAAGAAGTGGTCAGCGAAGAAGGCTCCGA
>JAAXJF010000029.1:0-11851 GCA_012269985.1 Acidimicrobiaceae bacterium
GCATAAATACCACCCCCATTATTCAAACTGAAGTAAGCGTCACCAGACGATGACACCCACGCAGCACCGACGACATCGTTGTAGCCGCTGGTATTGAACCCGTCCGGAAGCGTTGTTGTGTAGAGCGCCCCGCTGTCAAGATCTGACGCATCAACAACAGCAACTTTGTTCGCTGGATAGTCGTAACCGATAAGAAGTTCCGTGCCGTCGGACTCGCGGACTGTCGTGATATCGCCGGCGTTCTCAAAGACTGTCGCTTGATGGGTTTGCGGTGTGAGCACTGGCGCTTCAGTTCTGGTCTCAAACACCGGCAGGCCAGAGAGGTTGCTGATGCTACGCACCTTGTTGACCGACGCGACATCGTCATGGAAGACAAATGTGCCATCTGCAAGGAAGTCTGCCGCCCACACATTTCCGCTACTGAAGTTCCCTACGAATCCAACTGACGGCGTTGGGGACGTCAAGTCGAATTGGATGATGTGGGATGTTGAGCCGATGTTGATCGCACCAAAGAGCTTCCCTGATGTCGGATCGACACCGGCGCCGTTGATCTGAACACTGTCACTCCACGGACCAAAGGGCCGCAGGTCAAGGCTTACTCCTGGGACATCGACGTACTCGCCAAGGTCGACGTCAAGTTCTTTGAAGGTGACGACTCCGCTGACGGTGATGCTCTGGTACATACCGAGGGTGTTGCCATTGCTGCACACTGGCGCTATCTCGAACGTGTCCGCAGTCTGTAAGCGAGCGGTGAGAGCCGACGAGCCTGTCGCCCCCGCAACCATTATCGAGCTTCCAGAAAGAGATATTGCGTTGAACGATTCTGCATTACCGCCGATGAAATCGTATGTTCGAATGCCGCCGGTTCCGAAGGTCGTGTCGAGCTCGCCGGCGGTGGTGAGTCGCATCACAAACGCCTTGTCGGTTGCGCCATTGTTGTACTGGCCGGCGATAACGATTCGGCCGTCCTCATCAAGCGCCCCGGCCCACCCGTAGGAATCGCCGTTCTCGAAGTCGTGCGCGAATTTGCCGTCTCCGGAAAACGACGTGTCCAGCGATCCGTCGGCGTTGAGGCGCACTACTGCGACTGAATCGTCGTTGTCGAAGACCTGCGACTCGCCGATTGCGACGATCTTTCCGTCAGCTTGAACGAGCAGTTCTCGAACGTCGGAATCACCGAAACCGAAATCGACGTACAGCTTGCCTGCGCCGTCAGCAAACCCAGCGAGATCGTTCTGCCCGTTAGCTTTCAGTTGCGCAATACCCATATCGTGCCGCTGCCATGATGCTGCTGCGGAGCCCCCGACAACGGTCTTGTCTCCGGCCATCACGACTGCGTTTGCCAGATGATCTACTCCGCCAGGGAAATTGATGTTTCGCATCCCATCGTTGCTGAACGACGTATCGAGAGACCCGTCGGAGTTCAACCGGTACACCTTCATTCGATAGTCCCAGTTGCTGTCGGGACTGGTTCCGACAATCGTGATCTTGTCGTCTGAGGTAACGGTTACCGCGGTAGTCCATACGTCGACATTCGGCCCACCGCTTGCAATCTTGAGTCGACCGTCGCCGCTGAAGCTGGTGTCCAAAACGCCGTTCGAGTTGAACAGCATGATGCCGTGGCGCTCGTCGTTACCTGACGGCGAACTCGTCATCACAATCCGATCGTCGGATAGCAGCGCAATGTCAACGGCGGCACCAGATCGGTTCACCCATTCCATGATCGTTTCGCCGTTAGGCCACGGCTCTACGACTATTCCAGTCCCATCAGACCCGAAAGAAGTGTCCAGGCTGCCGTCCACGTTAAAGCGAGCCAGTAATGGCTCGAACTGCATCCCATTCATCCGGGCGCCGGCAATCACCGTTTTGCCGGACGATTGGACGACAACCGACATCGCCTCGAACCAAAGATCATTCCCAGAAATGGTGTTCCAGCCATCGGTATCGAAAGAAGTATCGAGGTCCCCCTCTGATGCTGCAGATACGGGCTCGACTCCGCGAAGCGGCAGAAGTAGAGCAGTAGCAAGTACCAAACCGACGAGCAAAACGATGTTAAATTGCGCTTTTGCAGCATTGGCAGAACCAGTAAATACGGTCATGCGATTACGAGCAATCCTGCCTTTCGAACCTCTTGTTCGAACTCGTTATCGGTGAGAAATCCCGCAGCCCACCCGTAAAGGGCGCCCCGAAAATAGGTGATGAGAACCCGTGCAGCCACTTTTGGATCAGGAGAGATCGGGCGATGGACTACTGGCATCTCTGTGAGCGCCGAGCGAAGGACTTGTTCCGGGTCGATCTGCACCCAATCACCTGTTGCGCGGCCAATCGCTGAGGTCAAAACCAGCACTCGAACCACCTTTGAATCAGCACAAAACGTTTTGACTGCCCTATCGACGAACGCCGTAATGTAACCGGGGTCGCTAAATGGGAGATCGGGTAGGTTCGAGTAAATATCCGCAATAACTTCGTCAGAAAGTGCACGAAACACGTCTTGCACAGTGGGGAAATGTCGATAGATCGTTTGGCGACTGACCCCGACATCAGAAGCAAGGCTCATTATCGTGAGGTCGAACATCGATCCCTTGCGAAGAGTATTTCGAGCGGATCGAAGAATTCGGGCCCTGACCTCAGAGCGTTCACGGTCAGCTCTCTCGCGACGCGCAAGCAGTCGCTGATCGGATGGCGTTTCAGACGATACAACTGTCACATCTGCAAATGTACTTGGATTGTTCAGCTGTGGACAGACCCTTAAAAACCTCTTACCGATGTCTTTCTCTTTAAAAGACATTTTCTTACGTTTCGGTCGAAGTCTTAAAACATGCCGAATTCAATGTCGAGAGTAACCACGCGTAAAGCACTCGTTCTTATCGCCCTCGTAACGATCGCAACCTCAAGTTGTAGTCCGCCGTCAGATAGACAGGGGTCAGAGCATTATCCAACTCCAACGACAACACGACCAGCATTGAACGAGGTCGAATTACTTGAGTCGAAAGGAAGCTCCGTCAAAGCCCAGTTGGCTCCGGCAGGAGTCGATGTCAAAGACACTCACCACGAAATTTCAACAGGAGTTGTAGGTGTTGAGGTTCTCTACATGGGGCACAGCTTCGGGCGGCCATTCGCCGAAAATATGGAGAATGCCGCCGAACTTGCCGGCATTGAGGGGCATAGCCAGCTCATCGTTTCTCGCGGCGGGGAAAGAGGAGCACCACAAGCGATGTGGGAGGACCCGAACGTCCAAGTCGAAATCAAAGAAAAGCTCGATACAGGCACCGTTGATGTCCTCGTCATGATCTGCTGTTCGCAGGACCTATTGGCAAGCGGCGTCACTAACAGCTGGGCTGAATTGGAAATCGCTGAATACGCGCTTGCCCAAAACCCAGATACGCGAATAGGTCTCGCAATGCCATGGGTCGACTTCCCAAGAAACTTCAATGACGCGGCGGAGCACCGAGAACGAACAGATGAGGGGTTCTTGGCATTCCATACGTTCGGGGAACAACTGAGCGCCGACCTCGGAGGCGCAGACGTTTTCACGTTCTACCACGGTGCTGCGATCTACGAACTCAGAGAAATGTTCGAACTCGGGGAGCTCCCCGAGATTGAGTCGCTCATCGGCCCTCGAGGAACTTCAATTTTCACTGACGAAAAGGGTCACGCCGGGCTACTCGCAAAAGACGTCGGAACGTTGATCTGGCTCAACGCCATCTATGGCATAGACCCGCTCGACGTCGCAAAGGTCGACAACTACGAAGTTGACATCCGACAGGTTGCGTCGAACGCGCTCGAATCAACAGTCGTTGCGTAACGTTCCCCCGGAGCAGCCGAGAGCGGTGAGATCAGAGAGCAATACCGATCCAACGGGATGCTCGACGAGCACTCATCGCAAGACCTTGCGGAGTTGGTTCAATCGCCAAGGGAACATGGGCGGCGAAACCCCGCTCATCGGAAACACCTAGCGACTCGGCGATCAACTGCCGGGCCCGGTGATAATTGTCGACGAGTTTCTGAAAGAGTTGCTTTGACCGCTCATCACCAAGCGACAACTGTGGAGCTTGTGCATAGATGTGCTCGAGCAACCAGGCCGATGACCGAAGCGCAGCCGCAGATTGCGGTGCGTGAGAACCAATTCCGCCCTGCATGCAGTCTGCCATGACAGGAACATTCGGCTCATTCAGCCATTGGGCGACACAACAGATGTCACCGATCGGAGTTTCTGCCGGCACCGGTGTTCAACATTTGTCTATACCTGCAGGAAGCGTGCTCACTCGGATAACGGTCGGTTCGTGTCGGGAGAGCACCATGCACCTCACTACCGTGAACTCACACACCAGCACGTAAAGGAGGGTTGAGATGACATGGGACGGTGACGCATGCGGGCTTGTCGATGAGTTCCGAAGCGGTCAACTTCACCCTGCAGAGGTCATGAGCGAAACGCTCTCTGAGATCGCCTCAAGCACTCTTAACGCGTTCAGTTTCATTGATGAAGAGGGCGCGCTCACAGCAGCAGGAAACGCTGATGTGCAGGCCCCCTTCGGGGGAGTTCCTCTTGGCGTGAAAGAACTCGACGCCGTGAAGGGTTGGCCCTTAACCGAAGCAAGCGCAGTGTTTGCCGACCGAGTCGCTGGGCACACATCAACCATGGTGTCCCGAGCAGTCAGCGCTGGAGCGATACCGGTCGGTTTGACCACCTCAAGCGAATTCGGTGGAGTAAACCTCACACGTACGGTGCTCAACGGAGCAACCCGTAACCCTTGGGACCTGTCGCGAACACCGGGCGGATCATCCGGAGGTTCAGCATCCGCAGTCGCAGGTGGCCTCGTGCCAATCGCCACTGGAGGCGACGGCGGCGGTTCGATTCGCATCCCAGCGGGCTTCTGCGGGCTCGTCGGGCTGAAAGGAACGTTTGGCCGTATCCCCCGTAGCCCGAAAACCCTTGTTGGCAACCTCACCGTCTCCATTGGCAGCTTGCCACGATCGATACGAGATACAGCCCGCTGGTTTGACGTGACGAATGGTTTCGATCCGCGAGACACCTTGAGCTTGCCGAAAGTGACCGGCTGGGAAACTCAACTCGGGACGCTTTCCGAAACCTTGCATGGGTCCAGCGTTGCAGTGATCCCCGACTGGGGTGGCGCCACCGTCTCACCCGCAATGTGGGATGTACTCGCCGACGCCGCGGCCGCAATCATCAATGGACTCGGTATGCGCGAACAAGAGATCGACTCCACGCTCCCATCAATGGGTGCGGCATGGTCGATCAGCGGAATGATCGCTATTCGAGCAGAGCTCGGTGATCGCTGGCCAGCATGCGAAGGTGATCTCACCCCTGAAATTCGGGCCGGTCTTCGCTACACCGAAGGCCTCTACAACGAAGACGGCCGAGCCCGCATTGAGGAACGCCGCATGGCTGTCGTTGAGCGGATGGCCGACATCTTCAATGACGTTGACTTCGTGATCACAGCCTCAAACCCCGACATTGCGTTCAACGCCGAAGGACCACTACCTGACTCCTTCGGTGGGCTCGTGGCTGGCGCACGAAATAACGGTCGCCTCACGTTCCCCGCCAATATCGCAGGAAATCCAGCGATCTCGATACCAGCAGGAAGCGTTGACGAATGCCCAGTCGGGCTGCAGGTCATCGGTCGGCACCACAGCGAACAACAACTCCTCGACATCGGACTGTGGATGGAGCGCGAACGTCCATGGCCGCTTGTCGCACCCAAGCCCTGACGTAATGTCAGATCGACGCAACATGTGACAGCATCCTCCAGCCAAAACTTCCTACGAACGGCTCCACCACCTTTCGCTTATAGGCAAGCCGGTCAACATTCCCCTCCGATGAATCTGCAGCTATACCCAGGAAGATTTCAAATTAGACTCCAGTAAGAGGAAACAACGTTTCCGCCAAATTGGCTTATCCTTTTCCTGCATGCGCGAATTCTCGGCGACTCGTTTCTACCTCGCAGGAGTACTTGCGGTGTTGTCTGCTGGGTGCGCTTCCAGCACCTCGCCGCAAGTTCCGAGTACGGGCCCAGATACGTCTGCTCCCAACCCGTCAGAGACTGTGGTTTCGACAAGTCCAGAGACCACGCAACCGCGCGAGACAACCTCGACATCAACCACCGACCCCTCACCCACATATATCGAGGTGCCGGGGATCCCGCCTCGCAACGGGGACGTTGCAGGAGTACGAGTCTGGCAGCTACCCAATTCACCCGACGGCGATATGCCAGACCAATCCTGGTTGGCCGTCGGATCCGATCCCTCGGGAAATATCTTCATCTCGGGTCACGACCATGTTGAAAACTCGATGCTCTATCGACTTGACGAAACGACCGGCATGCTGAATTGGGTAGGGGATGCACGATCGGCCTCAGAACAAGTTGACAATTGGCGCTCTACCGAAACTGCTGAGAAGTTTCACACTCGTCCAACCCATTACAACGGCCGCATCTACGTTGCGACACTCGACCGGTCGTCTATCGACGGTGCCTTCTACGAAACACGTGGCTTCCACTGGTATGCCTTCGACCCGGCTGACAACTCATTCGTCGATCTCAGTGCCGCAGAACCCGATGGCGTTGGCGCGAAACACCTACAAGTTGTCACCATCGCACCTGACAACACGAACAACAGGATCTACGGGATCACTATCCCTGAGAACAAGGTGCTGTACCTCGACATCGAAAAACAGGAAACCACTGTCGTAGGGAAACCAGAGGAGTGGGAGGGCTACTTTTACAGCAATCGATTCATGTGGACCGATTCAAACGGACACCTCTACTTCACAGGCGGAACGAAACGTTCTCAATGGAACCGCGGCGAAGACCCCCGAGTACTCGACACCGTCTGGAAATACGACCCTCAAGCTGGATTCGAAAAGACTGATTTCCGCTTGGAAGCACTCTCCGCGATCGAGGTTGGCCAATGGGACAGCGAGCGCCAAAATCTCTATGTCAGTGACGACATGGGGCACATCTATCGGTTCACTGATGTAGACGGATCATGGGAATATCTTGGACGCCCAGATTTTCCTGCGGGTGAAACACCCTCTGGGAACAACAAAGTCTGGGTCTTCCAACTCGACCCGAACGGTGAAACCATCTACCTCGGCCGAAGCGACAACTTCGGTGCCCCGAACGAAATCTGGCAATTCGATATCGCCTCGGCGCAGTCGACAATGCTTGTCGAACTGCCAGACCTCGACGCTTCAGCCGGTAGCGAAGATTTCATCACCGGATATGACTCCTGGGATCTGAACGGCAACTTTTATATCTCTGCCTTCAGCATGTACGACAACGAGAATGCCTACCTTGTCGGTATCAACCCCTCAGAACTTCGGGCTGCGCTCAATGAGTAGCGTGCAAGGCCGAACATAGTTTTGAGCCAAAGTTGAGAGATGAACCTCCGAGGCTCTTCGACGAGCGGACGTCCGGTGCGGATAAGCACAGCCATCAACGCCAGCCTTGATCGTGTATGGGAGGTCATCTCAACTGCTGGAAATCTCGAGAACGTTCACCCGTTCTGCTCCAGTAATCCAGTGTCAGCTTGGCCAGGCGTAGGAGCACGCGACGAAGTGCATTACCGGAGTGGCTGGGTGTACCACCGTCATTTCACTCACTGGACCGACCGAACCGGCTACGAACTCGACATCGGCGCCATCGGCGAAGAAACCTCCCACGTCTCGTGGCGTCTCCACCCGCTCGACGATAAGAACACCCGCCTCACCATCGAAGTCTGGCCCCGACCGGTGAGCCCGATACCTGGACTTCGCCAATTCCTGCGCTTCATCATTGTCGGCCCACTCATGCGCAAATACTTAAAATCCGTGACCGCCGGAGTCAACTGGTTTGTCACCTCTGATGAGCCCGTGAAAGAAGATCAATTCGGGTCGCACATCTGGTTCTCCGCAAAAAAGCGCCACCGATAATTCCACGCTGGCGACACTGCGCCGATGCTGCGGAGAGTCATCCAATGAGGTTGATCACACGAAGTAGGGTGCAGAGGCCAAGCGACTCGATCACCGAAGGCCACCACAATGTCGAATACAACGTCTCGATCAGCACCGGTTTCCCAAAAGGAAAGGGTGACGTCATTAGATCTCATTCGAGGCATCGCAATCCTCGGCATTCTCCCCATGAACGCCCTTACCTGGGGTTTCAGCGACTTTGCTGGCTATAACAACGTTCGCGCTGTTGGAACTGAGCAGCCATTCGACTGGGTCATCGGAATCGCATCAAAATTGTTCGTTGAGCAAAAAATGATGGCGTTGTTTTCTCTGCTCTTTGGCGTGGGGGTCGTTATTTTCTGGGAACGGGCGGGCTCGAAAACAGCGCACCCCAACTGGTTAAGCCTGTGGCGATTTGCCCTGCTGTTCGTCATCGGAACCATTCATGCAGCAATCTGGATCGGCGACGTGCTGACTGCATACGCAATATCTGCACCGATCGTGTTGCTCGTCCATCGGCGATCACCGAAAATTCTCATGGCGGTAGGAGTTGGGCTTGTCATAGTTGGCTCCCTCAGCGCAGCGTTAGTTCAGATCGGTGTCAACAACGGCAGCTTTCCAATTGGCGAGTACTGGGTTCCCGGAGGAACTCCCATGTTGGAAAGCGACCTGTTGACCTGGTTTTATGCCGATGCCATATTGCGTTCGCTTGGGTTGATGCTGATTGGAGTGAGTTTGTATCAACTCGGCATTGTGCAGGGCACACGACCTCGAGAGTTTTACAAGAAAATGGCCCTGCGGGGCCTTGGTGTCGGACTTCCGTTGACGTGCATCGGCGTTGCGATTCACGTCGTGGACCGCTGGTCTGAACGGACAGCCCTGACCGGTCATATTCCTCTTGGACTCGGCACTATCCCGATGGCGCTTGGCTACCTCGGTGTCATTGTGTTGTGGAAGAACGACGCCAGCAAGTTGCAGCAGCGACTGCAAGCTGCAGGCCGCATGGCGATGACAAATTATCTCTCTCAGACTGCTCTTGGTCTCTTGACTCTTTCGGTATTAGCGGAGCAGTTTGACCTCACGCGAACAATGATTTTCGTATGGATACTGTTGATTTGGGCGTTGCAGATCTGGTGGTCACCGTGGTGGTTGCAGCGTTTTCGTTTTGGTCCAGCCGAATGGCTTTGGCGTTGCGGAACGTATCGCAGTCGCCAGCCGTTCCGGCGCTCAACTAAGTGAGTCGTTAGCTCTCTTTTTCCTGCGAGAAAGAGCAACGATGCCGAGAATGATATTTGCGAATATCCAGAGAGCCCCGAGCCCGTAGAGAAACAGGAGAGTCATGGCTTCATCAATTACCTCGCAAGCGCGTTCGCGAGCGACCCCGGCAAGACCGTCATCAGTGACGTACTCGTCACAATCTCCGAGACTCGACCCGATCTGAAACATGAAGTAGACAAAGAAGATCTGAACTGCAATCACTGTCCACGCAAACAGTGAAAGCTTTCGCATGAATCGTTACCGTAGTTCACAGCGTTGCGATGAGCGATACACGATCTGCTGTGGATGCCGAACCAGGACGGTGCGTCCTTTAGCGGCGGCCACGGGTAAGAAGTGGACGTCGACGCGCATGGGGAAACACCTCAGAGAACTTCTCTTCGGCTGCATCAGTTCCGACTAGGAGTAATTCCCCGATGACCGGCAACGGCTGATGAGCGTCAGGGTTGCCGCGAATCGTGCCGTTGTGCTCGATAGCGACCACATTGCAGTTCGTTCGACGGTAAATGTGCGAATCAGCGAGAGTCGAACCGATGAGCTCTCGCGGAATTGGAGTGCGGAACATGTTGAGCCCCTGGGCAACGAGCAAGGTTTCATCACCACGGAAGTGATTCCAGATCGTTGCGGAGCCTGTCCCCGCATATGACAGCACCGCATCTGCGCCGGCGCGGTAAAGGGTTGTCACGTTTCGTCCAAGGTTCGACCGTGAAACAATGCGCGCATCAGGACGCAGGCCTCGGCAATACCGGGTGAGGTACACGTTGACGTTGTCGTCATGAGTGGTGATAAGGATCGCTCCCGCATCTTCGATACCGGCTGCCTCAAGCACCGACCGGTCTGCGGCATCGCCAATCACATACGACGGTTTTGAACGCCGGCGTTCGGCAAGTCGATCAATGATGGTGACGTCAATGTCTTCTGACATGAATGACTGCGCAGCCGCGCGCCCAACGCGGCCGCCGCCAATGATGATTGCCTTCGAGTCGGTAGGAGAGTGCACTGCAAACTCCTCGTCGAACCGAGCCAATTGGTCGGCAGTTCCAGCGAGAAGCAAGATCGATGAGTCACAGAGTTTTGTATCGCCAGTTGCGACAGCAAAGTCGCCGCGATCCCAGACGCCAATAATTCCGACCCCAACGAGAGATCGAAGTTGAGATTCTTGAAGTGTGCGATCAGCCAGGGCCGTGCCGACCACGCCTGCCTCAGCGATCTGCAGGCCAGCGAAATTTCCGATCTGGTGACTTTGGCCCCCGAGGCCAAGTGCTCGTGTCGCCATTGCGTTCCCGAGAATGTTTCCAAGTTGGACAACATGGTCGGCTCCTGCAATTTCAAGAATGTCTACAGCAGCAGGAGAATTTGCGCTCGAAAGAATTGTGGTGTCAGGGGCGATTTCCTGAACAGTGAATGCAATGTTGGTGTTGATCTGGTCATTTTGAGTTGCGACGACAAGAGCGGCATGCTCGACCCGGGCGTTGTGATATGTGCCCGGATCATCGAGCGCTCCAACGATGACGTTTCGGCCTTCATCGTGGAGACGGCCGGCCTCATCGACATCCTCAACCACGAGGACATACGGAAGTTGGGGTTTGTCAGCTCGGTCAATGAGATCCTGCTCAATGGGTCCGAGCGCGGTGAGAATGAGATGCCCCGAAGTTGACTGCGGCAGCGTCCGAGGCGCCCGACGGCGCTCTCGTTCGTTAATCCACGGGATGAACACGAACTGGATGAACGCAAAGGGAAGCACGACAAGAAGAAATGCTGAGCCTGACACGAGCACAAGCACCGAAAACAACCGACCGAGGTCAGAGGTGAACGTGATGTCGCCGAATCCGAGCGTCGTCATGGTCGTCATCGTCCAATAGATGCCAGTCGGCCATGAGAATGCCCTTCCCTCCCGAGCCATGATCTCGTGGAAAAGGAAACTGAATGTCAGCACGAGGATGATGAAGATGAGCGAGAGGATGATGACGGTTTTGCGCCGTCGTCGCCGTTCTGTTCGTTGGGCTACCTGCTGGGCTCGTTCAAAGCGACCGCGAGGGCTTCCTTGGTCTGATGAGCGGAATTGCCGAGCTGCTTGAGAAACGACAACCCCGAGAGACTTCAGCATGGATCGACTCCGAACGAGATTTCCGCCATAGCCCTGTTATTTCTATCAGCGCCAAGGGGTGGTTGTGGCCGATGCTCCCCTCGATGGCCGGCATTCCTTTCAGCGAACAAATGCCGCATCGCAGAAAAGCGCATCTGCTTGCAGACGTATCCGGCTACTCCTCGGGTCAGGGGTAACACAGCGCACTCAAACGATCGTTGCCACATTGCTCAGTCGAAGTGGACTATCGCATCGCTAGGTGCGAACATTCGGCATGCCGCAGACGCTGTTACGAAATGTCGCAATCGCCTCATTTGCCTGTGTGGTTGTCTTATCCGCATGCCAACCGCGACAGCCGCAAGGAGCTGGAACTTCAGGGCTTACAGAGTTAAGCGACGAACCTGTAGGTGAGGGCACCGTGACGAGCGAGATCGTCTCCACCACTGAGGTTGTGGCACCGGTCGGACCTGAGTCAACAACGACCGAAGCAGCTATAGCTGTTTCTTCGACAGCTGCTTCACCGACTTCAACTGCAATCCCGA
>JAAXJF010000029.1:11861-36160 GCA_012269985.1 Acidimicrobiaceae bacterium
TCCGTCTTTCGCCACCCACCAGCAGCTTGCGTCCCCTTTTGTGATACTCCCCCCCCTCCCCTGTCTCTCCTCTCCCCCGCCCACCCCTCCCCCGATCCGTCCCCTCCAACCCCGACTACCACCATCGCTGAGCCGACTATCACGTCAAGCCCCGCAGACGTCGTGACCACGACGTCTGCACCTGAGTCGACCACCACAACGGTGCCAGTCGTTGTTGCACCAACATCCTCGGTGCCGGTGTCATCGTCTTACTCGATCGACATCAGCGGATTTAGCTTCGCCCCATCGGCGCTTACCGTTCAAGTTGGCGACACCGTCACATGGACGAACCTCGACTCCGCCACCCACACCGTCACGTTCAACGGCTCGCCATCGCTCTCCTCTGGAGGGCTGCAAGAGGGCGGCACCCATTCGGTGACGTTCGACAGCGTCGGAACTTACGCCTATGGGTGCTCGCCGCACGCCTATATGCAAGGAACAATCACCGTCACGAAATAGACGACTGCTGCCTCCACCTGAACGAACTCGACTTATTTCCCCTCGAGTCTTGAGGGTTCACCGGCCGCATGCCTAGGGTGAACTCGACATTGGAGGAAGAGATGACCACATATTTCTTTATGATCTCGACAGATCCGGACGTTGACCCACGTAAATGCGCAGTTGCGATTGCGTGCGCAGCGGAAGCAGTGACAGCGGGGAACAGCGTTGAGGTGTTTTTTGCCTCGCATGCAGTCCAACTTTTACAAGGAGAGTTCGTCAACGGCCTCGATGACCGGGTTGGTATGCCATCGGGAACCTGCCGAACAATGATGAATACCCTCATCGAGGGGGCAAAGATCGCCTGTTCAACGGGCTCTCAAGCAGTTCTCGGAGTCACCCCCGAAAACGCGGCCGAAGTGCTCATGGATCCAGACGGCTTGGTGTGGAGCGGTCCCCCGGGAGTGGTCGCAATGAGCGCAACCGCCGACGTTGTGCTCTCGTTCTGACACGTCACTGCCCACCAGTCGGGCTTTGTTGCAACCGTGGGTTATGGTCGAGGAATGAGTTCTTTGATGACATTTTCCCAACGCGAGCCGCTCACCGAAGAAGAAGCACTCGACTACGTGCAATCGCTTGGCTATCACTCGCTTGCATTCGACGACTCGCATGAGGTCGATGAAGAGCTGCATTGGCATGAATTCGACTCGGTAGCGATCGTCATTTCTGGCTCAGGTTCATTTGCCGATGAGACGGGCGCGGTCACACAGGTTCAGCCCGGATGCATGGTGACGGCAGAAGCCGGGTGGCTTCATCGAACCCTCGCAGGTACGCAAACTCGAGTGGTGCTGGGATCAAACATGCCGTATGAAGAGTGGAGCCATCCAATCAACAAGCCGCCAGTCTCGTAAATTGCTCGTCGCAAAGCACTTTTGACGAGCGTCGTGCGCGAAACTGAATTATGAAATTTCGCGCTCGGTCGTTAGCCCTCGCTCTGACCCTTGCCCTCGGAGCGATTGCGTGTGGCGGAGATCCCGTTGCAGACGAGACCGACAAAATCGTCGAAGATGCTGAGCAAGAACGCTCCGAAGAGGCAGCAGCCGAATTCGATGACGACGACAGCGCGCCCGTCGATGACATAGGCGAAGACGACATTGCCAGCATCTCAAACGACAACGAACAAGCCAATTGGACAGTCCTCGTGTACGTCATGGGTGATAACGACCTTGAGCCGTTCGCAGTCGGTGACATCTTCGAAATGGCAGAAGCTGGATCAAATGAACATCTCAATATCGTCACTCTCATCGATCGACACCCGGGATATGCGAATGACGAGATAGGCCCACTTGGAAATTTCGAAGGCGCCCAGCTGATCCACGTTGGAAAAGAAGAAATACTCCAATCGGTTGAGCTCGGAGAACTGAACACCGGTTCTGCAGACGAACTCGCAGGGTTTGTCGCTGCAGGAATTCAGCAATTTCCGGCAGACCGTTATGCGCTCATCATTTGGGATCACGGTGCCGGCTGGCCCGGCATGGGGCCTGACGAGACTGACGGCGAAGATATTCTCACCCTCCCCGAAATGGGCGAAGGGATCACAAAAGGTCTTGAAGCCGCAGGTGTCGAGCGTCTCGACCTCATCGGATTCGACGCTTGCCTGATGGGGACGTTCGAGGTTGCCCACGCCATGCGTGACGTCGCTGATGTCATGGTTGCATCAGAAGAACTCGAACCAGGTCACGGTTGGGATTTCTCGTCACTCGAAATTCTGCGCAGTGGCGACGATGTCTCCGCAGCCGAACTCGCAACAACCATTGTCGACGCCTACGAAGCGCACGCCAAAGACTTTGGAACCGCATTCGACATCACGCTGTCGGCAGTTGACCTCACCAAACTTGGCGAACTTGATGCCGCACTGCGAGAGTTTGGTGACGTCATGAAGTTTGCTGATAGTGCTCTACTCGCAGCACTCGGCTCCGCCCGGCAAGACTCACTCGCGTTCGGTGATAGCCCTGACCCGGCACTCGCAACCAATGCAGTAGACCTAGGTGTTCTGATGAACGAGTTGTCGGCCAACAATATCTCGGTCAGCCCCGAAGCCGACGCAGTGCTCGGCGCTCTCGACACAGTCGTCATCCATGAGATCAGCGGAAATGCAACTTCAAAGGCCACCGGCCTCAGCGTCTATTTCCCGCCATCATCTGACTATTTCGACAGTGACTACTTCGACCTTGGAGAAGTGCCCGGCTGGTCAAAGGTTCTCAACTCTTATTTCGATGGCGGATCGAGACTCGCCTCGACAGACACCGTCGCATTCGATGAAGAGATCGGTATCGAATACTTCTTTGACGACTCAGGCATCAATCTATTCGGCACTGTCAACGAAGGGGTCTTTGACTCCATTGTTTCCGCCGAAATTCTTTACGGGGTAATCGACGAAAGTGACGGATCAATTATTTTCATTGGAGAGGAGCCAGCCGATTACACCTCATTTGGCGACGGCACCGGCGAGGTCTACGGCTTCTATGACCTGACGGCACTCACACTGTCTGACGGCATCGACACCGACTACGCCTACCTCGACATGGAAGTCGACGAGGAATCAGGATTCCTGTTCTTCGATGTGCCCCTCTGGTACATGCCGCCCGAGGAGTTCGAGACCGATGACCCGTACCACGACCTCGTACTCGCATTGACACTCGACGCCGAAGGCAACATCGTCAGCGAGGTGTACTACGAGTACACCGATGACGGAATGATCGGTGAACTTTCAGCTGACCCTGATGGCCTGATCTTCCCCATCGTGCTCAACGAGTACCCAGATGGCACCGCCGAATGGCTCACCCTCAGTGAAGTTGGGTTGTACGCAGATCTTCCAAACTTGGTCTACGATCTCGAACCCCTTGATCCAGGTCTCGAGATCTACGTCGAACTCGTGATCACCGACTATGCAGGGAACGTTTTTGCTCAAGGTGGATTCGTCACCCTGCCGTAGCAGCTCCTGAGGGCACTACAACAGCCGAGTTACGTTGCGAGTTCAGCGATCACGCCGTAGTGATCGCTCGCAACGACACCGTCCACCGGCTCGATACCAAAACGTTCAGCGCTGACCGGGTTGCCTTTCGGCCGAGATCGCGGCCAACCCGACATGACGTAATCGAGACGTCGCTCGGGCCATGCAGAATCAACGACATAGGGATTGTTCGACGAGTAGGTTGCGCCAACCCCGTCACCTCGCTGAGCCCACGCATCTGTCGTCACAAAACGGGCTACATATGCCGGCCCTAGACCAGTTAGGCGTCGAATCTCATCGCTCTCAGGAACGGCATTGAGATCACCGATCAAGATCGGTGGATATGAATCGTTGTCCTCACCCCGTTGAGCAACAATGAGCTCACAGATCTCGGCTAACTGACGCTGCCGGAGTGCGCTGTTGTCAAACCCATGCGAGAGATGAGTGCAGTAGACCATGAGGTCGCCTACAGGTGCGCTGATGTGTGCCCACAACACCGTCCGGTGAGGTGGCATGTCGCCAACATCGAGATACTCCCAACCGTGGCTGATGATCGGCCATCGACTCGCAATCACGTTTGCGATTCCCCAGCGATCATGCTCCTCATCAGGTGACACAGCCGTGTGGTAGCCCAACTCGCTGCGCACCTGTGCGACGTGGTCAGGGTCTTTTGTACTCACCTCTTGCAAACCAACAATGTCGGCATCGAGAGCGGCAAGTGTTGAAAAGATCGCTGGTTGACGTTCTTGCCAGTTGCCATGTCGACACCACAGGTTCCACGTTGCCACGCGAATCATTTCACCCCACTCATGCGGTCATTCCATCAAGTTCGCCAAGCAGAGCCGCAACATCAATGCGCCACCGTCCTTCATCTGGAGTAAGGACATACGCCATGATGTGGCGGCGTTCGGTGCCGAGTTCAACGAGAAGATCTCGTGAATCCCCCATAAGTTGGCATGCCGCCACTGAAATCGAGGGGTTTCTCAACAGAAACCCGTACTCATACGAAATCATGCGTTCAAACTGTTCGGCTGTGGTGTTCGAACGAAAGGCCGCCGAGGAATACGAGAGCGCCGCAACAAAGTCGCGCTGTGAGATCGCAAATGTTTGCGCCTCGATAACCGCCCGTAGTTCACCTGATTCATCTTCGGGGCACGTCGCTCGGGGAACCGTTGACGGAGTCGTTGGAACGGTGGTCTCAACGACAGTGACCGTCGTCGACGATTCGGCCTCTACGGCAGTCTCAGCGACACCGCTGCTTCCTGCGCAGCCAGCGATCACAAGGGTGAGGGCCGCAAGGCCAATGATGCAACGGTGAAGGTGAGAAGTCATGAGCGAAGCCCCGTCGAACCTACAGCCCGACGACGATCTACGCTAATGGTGTGTCAATCGATATGAATTCTCATTTCGAGCAGCTGACTCGAGACGGGTACACGATTATCAACGACGCGATTGACCTCGAACTCATCGACGAGTTGCGAGAAGACGTAGGGCGGCTTCAAGACGAACTGCAGCGCAGGCCTGCGAATAATAAATTTGAAGGAAACCGCACCACCAGGACCTACAACCTGCTCGCATACAGCGAACTCTGGCAACAAGTGCCCGTTCACCCGTCCGTGTTGCCAATCGTCGAATCTGTCCTCGGGGCTGAATGTCTCATCTCGAGTCTTGCATCAATTGCGATTGGCCCGGGAGAGTGCGCACAAGTGCTTCATGCGGATGACCAAGTGCAGCCGCTCGCAAAGCCGCACATCGCCACCGTCTGTAACTCGATGTGGGCTCTCACCGATTTCACCGAAGACAACGGAGCCACACGTCTCGTGCCGGGAAGTCATCTATGGCAGAACCCTAACTATCGAGACGGTGAACCCGATGTCGAGACCATTCCGGCTGAAATGCCGAAAGGCAGCGTGCTCATTTGGCACGGAAGTTTGTGGCATGGCGGGGGAGCGAACACAACCACAGACGAAACCCGGGTCGGTATTGCAATGAATTACTGCGCCGGGTTCATTCGGCAGCAAGAAAATATCCAACTTGGAATCCCACCGCACGTCATGGGGACGTTCACCCCGCAACTTCGCGAACTTTGTGGACTCGGGGTGTATCGCGGACTGACCGGCAACATCGATAAGCGCAGTCCAGCCGAAGTGCTCTACGGCGACCCACCTTCTCGACAGATCTGGGATCAAGAACCGACCGGTGGTAACTGACATGCACCAGACGAGCAGCATCGGTCGCCTTCGCCAACTCGTATCACGTTCAGTGTTTGTGTTTCTTGGAGTTGTGATGACCATCGCTGGGCTTTCTCGACCAGCACTTGCTGAAACAACCGAAGTTCACGTCATCGACATATCAGGGACAATCGATCTCGGAATTGCGGCATTTCTCGAACGTCAAATCGATCAAGCACAAAGCAGTGGAGCAACTGCGTTCATCGTGGTCATGGACACACCTGGTGGCCGTGTCGACGCTGCCATCAGCATGCGTGATGCACTCCTCGCAACCGACATGCCGACGATCACCCTTGTCGACACCACGGCGCTGAGTGCCGGCGCTCTCATCGCTCTCGCCACCGACACGATTTATATGACACCGGGCGCTGTCATCGGAGCCGCAACACCAATCAATGGGGCAACAGGCGAAACCGCAGACGCAAAAACCATCTCAGCGGTTCGAGGCCTCTTTGAGTCGACAGCAGAAGCAACCGGACGAGATGCAACGTACGCAGCGGCAATGGTCGACCCCGACATAGCAATTGCGGGCGTCATCGAACAAGGAGACCTTCTTACCTTGACTGCATCATCGGCAGTAGAGAGCGGTCTTGCGGCAGCGGAAATCGCTGGTCTCAATGATGTCTTGAACGACCTCGGCGTTGACGCCGACTCAGTCGACATCGCAACACCAGGGATACTTGAGACAATTTCTCGATTCGTCACCTCCCCAACGGTTGCAGGGCTCTTTCTTCTCGCTGCGATAGGACTACTCATTGCTGAGGTCACGACGGGTTCTGGCGGCCTATTTGCCCTAGGTGGCGTTGGGCTTTTCGCCTTGTTCTTTTGGGGCCATCTGCTCGCAAAACTCGCGGGCTGGGAAGACGCCGTGTTGCTCGCCATCGGCATTGCTCTCATCGCCGTTGAACTGTTCGTGATTCCTGGGTTCGGTATCGCCGGTATCGCCGGAACAGTTGCGCTTGTTGCCGGAATGGTGATGTCGCTGCTTGGACGAAACCTTGACTATGCGCCCTCAGGAACACTCCGCACTGCAGTTCTCACCGTGGTGATTGCGCTGGTCGGAGCAGCTATCGCTGTTGCGTTATCGATCAAGTTTGTGTTCCGGAACTCTCGACCCCATCGAGTTGACCGAGGGATCATGCTGAGGAGCACGGTTGCGCAAGGCGAATCACCATCCATCCGGCCCCGGAGATGGTTGAACTTTTTTGACGGAAACGAACGGCTTGAGCGCTCAACACAATCCGTGGGAGACTCTTCGGAGGAGCACCCTTCTAATAAGGACGCTTCGCCAACAGATTGAGGTAAGTAATGAATGGAAGTGACATCTTGGCTTTAGTACTACTCGGAGTGGTCGTGTTTTTCTTCGGCCTCATTCTCTATTTCGTACCGATCGGCCTGTGGATCACCGCATTGTTTTCTGGTGTGCGAGTGCGGATTGCAACGCTTATCGGTATGCGACTCAGGAAGGTGCCCCCGGGTCAGATTGTTCGCCCGTTGATTAGTGCGACAAAAGCAGAAATCGAACTAGAGATTGGCCAGATGGAGGCCCACTTTCTTGCAGGTGGAAATGTTGGAAGAGTTGTGGACGCTCTGATTTCGGCTGACCGTGCGGCGATTGACCTCCCGTGGCAGCGCGCCACGGCGATTGACCTTGCTGGCCGTGACGTGTTGCAAGCGGTACAGATGAGCGTGAATCCGAAAGTTATTGACACCCCGAGGGTTGCTGCGGTTGCGAAAGATGGAATCCAAGTCGTTGCGGTTGCAAGGGTGACAGTTCGAGCGAACATCGATCGCCTCGTTGGTGGTGCAGGAGAAGAAACAGTTATCGCTCGTGTTGGTGAAGGAACAGTGTCAGGAATTGGCTCTGCGGAGAGCCACAAGTGGGTGCTGGAAAACCCGGAAGCGATCTCGAAGCGAGTACTCGAACGAGGGCTCGACGAAGGAACTGCGTTTGAAATTCTCTCAATCGACATTGCTGATGTGGACATTGGGCGAAACGTTGGCGCAGAACTCCAGACCGATCAGGCTGATGCAGACAAAAAGATCGCTCAGGCGCAGGCGGAGCAGCGTCGTGCGATGGCTGTTGCTGAAGAACAGGAAATGCGCGCTCGCGTGGTGGAAGCAGAAGCTCAAGTTCCTCTTGCGCTGTCAGAGGCGTTGCGCTCAGGCAATCTCGGTGTAATGGATCTATACCGAATGCAGAACGTGCAGGCCGACACCCAGATGCGTAGCAGCATCGCAAGTGACGACGACACTGCAGAGCAGTGAGTTCAATCCCGCCAGGGTGGTATCCGGATCCATCGGGCGAACACCAATATCGTTTCTGGGACGGTCAAGGGTGGACCACGAGAACGGCGTACCCGAAAAACCCACAACAGGCGCGCCCAGCAGAACAACCAAAGCCTGCGGAGGCAGCGCGGCGAGCGCAACAAGTTGCCAGGCGCGAGGCGGTCGGTCAATCGCCACGCCAAGAAGCGCGCCGCGAACAGGCGGTCGAGGCGTCCGGACAGGAACTTGCGGCTCCCGAAGTTAAACGCCCACAGACGACTCAAGCTCCGAGCGAGGTCAAGCGACACGCCCGAGTGCAGACCGAACCTCGGAATGTTGAAGAACGTACCCAAACTCGAGTATCTCGAACATCTGAATCTCAAATGAAAACACGGCAGCAGCGCATGCGCAACTTGTTGCAGGGTGGCCTTCGAGACGCCGTGATCATCAACGAAGTACTTGGCCCACCGGTCGGCCTCCGCAATCAACGCGAACAAGATCTGTAGAACTGAACCGAACCTAAGCGCATCGCTTCTGACTCGTAACTGCTGACGGTGAGCGGCAAAGGTAACTCAGAAGCAATCTTCTAAAGGAGTTCCCCCATGCCAATCAGTTCGAACCCGCTTGAAAAGAAAATGGTCGAAGTAAACGGCAAGCAGATGGCCGTTCACGACTCAGGTTCAGGTCAGTCTGTTGTCTTTCTTCACGGCAACCCAACATCATCGTACCTGTGGCGCAACATCATCCCGCATGTCGCAACCACCGCTCGTTGTGTCGCCCCGGACCTCATCGGTCACGGTGACTCCGACAAACTCGACGACACAAGCCCAGGTCAATACACGTTCGTTCAACATCGCGAATATCTCGATGGAGTTCTCGACGCGCTCGACCTCGGTGATGACATCATTTTGGTTATCCACGATTGGGGGTCAGCACTCGGGTTCGACTGGGCAAACCGCCATCGCGATCGTGTGGCAGGAATTGTGTTCATGGAAGCGATCGTTCGACCGGTCACCTGGGACGAGTGGCCAGAACTTGCGCGGCCGATCTTCCAAGCGTTCCGGTCAGATGCTGGAGAGGAGATGGTTATCGAAAAGAACCTCTTCGTCGAAGCAGTGTTACCGGGCTCAATCATTAGGGACTTTGAACCAGCCGAAATGGATGAATACCGCAAACCGTTCACAGAGCCTCAACATCGACGCCCCACTCTTACCTGGCCTCGGCAGATCCCAATCGATGGTGAACCAGCCGAGGTCGTTGAAATAGTCCAGTCATACGCTGATTGGCTGTCAGGCGCCTCGCTGCCCAAACTTTTCGTCAACGCAGACCCTGGAGCAATTCTCACTGGTGCGCAACGTGATTTTGTGCGGTCTTGGCCAAACCTTTCTGAAGTAACTGTGCACGGCAATCACTTCCTGCAAGAGGACAGCCCAGATGAAATCGGCCAAGCCATCAATGACTGGATGAACGGCCTCTAGAGCCAGCGACCCTGTTCTGCAGGGCTCGATACGTCAGGAGAAAACGATCGTGAACGAGTTCGTGACCGGGGAAATTCTCGTTGAGACAGAGGAATTCGCCGATTACGGCGGATGGTCACTCGACTCCCAATTCGCACACGAAATGGGATCGCCGTACCTCCTTGCTCACGGTTACGGCCGACCTGTCGACGACGCCCAAACCACGATCGAAGTTGTCACCGCCGGCCGATACCAGGTGTGGGCCCGAACAAAAGACTGGGTTCCCGCTCATCACCCCGGTCGCTTCAACGTTGCAATCAACGGACAGGTCATCGAACACGAATGCGGGAGTCATGGCGGAGACTGGGTGTGGGAACACATCGGTGAGATTGACTTGCAACAAGGGCCGGTCGACATTGCGTTACGTGACCTCACCGGGTTCGATGGAAGGTGCGACGCACTTTTCTTCAGCTCAACGGGCTCCCAACCAGTTGACGGAATAGGCGAAGATGCCCATCGTTGGCGAAAAGAGCGACGCGGGCTGCCAATTGAACCTGAAGAGGCTGGCAGTTTTGATGTTGTCATTGTCGGAGGAGGAGTGACCGGTTCAATCGGTGCGCTAGCTGCAGCGCGACTCGGCCGAACCGTAGCTCTCATCCAAAATCGACCGGTGCTCGGCGGAAACGCAAGCACTGAGATCGGCATCGGACCCAGAGGAGAGAAAGGCCCCTTCGTCGCAGAAGCCATTTCTCGAACTCCTGAAGGAAACCTTCAGGTGCACCAACAACTCAATGCCGAACCCCATGTTGAGATCTACACCGAGTTCCAAGTATTCGATCTTGTCTACGATGCGGGATCGATCTTGTCGGTAGACGCTCGACACGCCCGGAGCGGGAAAGAAATCCGAATTGCAGGAGTCCAGTTCATCGACTGCACCGGAACTGCAATTCTTGGGATGTTGTCAGGTGCCCCCACCATGTTCGGAATCGAGAGCGCCTCAGAATTCGGTGAGTCACATGCCCCACCGGAACGCCTTGATCAACACCATGGTCACACACTGTTCTTCCGCACACGAGAAGCCGAACACCCTGTCGGCTTTCCTGATGTGCCTTGGGCAACCGAAGTCGCCAAAGACTTCGCTGACCTCGGAGGTCAAGCTATCGAACCTGGCCGAGACAACGGTGATGGGCCGGTCATTGAGGCCTTCCGACCCGACGAAGATGATTCATTTGGGAATCTGACAAGGAGACTTACGCACTACTGGGAATACGGGCAGTGGAACGACCCGTACACCGAAGGGGAACACATTCGAGACCACTTGCTGCGAGCGGTGTACGGAACGATGAGCAACATCAAAACGATGGAAGCCGACCAGTGGGCCAATCTCGAATTTGACTGGGTCGCGTTCGTGCCCGGTCAAGGAGAGTTTCGCCGTTACGTCGGTGACTACATCCTCACCGAAAACGACATCAGAGAACACACAGAATTCCCCGATGCAGTCGTGGAGAATTCAGGCGCCTTTTGCCTCCATCACCCGATCCACGAAAAATACGACTTCCGTTTAAAGGCGTGGACATGGGACACCCGAGACGACCTGCCATTCGCTATCCCATTTCGCTGCCTGTACTCATCAGAAGTGGACAACCTCATGATGGCCGGCAAGCACATCAGTGTCACCCATGTCGCAGGATCAGTCACCAAGTTCATGGGTAATGGCGCTCAACACGCAATTGCTACCGCATGCGCTGCGGCCCTGTGTGTCAAATATGGCGCAAGCCCGCGCCAAGTGCATGACTATCACCTCACCGAACTTCAAGAACTCGTTGCAGACGTCCACTCGGCGTAGCACCAAGAGAAAACCTCTTCACGAAAGAGCACCGACTCTTTACCATTCCGCCGAGCGAATTACGGTGGCTAAATGGACAGTCAAGATGTTGCAAAAAGCATGCGCGGCTCCGTTGGGATGCTTGCAATGCATTGGTTACTCGCCCCCTCAACCACAGAGCAGGCTGTTGAAGCCGGCATGCCAGACGGCATTGCGGGCTATGCAGTTGGCAGGCTAGGGGTATTGGGTGACTGTCCTGTTGACAATGTGGTGGCAGCGGCATTCTTTTGGGACCCAGACTTTCTTGCAAAGCAAATCGTGAAGGGACGCGCACAGTTTGATCCGAAAGAAGGTGCACCGATTTACGCAAAGATCTGCCAGAAGTGGGGCGAAGACCACCTCAAAGGTTTCGACGGCATTGAGCGACTCGGTGAACTCGCTGAACGAGTCGTGAATAACGCAAGCCCGCTCGGAGCACCCCTCTTCGTCGGTTGGCGTGATCAGACACTCCCTGAACCCGGCGCAGGAAGAACAATGCAACTCTGTCAGACCCTCAGAGAACTTGGTTTTTCTCGGTTCTGCTCAGCAATGCTCGGCTCAGGCCTGTCACCACTCGACGCGATTATGAGTGGGCCAACGGGAGCGTGGAACGCCGAGATGTTCGGCTGGAAGGCACCATTTCCAGATGGCGAACCCAATCAGGGTCGGCGCCAAGAGATAGAAGTTCACGCCAACACACTTCATGCACAAGATTTTGACGTGCTCAGCCCTGAAGAACGCGAAGAGTTCGTGGCGCTCTGCAAGCAGGCACGCAACCATGCAACATCTCTGATGACCGAAGGTTCAAGCGCAATGATGCCGGGTAAGTGACATGCAGATCGACGTCGCCTCAGTTGATCATGCCTTGATGACGACGAGGGCGGTGCGCCGCCGACTCGATCTTGAACGACCAGTTGACCAAGAAATTCTTCTGGAGTGCATAGATATCGCGGAGCAGGCTCCATCAGGTGGCAACCAGGGGAGTCGCCGTTGGATCATTGTTCAAGACCAAGAGATTAAAGATCGCATCGCGGAGATCTACATGGAATCCGCCGGTCAGTGGATGATCGCCTCATACGAAAAACTTGAAGGCACCGGCCACCCACAAGAAAAAGTGATGGCATCAGCTGCACACCTTGCGCAACATTTGTCCGAGGTGCCCGCCATCGTGATTCCCACCATCATCGGAGTTCACGATGGAAGCGGGCGACCAGGCTTATTTGACTCAGTGATCCAATCAACATGGAGTTTTTGTGTTGCCCTGCGCGCTCGCGGCCTCGGATCAGCATGGACAACCGCAATATTGTCTCGTCGAGACGACCTCGCCGAACTGCTGGGAATTCCTGAAGGGATGACACAGATCGCAATGCTTCCCGTGGCGTGGATGAAAGGCACTGACGTCCGCCTTGCGCCGCGACGGCCAGCGCGGGAGGTCACCTACTTCGATCGCTTTGCGACAACCTGGGCGACGGGGCCGAATGCCGACCACACCATCGACGATGGCCCCGGAGTCGTAGTCGAACGGGATATCAAGGCATCACCGGCATCGGTATGGCAGTTTGCTAGCGATATCAATTTCGGAGCCGACTACAGTTCGGAATTTGTCGGGGCACGCTGGGATGACCCCGATGCGGAAATCATCGTTGGCTCATCGTTCACTGGGTCCAATCAACACGAAGCAATCGGCACATGGGACGTGCCGTGTTTCGTCAGCTCATACTCGCCAGAGCGATCGTTTGGATGGGTTACATCTGACCCCGACAACCCCGGGGCCCAATGGCTTTTTGACCTCGAACGAATTGCAGGCGCAACTCGCCTCCGATTCTCTGTAACGCTTGGGCCAGGCCCATCAGGGATCAGCCGTGCCATCGCTCAGACGCCAGAAAAGACCGGCAAGATTATCCGTCGTCGGCTTCAGGAGCACCGAAGCAACATGGAGGCCGTCATCGAGGGCATTCAGCGTGAAGCAGAGAGCATCGAACCCCCGAAGTCGAAAAATGGCGTACAGGCGCCCCTTAGTGGATGACCTTTTCGTAGCCGGATAGTTGAGTTAGAGAAAGTTCAAGCATTGGCCAAGGAGACCGGCGAAATCGTCTTTGAGAACGCTATCTCGCGGCGTACTCAGATGGTTATTGCAATTTCAGTAGCCGTCGTGATCGTTGGGCCGATCATTACATATGGTTTCAAGACCTCAACTCTGGCCTCGCTAGGAGCAGCTTTTGCCGCTGTCGCATTCATGGCAGGTTTCCGACAAATGACTGTGCGCGTGAGTCACGTCAACCTCCAGGTGGTTTTTGCCTACGGGTGGCCTCGACGCACAGTACAACTGTCTGACATCGTCGATGTTTCGACCCATCGCATGCGAGCGATATACGGCTGGGGAATCCGCGCCGTCCCGAACGGGATGCTGTGGAGAGCCGGTGGCCATCACGCAGTGAGACTTGAACTGAACAGCGGCCGGTATCTTTACATTGGCGCTGCTGATTGTGAAGACCTTGCCCGTGAAATCAGCGAGCGGTTAACCACCCGTTGACATCAACTAAGCAGCGCAGCTCCCGGTCCCAGATGCTGGACGAAGGGTCATTGCAGCAACTCGGAGATGACTGGCGGAGAAGCTATTTCCGTCTCGACTTTGTGAAAAGGTTTGCGTGCTCAAAGCGTTCGAAGTGGTCTATTATCACGTGACCACCACAGTGCCACTTCGTGCTGTGGCCGATCTCGCATATTTTGTGATTTCTTCTTCTGTTCTGGCGCAAGAGTTCTCCAAATAGGCAGATTGCCTTCAAACTTTGAGAGTGAAGATGCTGTGCGTGTGTGCTGTTGCGGTGGTCGCTGCATCATGTTCGGCTTCCCAGCAACAAGACGCTCGCGCAGACCCGAACCCATTAGCGGTGACGACCACATTTGCTGACACTGCGCGAACAACGACGTCTCTTTCAGAAGAGAAGGTGGCACCAGCGATTGCAGAACCCTTGACCGATCAGGCAGCAACCACCACATCGAGTGTCACCGAGCCGACTAACCCAACAACTGATCAGTCATGTCAACGACTACTGGAATCAGAAGACCAGCCGTGGGTAGTAGTCAACGATGGTGTCATGGGCGGGAGATCACAGGGGGCAATCACAACAGAAACCAACCGGATGAAATTCACCGGAAACATCGTCACTGACGGCGGCGGGTTCTCGTCGGTCCGCAGGTTGCTCAACGATGGTCTCGACGAGTCAGATCGACTGCAACTGAGGTTGCGCACCGACGAACGTCGATACGAGGTACTCCTTACCGATATTGACTCCCAGGCATACCGCGTGACCTACTACGCGCCCCTTGAGACAGCAGGAGACGGCTGGCAAGTCGTCGACGTCTCGTTTGAAGGTCTCGAAGCTCGCATCTTTGGTCGCCGGGTAGATGCTCCGTCGTTCCAACCTCACAAAGTGACGACGATTGGGATCATCCTTGCCGATGGGGCAGACGGTGAGTTTTCACTGGAACTTGACTGGATCAGCGCCTGCTCCGGCACCCTCCAATAAAGAATGACGGAGCAGGCGAGTTCGCAGAGAGTTGACTCCGCTATGACTTCAACATGATGATGAGCATCACTGGGGTGCCGAGCATCACCAATGTCATTAATCCGAAATAGACAGGGAATGGCGCCTTCGCAAAGTTTGCGCCAAACGCGCTTGCTTTGAGGTCGTCGTCCATGTCGTTTCGCATGGTTGCAATATCGATGACCGCGCCGAACGCTGCGAACCAGAGAAAAAATCCGATTCCAGCAACAGCGATTGATAGCGCAGTTGATGCCCCGCTTGAGAGATCACCAACCGCAACGACTATCGAAACACCTACTGTGAGGAATACGAGGCATTTGAGGCTCACCCACAGCATCGTGGCTCGGTGATCAGCCCAGCGGTACAGGTCTTTAGACTTCATTTCTTGTCGATCCTTATTTGATCAGTAGATCGCCATCATCTCGGCGATGACAATAAGAGCAACAATGACCACATTGGCGATGCGGAACACGGCGATTGGTGCTTTCTCAAGTCGTTTGCCCATCGCTGTATCCATGAAGCCTTCCATATCTCTCATGGCAGCATTCACGTCCTGCAGCGCATCGTCCATGAATGCAACGCACCACAGGGAACCAAGAACGATCCATGCGGCGAGAGCCAATTGGATTCCTGAATCATTGAGGCCTGCTCCTGCAAATCCCAGAACGACGCTGAGTGTTGCATGGGCGAGTGTGAAAGAGATGACGATTGTTCGAATGTCGGCGGCGCGCGCTAGCGCCATTTGCATGTATCTGTTCTGGTCCATAATGAACCCCCTTTATGGATATTTCGGTGACGATCTGTCACCGTCTCCACCCTACGAAAGTCGGGAAACCAGAGCAGGGATACTCAGAGGTGGGACTTATATGAAGGTGAGCTCGTCGCCCTCCGTAATCGTTCCGGGCTTGACAATGTTGGCGTATACGCCAACATCTTGATTGAGTTCGCGAACGACATATCGAAGCACCTCTCGATCTTCACCAACGCTGTCGTCAATAGCCCGAGTAACCATCACGCAGCGAGGGCACGCAATGACAAATTCAATCGTGGCTGAGCCAATTGTTGCGGTTCGGCCAACCCACGAGAGTTCAGGAAGAGCGATTTCTTCGTTTGCTGATGGTGCATCAATCACGATTGAAGGTCGAAAGCGGCGAACGTCAACCGCAGAATGTGGGAGTGCATCTTTGAGGTGAGAAATCGACTGTTCGCTCATCAGCATGAGAGGGAACATGTCGTAATAGCTGCCAGGTGGCGATTCGTACTCAGCCATCGTCACCATGAGATCTCGAGTGAAAGCGCAGAGATTCGGAATTGGCTCATCATCAACACGCCCAAAAAGATTTCGTAACTCTTGTACCGGGTCGTCGAGATCGGGCGCTCCGCGCCGAAAGTGCTCGCTATCTGACGCCGGTCGCAACGCTTCGAGTTCGACCGAATGCCCAAGCGCATCTGACAGCACGCTGTTCACCTCTGCTGCACCCGAAGTCGTGATTTCGCCGGAGGGGGTAGTGATTTGAACATGGCCGTCGTCGAGGAGTCGAGATTCGCATCGCATGAGGAGTGGAATCTTCTTCGCTCCACGGATCCCTCCACGCTCAAGGTCGCGAGTTGCCCATATGCGGTCACCTGCCACCCCGTTACCCGTGACGTCAATTGAGTTGATCTGCTCACCAATCATTGATTTGACTGGGTAGCGCCAGAGTTGGCTTACCTGCATGTCAATGACCTTACTGCGTTGTTGGAGGTCCGTCGTCGTGCCAGGGCGCAGTTCCTTGTTGGTCAGCGGGAGTGCCATATTGTCGTCGGAGCACCCCGGTTCGGAGCCGTCGGAACCACAGTTCTAAGGTCTAATCAGCCCCCGACGTAGGAGAATTCATGGAATTTCAGCAACTTGCATTCGAACGGCGAAGCATTCGCGGCTATAAGCAAGAGCCGGTTCCGAAAGCGTTGCTGGACGACATTATTGAAGTTGCGGCTCAGACCCCGTCGTCGATGAACACGCAGCCTTGGCACGTTCATGTTGTGACCGGCGACGTGCTCGACCGCATCCGGACTGGCAATACCGAGCGAATGCTGGAAACCGGGAAACCTGACCGTGAGATTCGTGGCCACGTTCGATATGAGGGCGCTCACCGCGATCGGCAGAAGCGTGTTGCCGCCCAACTATTTGAAGCTGCAGGCATCGGCTGGGATGACAAAGAGCAACGGCAAGATTGGGCGATGCGCGGATTTCGGCAATTCGATGCACCGGTATCTGTAATTGGTTGCATTGATCGAGACCTGATTGATTCAACCGAGGCCTACTTCGATCTGGGGCAATTTGTCTACGCGATGGTCATCGCCGCTTGGGATCGTGGTGTTGGTGCGGTCATCAACGGGCAGGGGATTTACCAGTCGTCAGTTGTTCGTGAAGAAGCGTCGATTCCGGAAGATCAACTCATTGTCATTACTGTTGCTATGGGCTTCCCGGCCGATGACTTTCCTGCTAACGATGTCGTCTCAGAGCGACGATCTGTGGGTGAGATTGCGACTTACCGGGGTTTCGACGGCCAATAGTGGCCCAACACCATTGACTCCTCTCCTTCGGCTGGACTCGACGGATGGTGAGTTTTATGAAGCACAGAGTGGAGTGAGATGTTGGGGACCTCTGAACCTCGATCGGGCGACACTGAATCTTCGGGATCTTCCTTGCGTTGCTTCTGAATTTCGGACCACCCCCTTCATGAGGTTTCGCCTGACAGGCGTTATGTTCGGCCTCGAGTCACTCGTCGTTGAGCTTTTCCAAGGTCCTGCGTTCTTGTCATTAGGTGTTTCGCTCCCGATGCTCTTCTTTTGGTGTGGTAGGCACGAAACCAACAGTTGGTGGCCTCGCCCGAAACTCAAGGACAAAGAGGCCGGCATCAATCCCTCAAAACCGCTGTACGCCCCGTTTAAAGTGGTTTCGGCATGGGATTTTCCAGAACCAAACTCAGTCTTTTGACAGCGTTACTACTTGGCGGCTTGGTCATACTGCCGGCAACGCCAGCAGCGGCGGAGCGGTTTACGCCGCTCTCAACCGACGGGGATGGTTGGGATATCACGTTCCATCCGACGAACCAGGACTACGTGTTTTTTGCCCACCATGCGGGCGGCTCGAAGATGAGCTGCATTTACCGGATTGACCCTGACGGAGACGGACCGCTCAACCAGGGCGACGGTTGTTTCAGCGATGGCGCTGAGTACCAAATAGACACCTACAACAACGGCCAAGTTGGGCAAACTCCGTCTGTGCACATCACCTCTGACGGCAACACTGCGTACTTGCCGCTCGTCCGTGATGACGCTTACACGGGGATGGGAAGATTCGACATCTCCGACCCTGACCCTGACAACTGGACCGCTCTGGAGTCGACCACATTCCCAGGTGTGCAAAAGGCCTCGAACTCCATCATGGTTGACGATCTGATCTACATGGTGTCCCAGACCAGCTGGATGATTTATGACACGGCAACGGACACATACAGCAGTGTTGCGTTCGGCGATAACTCGACGACGTGGTTCAACTCGAAGATTTACCACGCAGACAACAAACTTTGGACGTTTACTCAGGATTGGCACGGGCACTGTTTTGACCTTTCGACCAGTGCGCTGTGCACCAACTGGACTAACGGCAAAAGCACCGATCCGGCGGTGGATGTCGGCGCCTTCAACCGAGGTGACGAAAAGTTCGGTGCAACAGTCGAGTATCGCAACACTGATGGTTCCTTTAATGGCTTCTGCCTTTTGTTCCAGGCAGAGTTGCAAGGCGACGGAACTCGCCCTGAGTGGACTGGTTGTCTCAATGCCGCAGGGCAGTCAGATACGACGATGGTGAACCCGTGGGACGAGTTCTTGACCCTGTATGACGCCGGTGGAGATCACACGATTTTGGACGTCGCAGGCACGTTCGCCGTTTACGAAGTGACACGCCAGCACCAGACCATTCTCCATGAGACATGGCTCTTAGACCGGCAGAACACCGACTACCTCTGCTGGGATTACACGACGCAAGCAGCGTGCGACAACTTCATCACTCAGGGAGATAACGCCTCAGCAGGTGATGTTTACGCTGTCCGGCAGGACCCGTGGATTGATACCTGCTTCTGGTCAAACTCTCACGACAAGGTTGTCGGCGTGTGGGAAACAACTGAAGGTAGCGCTCTTGGCACCGACCTCTGCGACGTGATCTACTCGACTCCTCCGACTACGACCACTGTTCCTCCAACGGAGGAGTCCACAACAACAGCACCAGACCCCCTAGTTGAACTTCCCTCAACGGGAACTAATGACACTTCAGGGTTCTTTGCGTTGGCGATGGCAAGCAGCATGCTTGGTGCAGTGGTTGCACTTACTGCAGCCGCCAGACGTCGATCACGAACTGTGTGACGTTGCCACGGGCGTGAACTGAAGCGATCGGATCAGGCGTTGAGAGCGGCCTCGATTGCCTCAACCACCATCGGATCCTCAACCGTTACGTTCGGCGGGAACCTATTTACAACCGTTCCGTCTTTGCCGATGAGGAACTTTTCGAAATTCCAAAGAACCTCTGGTAGGTCAGTGGTCTCAATGCCGAGGCCGGTGAGGCGGTCTCGGTATTTCTGGTGGTCGCCATCGGGAATTGCTTGCTGAGCAATCAGCTCTGTATAGAGCGGGTGGCGGTCATCGCCGGTCGCCACGATTTTGGAAAACATCGGAAAAGAAACACCGTAAGACGATTGGCAAAATTCCACGATCTCGTCTTCACTTCCTGGCTCTTGGCCACCGAAATCATTCGCAGGAAAGCCGCATACTGAGAGACCACGGTCTCCGTGAGACTGTTGGAGAGCTTCAAGCGATTCGTATTGGTACGTCTGACCACATTTTGAGGCGACGTTGACGACAAGAAGTACCTCTGCATCGATTGCGCCGAGGGTTGTCTCTTCACCAGTAATTGTGTTGACAGGAATGTTTCTAAGTGTGCTCACGGCTAAAGAAACGTAGCAGCCATTCGAAGTATTCCGGTATTTTCGAACCCTTGAAAAAATACAACTGCCGAGTTCTTGGGAGAGTTGGAGTGCTAGCCCCGGCAGACCACACAGAACTCGCCGCCATCAGGGTCGGCCATGACCGTTGCTCGCATACCCATGTGGCCAGAGCCTTCTGCGGGAACGAGGACCGTTGCGCCCAGTTCGACAAGTGCAGCAACCGATTCCGCGTCATCAGAGACGAAGAGATCAATGTGCAAGCGGTGCTTCGCGGTTTTGCCCTCAGGTACTCGCTGAATTGTCAGATGATTCAGCGGCCTGCCTGCTGGGCTATCCGACAGTGTGATGTACGGATTGCCGTCTCCTTCTCGGCGACGAAACCCAAGGGCGGCTTGCCAGAAGTTGGCGGTTTGATCAGGGTCATTTGAGTCAAGGGTGACTCCGACCGCTCGTAACTGGTGATGCTGAGTATCCATTCTTCAACGGTACTTCTTCAGGAAGCACCGTTGAAGAACAGATGTTTCAGGGTTTAGTCGGCCTCAGCCATCCGTTTGGCAACCTGGGCCTGAAGATCACCTACCGGCTGAATTCTTGCGCTACCCGACGCAAGAATCGGGCGCAGACCTTCGACAAGATCGTCGTAACTGTCAGTTTCGACAACAAAGAAGAAGTCGTGGCCCGGTGGATCAACCCACGCGCCGATAACGGTGACCCCGTATTCATTCAGAGCGGGCAAGACCGATCCAAACGTTGCCCCAACAGCTTCAGGGCTGCTGGCCGGACATGTGTTCTCGTCGTGGTGATGGTGAATATGAAAGATCATCAGATGCTCGTCGGCTCGTGATACGTGATCTCTAACTCAATTCCATTTGATGAGAGGAAATCGGCAAGGCCGGTTTCTACTCGCCAGCCCACGTACGCCTGATGATGCTCAACTGATTCCCACTCTTCGTAGAGAATTACGTCATCGCTGTCGTTACTCAGCAGCGTCTCAATTCGCATTGCACCGTCGTACGCGCGGGTGACTGAGAGCCCGTCCTCACCCGACAAAAAGTCAGTGAGAGCAGCTTTTCCCTCCGAATTGCATCGAAATGTTGCTATTGCTATCGCCGACATGGCGATCCCTTAACTCGTCATCAGTTTCATCATGTCCTCAGTGGACACGAACGGCCCTGAGGACTCGACTTCAAACAGCTGCTCAGCTGCAAGCCGGGCGATGACCCGAGTTGATGACTCAACGTCTGGGTATGTATTCACATTGATGAACTTGCCGATACCTGCTGCAAAGCCTCCGATAAGAGTCTCTGCATTGCCTTCACCGAGAATTTCGAACTGTCGGGTGATGAGGGCGTTCCATTCATCGGAGCCCATGGCAACTCCGTCGTAGGCGCGACCAGGCCGCCCGATGGAAAATGATGTGTAGCTCATGATGTGCTCCTATTTGTAGATGGTGATGATCTGAATAACTGCGAGAGCTGCTGTAAAGATGGCATTCGTCGCCCGGTAAAACTGGAACTGCGCAGGGTTTTTGTTTGCAGCACCAAGTGGTGTTGCGGCCATGCTCTCTGGCATCGACTTATTCAGCATGATGAATGACTGCTGTGAAGCGTCGAACGACAGGATGCCGAACACTGCAATACCGATTGATGCGATCGTCAACAACAAGTTGACATCGCCGCCTCGTCCAAACACGATCGTTGCAGTAAGAGCAGAAAACGTGATGAAGTATGCGAGTTGCGATGACCGAAGGCGGTCAGAGATTTGCCTTCCGAGCTCCAAATATGTTGATTCGTTCATGTGTGATCTTCTTTCGTTAGGTGTGGTGTCTACAGAGTGACTTCGGCAAGAACGTCGAGGTCGGTGAATTGAACATCACCGACCTTTGCTGAGAACTCAGCTGCAGCGTTCTGCGTGATGTCAAGGTTGTTGTTGAGTTCAGCTTCTTCAACCGAGTTGAAGAAGACAATCTGGATGATTTTGCCCGGTCGGTTCCGATCAGCGCAGACGAGGGCGCGGCGGGCATACGAGACACCCTTACCCTCCTCTGCGTACTTGTTCATCAACTCAACCGCTTCGGCGGAGTCCATGTCGAACTCCATAATTTGGGCGTATGTCATAGTCGTCGCCGACTCAGAGCATGTTGCGGCCGATGACACGGCCAAGCACCTGAGCGCCTGAATCGGTCATGATCTGCATTGTCTTCGGATCGGCGAACATCTTGTTCGATGCGGCCAAGAGATCGTCAAGCGAATCTGTCCATGTGACAGCGGTTCCATTGAACGGTGCCGGGCCAGCAGCAATTGACGTGAGCCATGTCAGACCGTTCGCTCCGTCTTGCATGTGAGACCAGTTGTGATCCATGTTGCCTTCCATGGTTGCGTCATCGAGAGGACGGCCCGCCATGTAGAGGATCGTGCCGTATTGACCGCGACGTTCGCCGCGCTCAGATTGCACACGGAAGAGAATCCGGCGATTGATTTGAACCTGCGTGTCTTGCATCATTCCAACCAGTTGGTCGTCGTGATAGAAGCCTGCTTGGCCCGCCATTGCTGCATCGACTGAGTCGTACTCGAAGCCAATCACCACCATGCCAGCCATCTCGCCACCCATGACGATTTCGGTTGCGGAATATGACCGAACTCCAAGTTTTTCGAGGTTGCCCGGGACCCAGGATTTGCCTGCTTCAGAAAACGCATTTTTGTCGGCTACTTGAGCCAACCCCGAATACAAATAAGTCATTTCTGACCCTCCATGTAAGTTTTGAGAGAATCTCTCTCAAAATTGACGGTAACACGGCTGCCAAAAGCGGAAAAGAGACGGGAGCCGAACTTTTTGTTAACTCAAAGTAAACGATCTTCTTTCACCGACTTCAGTGGTCGCTGAACTGCATTCCAGTTGGATGCACTGCGGTCGCTGAGAATCGTGGCCACTCGCCTAATGTCGACCTGTGACTGAAACCCCCGAACTGGAGCTTCCTCGCCGAGGGAAAGTCATCATCACCATCGCAGTCGTCATGTCAGCAACATGCGTAGCGCAGTCATTCGGGCGCTTCACCTGGGGAGTTGCTCTCCCCGGAGCAAGAGACGAACTTCTCGATGGTTCAAACACACTTGCCGGGTTTTTTGGCACTGTAAACGTCACCGCCTACCTGCTCGGGACATTACTTGTGTCATGGGCATCGTCGAAGATGACTTTGGTGCATCTCGTTAGGTTTGGGCTAACGATTTCAACGGTGTCACTCGGCGCTGCCGCATTCTCCAACTCCGCAGCCGTACTCGGTGTAGCGCTCTTCTTTATGGGTCTTGGAGGAGCAATCATCTGGATCCCAGCACCCGCAATCGGTGCACGAGTGTTCCCGCCAGAGCGTGCCGGCATTGCTGTCGGCCTCGCCGGGTCAGGTATCGGCCTCGGCATCGTCTTTGCCGGGCAACTCGCATCATGGCTAGGGCGAACTCGAGAGGCGGTCGACGTCTGGCAGCTCGTCTACAAAATTGAGTTCTCTATCGCAGTCGTCGTGCTCGCCGGAACGCTGCTTGTCTTGAAATCCCAAGGGCAGCGACCCGCAGCAGCAGGAGGGTTCGGAGGATTCGGCGCACTTCGAACGGTTCGAGCGTGGGTGCCAACCACAGTGGCGTACACGGCCTACGGTTTTGCCTACATTTTGGTGATCGCCTTCCTCGTTGCGCGCTTGAAAGACGATTCAGGATTCTCACCCTCTGAAGCCGCACTGATGTTCTCGCTTGTTGGGATCGCCGCCGCATTCGGCGGTGTCTCCCTTGGTGCACTCTCAGACCGCATTGGTCGCCGAGTCACGTTGATGGGTGCGTTCACGTTGTACGCAGGCTGCGGGTTGCTTGCCTTGACAGGACAACAGCCAATTGTCGCTATTGCATCCCTCGGTATTGGCCTTGCATTTTCCGGGGGTCCGGCTCTCATCACCGGGCACATCGTGGCCCACACCGATAGCAGTACCTACGGCCCGGCATTCGCTGCAGCAACACTTTCGTTCGGCATCGCTCAAATGATCTCACCACAGATTGGTGGTCTCATCGCCGACGCAACCGGCAGCTTCACATTGGTGTTTGTGCTGTCAGCCACGATCTCGATGGTGGGTGCGGCAGCAGCAAGTCGCCTTCCCCGACACGGCACGTAGCGCGAGTGCACTGCGGAGCGCTCGTTGTGAAGTGGTGTCAGATGCTTCGGTCAGCTGCTGCCCAATATTGGGCTCGAATCACTTTCTTGTCGGGCTTTCCAACGGCAGTGAGAGGAAGAGCGTCAACAAACTCGATGGTCTTTGGCGTGTAGATCGCACCCTTGCGATCACGAACCAGTGCCCGCAATTCTTCTGGATCGCATTGACTGTAAGGCTTCAGCACGACACCTTCAGTCACCGCCACACCCCACTTCTCGTCAGGTGCTCCGAGAACGGCAAACGAAGACACCTCCGCATTCTCTCTGA
>JAAXJF010000017.1 GCA_012269985.1 Acidimicrobiaceae bacterium
CCACCTCTTGTCATGGGGCGCGACACCCCGCTGAAGTACTGCTTTGAAGAGAATGAGAAATACGCGGACGGGTACAAGGCGGCGTCTGAGATTCGGGCTATGTACGAGTCCGACGATGACGTAAAAAGTGTTATCGATGTGGCCAAAGGCCTTGAAGGTTTGAAGCGTTCCGATGGCATTCACGCTGCGGCTGTCGTCATCACCAAAGAGCCGGTGACGGAGTACCTACCAATTCAACGCAAACCAGAGAGTGGGAAGCCCCCCGAAGACGCACCGGTGGTTACCCAGTACGAAATGCACGGGGTCGAAGAGCTGGGTTTGCTCAAGATGGACTTCCTCGGTCCTCGTTACCTTGACGTGATAAAGTTTACATAGGCGTAGATTAAATCGACGAGTGAATCATCTTTTGATATATTCTATTTTCCACTTGACGATGCCGAGACCTACGAACTTCTCGCTCGCGGTGACACGATCGGCGTGTTCCAGCTTGAGTCGCCGCCGATGCGACAGCTACTTCGGCGGATGGAACCGAACTCGTTTGAAGATGTCTCCGCTGTGCTTGCGCTCTACCGGCCAGGTCCGATGAGTGAGAACATGCACAACGACTACGCCGATCGAAAAAATGGTCGCAAGCCAGTCGATTTTTTCCATGAAGATGCCCGCGAGGTTCTCGACGACACCTTCGGTCTCATGATCTATCAAGAGAGCGTGATGCGCGTTGCCCAGCAATTCGCTGGCTACTCGCTTGCTCAGGCGGACAACCTTCGGAAAGCCTGCGGAAAGAAGCAGCGCGATCTGATGGTGGCCGAGCGCCAAAAATTCGAGGAAGGGTGCGAAACAACTGGTTACGGAATCGCCCTCGGCAAGCAGTTGTTCGACATTATTGAAAAGTTCGCTGACTATGCATTTAACAAAAGCCACACATTCGGCTACGGGCTGATCACCTATCAGACCGCATATTTGAAGGCGCACTTCCCGGTTGAGTACTTCTCAGCACTCCTGACAAGCGTCAAACACAACCTTGACAAAGCGGCGGTCTACTTGGCTGACTGTCGTGCGAGTGGCATCAAGGTGCTTCCGCCTGACATCAACCGGTCGGTCTCTGACTTTGCGCCGCTGCGGCGCGAAGACGTCCCTGACGATGTCGATCTCCCGGTGGGCTCCCCGGGGGCAATTCTGTTCGGAATGTCGGCGGTGAGAAATGTTGGTGAAGGTCTCGTCTCTCAGCTCGTTGAAGAGCGTGATGAGAACGGCCCGTATACAACCTTCTACGAATTTGCCGAGCGAGTACCCGAACCTGTCTTACATAAACGAACTCTGGAGTCGCTCATCAACGGCGGGGCCTTCGACCGTCTTGAGCACCCGCGCCTCGGTTTGGTTTCAGTTCATGAGAGCATCATCGAGTCGACATTGAGTCGTCGGCGAGAACGCGATCAGGGTGTGTTGAGTTTGTTCGGCGACTGGAACGGTGACGATTCTGCAGAGATCGGTCGAGTTGAGCGCATTGAGATCCCTGATGTTGAGTACCCGAAAGCGGAGCGTCTGAAAGCCGAGAAAGAAATGCTCGGCCTATATGTTTCTGATCATCCACTCTTTGGCGTTGAGTCAGCGCTTCGCCGCCGAGCCGAGCACGCAATTGTCGACCTCAGTGATATGGAAGACGGATCGCATGTGAAAGTAGGCGGCATCATCACCGCTTCCGCCAAGAAGTTCACCAAAAAGGGTGACCAAATGGCTGTCTTCATCCTTGAAGATCTCGACGCCTCAGTAGAGGTCACGGTCTTTCCACGAACGCTTGCCGCACTACAACAGTCGATTGTCGACGACCGTATTGTTGCCGTGAAGGCACGACTTGACAGACGAGATGAAGGCCGGCTTGGTCTTATCGCAATGGAGATAGAGAGCCTCACCGGGCTTGAAAGTGGTGGCTCGCGCCCTGTTCGTTTGCGCTTTCCTGGAGGTATGCCTGATCGGTATGTTTTGGAGCGATTGAAAGCGATCATCGAAGAGCACCAGGGTGATACGCCTGTTGAGATCGAGGTGGCCAAAGGACAGGTTCTCCGCCTTGGCGAAGGCTTTCAGGTTGATCCTTCTCGTGCAGTTGGCGAATTGAGGGTTGCGTTTGGTCACGAGGCAGTTGCCCCCTGATTCATTCTCCCGCCTACCGGAGTTCGCACCAGAAATGGCAGAATAGAAGCAAGAAGTTTTGCTGGAGATCATGTAATGGCACTGGAAGTACTCACCAACGACGCAAGCGCGCTGACCGATGATGACCTTGCAGAGATGATCGCGATCGAAGGGGCGTTTGACTTAGCGTTTCTCGAAGGCTGCCGAGAGTCATGGGTGCTTGCCACCACCGCTCGTGATGGTGGCACCCTTCATGGATATACGTTCTCTACCCTTGAGCGCATTGGCGGAACGCCATGCGTATTGCTGGGAGTGATGAGCGTTCGTCGAAACGCAAAGCGGGACACCGTTCTGAAAGGCCTCATGAAAGAGGCGTTCCATCGTGCCCTGATGGCATTTCCAGATGAAGATGTCGTGGTTGGCGGGCGTTTCGCTCTTCCTGACGCTTTGCAAGCCCTCAAAGAAGTTGATGATGTGATCCCTGCTCCCGGTTCTCGGGCGGTAGGCGAAGAGCGTGCGTGGGGTCGACGTCTCGCGAAACGCTTCGGTGTTGACGGGTCATACGTGGCCGAACAATTCATGTCGACGAAAAACCCCTCGGGTGGTTTCGTCGATTTTGAATCCGCCAAACCTGAGAAGATTGCCGCCGGCACAAAGGGTCTTTTTAAAGGGGTTGATGCCCCATCAGGCGGAGTTCTCATCGCCTATGGCTGGACGATGGCTGAGGATCTTGCAAAGCTCGGAGCCAGATAGCCCACAGTCTGTTGACGCCCTGTCGGCATTGATTCGCTCCCGGGCAATGTGCCGATCGTTTCTCCCTGACCCGGTCGCCCCAAGCATCATTCGCGAAATTGTCGACCTTGGAACGCGGGCTCCAAGTGCAGGGCGCTCCCAAGGGCTACACGTCGTTCAGCTCACGGGTGATGAACGAGAACAGATGTGGTCGAGATCTCTCCCAGGTGATCGTCGAGAAGGATTTGCGTTCCCGGGTCTCCTCGAAGCGCCGGTACTGCTGCTGTTGTTCGTTGACCCCGACGCTTACGTCGAGCGTTACGCAGAGTCCGATAAGGCTCATACCGGCCTTGGGAATGGCAGAGGGGAGTGGCGGACACCATTCTGGTTCGTCGATGCAGGAATGGCGGCGATGTCTATGCTTCTCGCTGCGGAGGCCTACGAGTTGGGAGCGTTGTTCTTCGCAGTGCCTCAACCTGAAGATGACATTCGGTCAGCGCTCGGTATCCCCGAGTCGCAGGCAACAGTTGGCGTGCTCGCTCTCGGATATCGAAATGATGACGATCGTCAGTCTCGCGGGGCAGGGCGAAGTGCAACTCGTCCTCGTCGAGGTGCAGACGATGTCATTCACCGAGGGCAGTGGTAGCTGCGCCCACGGTGAGTTCGGTCACGGTGCTTATGTGACCGTTAAGGAAATGATCGGCTCCGGCAACAATCGACATGCCGACCTCTTTCACGATGGGGTTATCTGAAATCGTCGCTGGGGGAGAGAATTGATCGTGTTCAGCAATGATCAATGTCGTGGACGTTGCAGGAATCTCAAGACTCACCGTGGATAGTGGTGGTGCGATCATGATGAGGTGCTGCGCCCCAACAACAGAAGCGATGCTTGCCGCAACAATCGAGCCAAATGAGTCGCCGACAATCACCAAGGCTAATTTGCGGTGACGTCTCTGTAATTCGTGGCAGCATGCGATCGCATCTGGCATCTCCTCAATGGTGTTTCCGCTTGCGTGGCGGAAATCACTACGAGCAGTAGTGACGCGATTGCGGTGAAGAGCATGGGCGATGGAGAGAAGTAGAGGGTGGTCGCGCCGGCCGCCGAAGAGAGGGTGGGGGTGCAGCAGGGCGGCAACCGCTCGCGTCGATGCTGGAGTTTCAATATCGGCGCTAATGGTGATGCCATCGTCTGTCGTGAGTTCGACGCTTTCGAGAGTTACATGGGTTGCAGGTGTGAAGTCGTCGAACGGCGAGTCAGAACTCATAGCAGCACGGTACCCTTCGGAGCGTGGTGTCTGAAAACGACAAACTTCCGATCAAAATGCTGAGCGACAGGCTGCTTGTTCGCATTGGCAAAGATGAAGGTGAGCGGAAGAGTTCAGGGGGCATTCTCATTCCAGCCACTGCGCAGATGGCGAAGCGTCTCGTATGGGCTGAAGTCATTGCGCTCGGACAAAACGTCCGTTCCGCTGAGGTTGGCGACCGTGTTCTGTTTAGCCCCGAAGACCGCTACGAGGTTGAGGTGCAGGGAGAAGATCTCGTCATGTTGCGCGAGCGAGATATCCATGCGGTGGCGGCTGAACGCATTGAGGCATCGACCGGCCTCTATTTGTAGCGGTGGCGGTGTTCTGGGTGAGCGCCGGATCGTCGGCGTAGGATCACCATATGGACTCAACGCAGTCAGAGTGGAAGCCGGTTCATCTCGTCGATGAGGTGAGGAACCAGATCACCTACAACGCTGACGGTCTCGTGCCCGCCATTGCACAAGAGGTGGAAACTGGCGAAGTGTTGATGATGGCGTGGATGAACGCTGAATCACTAGATCGCACGCTGGCTGAAGGCCGCATGGTGTATTGGTCTCGGAGTCGTCGAGAATTGTGGCGCAAGGGCGATACAAGTGGCGATCACCAATCGGTTCGTGAGGCGTACTACGACTGTGATGGCGACACATTGCTCTTCAAGGTCGTGCAGCACGGCGGCGGCGCCTGTCACACCGGTGAACGGACATGTTTTTACCGGTCTCTTGGCGAGGCCGGATGAACATTCGTCCTCAAGCCGACGAGTTTCTTGCCTATGCCGTTGACCACAGTGTTGTTCCGGTGTGGACGGAGGTTCTTGGCGATCTCGAGACTCCGGTCTCTGCGTTTCTGAAACTCGTAGACGATGGGCCAGGTTTTTTACTCGAATCGGTCGAGAACGGTGAGCGTTGGAGCAGGTTCTCTTTCATCGGCCGCGATCCGGTTGCCACACTGGTACTTCGAGGTGAGACGCTCGACATTGAAGGAACCCTCGGCGCAATGGTGCCGACCGATGAGGGGATCCTTGGGGCGTTAGAGGCTCTTCTCGACTCGCATTCGAGTCCCGATATTGCAGACCTTCCTCCGCTGCATGGCGGCATCGTTGGCTATCTCGGATATGACGTCATTCGCGAGGTCGAGCACCTTCCGGATGCTCCTCTCAACGATCACGGCATGCCTGACGCAGTGATGAGCATTATCGGCTCGCTTGCGGCGTTCGACCATTGGCGCCAACGGATCTACCTCATCGAGTCAGTTGTGACTCGCGATGAGGCGGGTCATCCGCTGAGCGAAGCCGACTTGTTGGCCGCTCGAGACGCAGCGATTGATGCGGTGAAAACATCAGCGCAGCGCTTGGCGGCCCCATCAGAGGCAACGGTTGTTGAGCCCCCCGTGCCCGGTGAGCGGCACGAAGACGTTCCATCATCGATGAGCAGCGGGCGATATCTCGACGCTGTCGTGACCGCGAAAGAGCACATTCTTGCGGGTGACATCTTCCAAGTCGTGCTTGCGCAGCGGTACGACATCGAGTTGGAGGCAGACCCGTTTGACGTCTACCGGGTGTTACGGCAGGTGAATCCGAGCCCGTATATGTACTTCATTCGACACGATGAGGCAACGCTTGTTGGTTCGTCTCCCGAACCAATGGTGCAGTTGCGGGGTGATCACATTGTGAGCCGTCCAATTGCCGGTACTCGTAAGCGCGGTCTTGACGAAGAGCACGACCGTCGCCTCGCCGCAGAGTTGCTCGAACATCCAAAAGAGCGTGCCGAGCATGTGATGCTCGTCGATTTAGCCCGAAATGATGTTGGGCGTGTTGCCGAATTTGGTTCAGTGGAGCCTGAAGAGTTCATGACACTTGAGCGCTATAGCCATGTGATGCATCTCACCTCTCAGGTCACTGGCACAATTCGTCCCGGGCTGGGCCCGATCGACGTGCTCAAAGCAACGTTGCCCGCGGGCACAGTGAGTGGCGCCCCAAAGGTGCGGGCGATGGAGATCATTGATGAGTTGGAACCAGTGCGGCGAGGCCCTTACGCCGGTGTTGTCGGGTATCTCGACTGGTCGGGCAACCTCGACACTGCAATCTGCATCCGCACCATGTTTGTTCGTGCAGATGGAGTGACAGCTTCACTGCAAGCAGGTGCCGGTATCGTCGCCGACTCGGACCCAGAGGATGAAGATTTGGAGTGTCGCAATAAAGCAGCGGCGCTTCTCGCGGCTATTCCAGCGGCTCGACGAATGACAGCGACCCGAAGGTCGCAGGAGAGTTGAAATGAACGATTTGATCGAGTGGGAAGAGGCGGTGTGGGCAGTCGCCCCTCGTGATGTGATCTCAGCCGTAGGGGTCGACACTGAGCGATACCTGCATTCTCAGTTATCTCAGCAGATCGAAGGGTTGAGCGATGGAGATCGTGTGCTGTCGTTGCTCCTCGAACCAACAGGCAAGGTCATTGCGCTTATCGGCGTACTGCGCCGCAGCACCAATGAGTTTGTCATCGATTGTGATCCGGGAGACGGTGAGCAGGTGCTCGCCCGGCTGCAGCGATTTCTGTTGCGAGTCGACGTTGCGCTCACGCTCGTTCCTGCTGACGCCGCTACTCCCGACGATGTCGAGCACTCACGAGTTGCTCAAGGTTGGCCCCGAGGTGGACACGAGATCATCGCCGGAGAGACGATTCCCGCAGAGCTTCCGATGCTGGCAGAGCTCGTGTCATTCACGAAGGGCTGTTATCCCGGTCAAGAGCTCGTCGAGCGTATGGATGCCAGGCAATCGTCTTCACCGTTTGAGATCATTCGGATGGCCGGCGACCTCGACGTCGGCGAAGAGGTCATCGTCGATGACGTTGCAGTGGGGGTTGTGACCTCATCAGATGGCGGCGCAATGCTGGTTCGAGCCCGTCGTCGCCGAGATTCCTGACGCCTCGTCTGCCGGGGCTTCTGTTCGGTCTTGGGGTGGCGGGCGTAGACTTTCTGCCCTTGACCTACGTCTATGCATTCGTCCCTAAGCACCGCAAACCTCCGATGACCTACAAGGACCTTCTTGGTGGCAAGGGGGCGAACCTCGCGGAAATGACGACGGTGCTGAACCTGCCCGTCCCTCCAGGGTTCACGGTGTCGACCGACGCCTGCCGTGACTACATGCATGGTGGCTGGCCGTCGAGTCTCGACGCTGAGGTGACCCGACATGTCGCCAAGCTCGAAAAGATGATGGGTCGCAAACTGGGCGACGCTAACGATCCTCTGCTCGTGAGTGTGCGCTCGGGCGCAAAGTTTTCCATGCCGGGAATGATGGACACGGTTCTCAACCTTGGTCTTAATGACGCAAGCGTGATCGGTTTGGCGAATGTCACCGGTGACGAACGCTTCGCCTATGACTCATACCGACGTTTCATCGCCATGTACGCACGCATCGTGCTCGACGTTGATGGCGACCTCTTTGAACATCCACTCGAAGCGGCGAAAGCGAAAGCTGGCACCGACAACGATGCCGATCTTGATGCAAAGGCGCTCCAGCAACTCGTCAAGACATTTCTCGCAGCGGTTCGTAAGGCCACCGGCTCTCCGTTCCCGCAAGACCCTCGGGCACAGCTTGACGGTGCAATCGAAGCAGTCTTCAAATCGTGGAATGGTGCGCGGGCGATCGCCTATCGAGTTCGTGAAAAGATCAGCCACGAACTCGGTACTGCTGTCAACGTTCAGGCCATGGTGTTCGGTAACCGTGATGACAATTCAGGTACGGGAGTCGGCTTCACTCGCAACGCTGCTACCGGAGAAAACCGGCCCTACGGCGACTTCTTGGTGAATGCCCAAGGCGAAGATGTCGTCGCCGGTATTCGGAATACGTTGACTCTTGATCACATGAAGAAGATCTTCCCGTCAATTCACTCCGAGTTGCTCAAGATTTTCGTTCGGCTCGAAGAGCACTACACCGATATGTGCGACACCGAGTTCACCATTGAGCAGGGACGTCTGTGGATGTTGCAGACACGAGTCGGCAAACGCACTGGCGCAGCTGCGTTGAAAATGGCGGTCGACATGACGAAAGGCACCGCAGGTACCCGTGGCCGTAAGTGGAAGATTTCCCGTGAAGAAG
>JAAXJF010000058.1 GCA_012269985.1 Acidimicrobiaceae bacterium
ACCGATGCGCTCATGTCGGTGAGTGCCGCACTCGCCAAACTGGGCTTCGATATTGATGCTGCCGGCGAGGTTGAAGCAGACCACGATGCAACCCCGGCTTCGGGACGTCGGCGTCGCCGACAGATGGATGACACGGCGGGTATTCCCAGGGTCAATAGGGGGCGCCGTGCGACCGGTGGCGATGTTACTGCGGGCGACGGGATGCGGATGTATCTGCAGGAGATCGGGCGCGTTGACCTGTTGAGCACCGACGAAGAGCGCCACTTGGCGCGCTTAGTAGCCGAAGGCATTGAGGCTGCAGCCACGATTGATGCCGGCGCAGTTGACGATACGGAGCGACGCCAGTTGCTGCGGCAAGTGTCACGAGGGCAGCGTGCCCGTCATGCACTGACTCAAGCAAACCTCCGTTTGGTGGTCTCAATCGCAAAGCGATACACCAACAGGGGAGTTCAACTTCTTGACCTCATTCAAGAGGGAAATCTCGGTTTGATGAAAGCAGTCGAGAAGTTCGATTACGCAAAGGGCTTCAAATTCTCGACGTATGCGACATGGTGGATACGCCAAGCGATCACACGGTCGATCGCCGATCAATCTCGAACTATCCGCATACCGGTGCACATGGTCGAGCACCTCAACCGTCTGCTGAGAGGACGTCGAGAGTTCCTTCAGGAGTTCCGGCGTGAACCAACGGTGCCGGAGCTTGCTGAATGCTTGCACATGCCAGAGGATCGGGTCTCCGAATTGTTGCGCTGGTCGCAAGAGCCCCTCTCGCTTGATTCGCCAGTGGGTGACGGAGATGACGCCGAACTTGGTGACTTCGTTGCCGACGATGTGGCTGGTCCCGCTTCTCAAGTTGAGGCGCTTGACCTCGAGTCAAAGATCGTTGAACTTCTTGACAGCCTCGGTGAACGTGAACGGGAGATTGTGCAGATGCGCTTCGGTCTCGGGCTCGATCGACCTCGCACGCTTGAAGAGGTCGGTGCCGAACTGGGTGTTACCCGTGAGCGCATTCGACAGATTGAGGCGAAGACTCTCGCGAGGTTGCGCTCACCGTTGATGGCCGAACGTCTTCGCGAGTTCTTGCAGTAGTTGAGATTCGCAGGATAAATCAGCGCACCAGAGCCGACCCTTGGTGACAGCGAGGCGAGAGAGCGATAAGATTCGCACCGGTAATTCCGGGATAGCTCAGTTGGCAGAGCAGCTGACTGTTAATCAGCGGGTCGCAGGTTCGAGCCCTGCTCCCGGAGCCACGGGCGGGGTCCTTCGGGGCCCCGCCCGTCTTTAGGGGCGATAGCTCAGTGGTTAGAGCATGGGACTCATAATCCCTTGGTCGTGGGTTCGATCCCCACTCGCCCTACAGCGCAGTAAATCTGGTCAATGACGCAGAGTGACGCGCCGCGGCCGATCACTGTGTGGTGATGTGACAATTGCCACCAATGATTTCTTTTTGGAGGGTCGTCTTGTCTATGCTTTCCCGGAACGCCTTCGGTCGTCCGTGACCAAAGGCCTTACTAGGGGGAGTACAGATTTCATGTCGCAGTTGTCTGTTCGTGACATCACGGTGAAGTTCGGGGGAATTACCGCTCTGGACTCTGCATCGTTCGATGTCGAGAAAGGCCAGATCTGTGGTTTGATCGGTCCCAATGGGGCCGGTAAGACGACGTTGTTCAACGTCGTGAGCCGCATTTATGACCCGACCGAAGGTTCGGTTGAATTTGAGGGTCAAGATCTTTTGGCTCTGCAAGCGCACGAGATTTGTGAGGTAGGTGCATATCGAACCTTCCAGAACTTGGCATTGTGGAAAGGCCTTACCGTCCTCGAAAACGTGATGGTTGGTGCGCACACCACAACGTCTGCCGGCTACTGGCGGTCGATGTTCAAGATCAACACCAAGAAAGAAGAGTCCGACCTTCGCGAAAAGGCCTACGCGGTGCTCGCCGAACTCAACCTTGAAGATGTTGCGTTCCACCCTGCTGATGGTCTTCCGTTCGGTACGTTGAAGCGCATTGAAATTGCCCGCGCATTGATCGGCTCGCCGAAACTGTTGATGCTTGATGAGCCAGCATCGGGTCTCACCCACGCTGAAGTGGAAGAGCTCGGAAATGTGATTCGTGAAATCCGTGATCGCTACCAGCTCACAGTGCTCCTCGTTGAGCACCACATGAAGATGGTGATGGCGCTGACAGAGAAGATCGTCGTACTTAACCTTGGCCGGAAGATCGCCGAAGGTACACCAGCAGAGGTTCGTGAGAACCCCGCAGTTGTCGAGGCCTACTTGGGGAGCAGCAAATAATGAGTAACCAAGTTCTTTCCTGTGAAAACGTGACAGCGTCCTACGGAGCAATCCAGGCGTTGCACGGTGTCAACCTTGAAGTAAACCAGGGTGAGATTGTGGTGGTGCTCGGGGCCAACGGTGCTGGCAAGACCACAACCCTTCGGGCAATCTGCAACATGGTTGCAACCGAGGGTACGGTCATGCTGAATGGCAGTGATATCTCGAAAGCAGACACCGCTGACATTGTGAACGCCGGTGTAGCCCATGTCCCGCAGGGACGTGGAACATTTGCTGCGCTCACAGTGCTTGAAAATCTTGAGGTCGGCGCCTATACCCGCACCGACGATGAGGTTCAGTCAGACATCGAAATGTGGTTTGAGAAATATCCGGTGCTTGGTGAGCGTCGAACACAAGCCGCTGGCTCGTTGTCTGGTGGTGAACAGCAAATGCTCGCTGTGGCTCGGGCCGCAATGAGCCGACCGACAATGATGTTGCTAGACGAGCCATCACTTGGTCTTGCGCCGCTCATCATTGAAGATCTCTTCCAGACTTTCGCCCAACTCAATAAAGAGCAAGGCACATCGATGCTGCTCGTGGAGCAGAACGCAAACCTGGCGCTCGAGATTGCCGATCGCGGTTATCTGCTTGAGACCGGAGAAATTACAGGCTCGGGTTCCGCTGAGGAACTTCGTAATGACCCAGCGGTTCAGGCCGCGTATCTCGGAGCGTAAGGGGGACCGTAGATGCAACTATTACTTCAACGTATCTTTGACGGGGTGAGTGACGGGGCGGTGTACGCCTCGATTGCCGTCGCCCTTGTCCTTATTTTCAAAGCCACAACTTTGATCAACTTTGCTCAAGGCGAAATGGCAATGTTTGGTGCGTTCTTTGCCTACATCTTTGCGGTTCAAAGCGGCATTCTTGACTTCCTCGGAAATCAATATTTGATTATCTGGGTGGCTGCCATCATTGCGATGGTGCTCTCGGCCGGAGTTGGGATCACGATCGAGCGAACGCTCACGCGACCGTTCGACCCAGAAGATCACCTGCCGGTCGTGTTGATCACGCTTGGACTATTCCTAGGAATCAACGCAATTGCAGGAATCATCTGGAACTATCAGGCTCGAGTAATGCCAGCAATGTTCCCGAACGGCTCAGACGACAAGATCGTGATCTTTGGCGCCCGCTTGTTCTACGACACCATTGGCACAATCGTCACCCTCGGTGTAGTTCTCTACATCTTGTTCATCATCTTGAACAAGACCAAGATGGGTCTCGCATTCCGCGCAGTGTCTGCAAACGTTGAGTCAGCTCGACTTGTCGGAGTCCGCACTGGTCGGGTTTTGAGTTTCGGCTGGGCACTCGCTTCGGCGTTCGGCGCCCTTGGCGCCGTCATCGTTGCACCACGTATCACGTTGCAGCCAAGCATGATGGCGGCGATCGTCATTTACGCCTTTGCAGCTGCAGCCGTTGGTGGTCTTGACTCGGTTGGAGGAGCAGCTATTGGTGGAATGATTGTCGGTCTCACGAAATCGCTCGGCAACGGCTACCTCGGCTCCTGGCATTTTGGCCTCGAACATCCGCCTCTTGAGTTCCTCCCAGCAACACCGTTGCTGATTCCAGTACTCATCTTGTTGGCAGTGCTGTGGTTTAAACCCAGCGGCCTGTTTGGCACGAAGCGAATTGAAAGGGTCTGATTTATCATGTTTCCAATTGTTGTAGAACGCGGTAGTTCAAAGCACCGCACGCACATGATGATCCTCATGGCGATTATCCTGGTAATACTGATCGCAGTCGCGTTTATCCTCCCGGAATATCAGGTGGGACGCGTAAACCGGATGTGGGCGATGGCGATTGCCATTATGGGCCTGAACCTTGTTCTTGGTTACGGAGGGCTTTTCGCACTCGGGCACAGTGCCTTCATTGGTCTGGGTGCTTTCGTAACAGCTTGGCTCGTGCAGGACTTGCGGTTTGATTATTGGATGGTGATTCCGTTCTCAATGGCGGCATCGTTCGCCTTTGGCTCGCTACTTGCACTACCGGCGCTACGCATTAAAGGTTTGTACCTGGTGGTGATCACAATTGCGGTAGCCGTGGTGTTCCCGTCCCTAGCAAAGATTGAAACCTTTGGGATTGCCGAGAAAACTGGCGGCGCCAACGGCCGCATCATTGACGAGAAGGTGATTCCGACGGGGCTCGGAAAGGCACTCGGGTTCACCGAGACCGAGCCCGCTCGTTATCGGTACTTCCTAATTGTGGCCATGGTTCTTGTGGTGACGTTCGCAGTGAGAAACCTTCTCAACAGCCGAGCGGGGCGAGCAATTATCGCTATTCGTGACAACGAAACGGGTGCTGCGGTGAGCGGGGTTAACCTTGTTCGCCAAAAGGTCTTTACCTTTGGAACCTCGGCGGCAATGTGTGGGCTTTCGGGAACGATTCTCGCACTCGATAAAGGATTCGTCGCCGAGCAGGACTTCTTGTTCCCACTCGCAGTCGAAATGCTGGTGGGACTCGTCATCGGAGGTGTTGCAACTCTTGGTGGTGCCTTTATCGGTGCGTTCGTTATCGTATTCGTGAAGGAATTCTCCAAGAATGTAAACATCGACTTCGGACTTTTTGTTCTCGATGGCAAAGGTCCGTTCTCGGCCCTAATTTACGGTGTAATCCTCGTGATTGTGACGTTCTTTTTGCCTCGGGGCATCGTGGGATCATTAAAACCAACTTTTATGCAGAGGGTGTACCGAATTGATCCAAAAGCACCATCACTACCCGAAAATCTGACCCGCCTGTCGGGCCAGAGTCTTTATTCACAATTCCGAGAACGTCCTATTTCAATAACAAAGTCGTAAAACCAAAGTCGCTGAGTCGTCCCGGCTCATCGAAACAACAAAAAAGGGGAGATACATGAGAAGGATGAAGAAGAACTTCGCCGCTCTCGCAGTTGTCGCAATGGTGGCTGCTGCATGTGGTGGAGACGACGCTTCCGATGCTCCAGCAGAGGAGCCAGCAGCTGAAGAAGCTGACGCGCCTGCTGAAGAGGATTCTGAAGATCAAGCAGAAGAGAATCGCATATCAGAAAGAGAAGAAAAAACATAAGATGAAGTTGCGTAGGCATCTGAAGAATACGAAGAAGAAGCTGCCGAGCTTCCGACGACAATTGAAGGTTGGCAAGAGTTGTGGGCCGCAGAGCGTGCCGAAATTATTGCTACCGCGGAGTCCGAGGGTTGGGGACTTGGAGACGACGGTATTCTCGTCGGACCTGCAGGTTTCACCATCGACACCAACGAGTGCCCAGAGGGCTGGAACAACGATGAAGGCCTTGATGACGGTGTCATCACCATCGGTGTAACAACCGCCAACTCTGGTTCGCTTGCCGTCTATGGCAACATCTACACAGGACTCGGTGCGTACTTCGACATGATCAACGATCAGGGCGGTATCGGCGGATACACCTTTGAGGTCATTGTGAAAGACGACGAGTACGTCGCTACTAAGACCATTGAGGCTTGGAGCGAGTTCTTCCAGAGCACGAAGCCACTTGTTGGCCACACGCTCGGTTCACCTAACACCTTCTCAGTGCAGCCAGAGTTCAATGCTCAGTGTGTTCCACAGGTGATGGTTGCAACTGGCCACCAGGCTTGGGGTGACCCGGTCAACCACCCATGGACCACCGGCTACCAGCTCAGCTACGCATCAGAGGCTCTCCTCTGGGGCGCATGGATTGAAGCCAACACCGATCCAGGTGTTGTTGTTGCAGGCCTCGTGATGGACAACGACTTCGGTCTTGCCTATGAGCAGGCGTTCAAGGACTTTGCTGATAACAGTGACCACATTGATTCATTTGAGATCGTTCGTCATGACCCAGCATCTGCAACGCTGACCAACGAGGTCACCACGCTTGCCGCAACCAACCCGGACATCTTCATTTCAATGACGGCTGGTAACCCTTGCGTGTTGGCCATCCAGGAAGCAGGCCGTTCCGGCATCATTGAGAATGCGCAGGCAGTCTTCACGCCGTCGGTGTGTAAGTCAATCGCTGCCTACATGGATCCAGCAGGCGAAGACGCAGACGGCTGGTACATCGTGGGTGGTGGCATCAAGGACACAACTGATGCCGGCTTCGCAGATGACCTCTGGATCTCATACGCCAACGAGAAGTTGGATGAGTACGGTGGCGACTCCTCAATTTCACTTCAGGGTGAAGGCTTCGCTAACCGTGGTCCTGTGTGGGAACAAGTCCTCCGCATCGCAGCCGAGCTTGACGGCGGCATCAACCGCACCAACATCATGCTTGCTCAGCGTGGACTTCTGACCTTCACGCACCCAGCGTTGCTTGATGGCATCCAGATGAACATGAACGGAAACTCAGACGCCTACTTCGTCGAAGGTTCCGACATTTCACAGTATGACCTCGCAAACCGGACTTGGGTCAAGCAGGGCGGAACGATCGACCTTAGTGGTCTTTCACCGAACTGCGCTTGGGTTCCAGGCGAAGGTTGCTGAGTAATTACTCTCAGTAAGTAATCACTTCAGGTGGTGCCGGTGGGTGAAAACCCACCGGCACTACTTTTGTATTGGCGAGGATTTCGTGACACTTCTCATTCAGCGGTTAATGGACGGGCTCTTTAACGGGTCGATTTACGCGGCCCTCGCTGTTGCTATCGCAATAAGCCATCGCGCAACCGGGCGAGTCAACCTCGCACAGGGCGAAATCGGTCTCTTCGGTGGCTACGTTGCACTCGCTATGGCCTCCCCAGCCGCATCCGTCGTGGCCGGTGCAGCATTGTTTTCTAATTTGCCCGGACATCCATTCCATTTATGGATTGCGACCCTCTTGGCAGTGGTAGTTGCGGCGGTGCTTGCTGTTGCGTTGCAATGGGGGCTCGTGCGTGATTTCGATGAATCGACCCCGCAGCGTGCACTCAATCGCTCTATTGCGCTTCTTATCTGTGTGAGCGCGGTCATCGCTAGCCAGTGGGGAACGCGCGGGCGTATTTTTGGTGAACTGTTTCCATCGGGTTCGAACGATTTCGTAAGCGTCTTCGGTGCTCGACTCCGTTATACAACGATTGGTGCTTGGGTGGTCGTACTCATCGCTTGCGGCTTCGTGACATTGTTTTTGTCGAAGACCAAAGCAGGTCTGTCGTTTCGTGCACTCACCGACAATCGAGGGAGCTCGATTCTTGTTGGAATTCAACCGAAGAAGTTCATGGCGATCGGTTGGGGTATTTCAGGAGCACTCGCCGCCCTCGCTGCCAGTCTGGCTGCATCAATGTCTCTTCTCGATTCGTCCCTCATGTTCCGTACGTTGATCTATTCCCTTGCAGCTGTCACCCTTGGAGGCTTTGATTCGCTCCGCGGAGCCGTAGTTGGAGGCGGCAGCGGGGCGCAAGCCCAAACGCTCATTCCGGGCTACCTCGGCCTGCCCACCGAGATGTCAATCGTTGCCGCACTAATCGTGTTGATCGCTGTTCTGGTGTTTCGCCCGTGGGGCCTTTTCGGTCAGCGCCCAGTGGAGCGGGTATGAGCAGGAAAGGCGCACGCTTTCTACTTGGTGTACTCGTCGCAGCGGCGATACTCACATTGCCTGTTTTGCTCTCACAGAACGAGCTCCGAAACTTTGCGCGCTTCTTCGCTCTCGTACTTGCAGTGCTCTGAGTAAATGTGGCGCTTGGCGCTGGAGGAAGTGGAAGTCTGGGCGAGTCGGTCGTTGTTGGCGTAG